>CAYYBA010000043.1:0-11308 GCA_964470205.1 uncultured Gammaproteobacteria bacterium | reverse complement strand
CCCGGGTTTGTAAATGCCAACGCAACATTTGCAAGCCCTTCTTTTTCACCGATTAAAGTCTGAATTTCATCTTTCGGGTCAATATCAATATTGTAACGGCTTTTAAGCCAAACAGATATAGCCTCCCTGAATTCAATTTTTCCCTTAAAACTGGGGTACCCATGGGTTTTCGGGTCTTTAATGGCCCGAACTGCAGCCTCTACTACAGGTTCAGGCGTTGCGCCATCAGGGTTGCCAATACCTAAATCAATTAAATCCATACCTTTGGCACGCGCCTCTTCTTTCCATTCATCAAGCTCCGCAAATATATATTTCGGAAGTTTTAAAAGTTTATCCGAAGGTCTTGTCACACATTTTTGCATTATATTAATCTCCTTTAATAAAATTATACCAGTTTTTTAAAATTAAAAAAGAACCTCAATTTCTTGAGGTTCCTAAAAAGTGTTCTTTTTATAACTTTTTAAAATCTAAGCTTTCGCAACCTCATCTTCAGCCTCTTCAGGCGCTGCATTCGCCGCAGGCGCTTCATTTTCATTCGCAGCCGCAGCTTGCACCGCTTCATTTGCGGGTTCTTCTTGTGCTGCTTGCGCAACAGGTTCTTCTTGTACCGCTTCAGCAGCAGGTGCTTGAGCAGCTTCAGGAGCAGGCGCTTGTGGGGCTTGCGTTTTTGCTTCTTTTTGTGCTTGCGTTTTTGCTTGTGCTTTCTTAGATAATTTTACGGTTTCACTCTTTTTGTAAATCAAGCAGCCGTTGTCATCGCAATTTTTGATTAAATATTCAACGGTTTGGGAAGGCTGTGCACCTTTTTTAACCCATTCTTGTGCTGATTTTTTATTTAATTTCATTTCTTTTGTTTTGGGGTTATAGTGGCCCAATTCTTCAATGGGGGCTCCTTCGCGCTTAAGGCGCGAATCTATAACTACAATTCTGTATGTAGGATTTTTTTTGTATCCAAGTCTTTTAAGTCTAATCTTAACCACTTTTTTGTCTTTCTCCTTGTATGTTCATTATTCTGATAATATGAAACCACAAGCATGAATTAATTGCAAGCGGTATTTTGCAATTATTGTAAAATTTCAAATTTACTTTATAATGAAAGAATGGGTAAAATAGGCAGTGATAATAAATTTAAGATTTACGGTTTTACTTTAGCAGAAGTTCTTATAACGCTTGCAATAATTGGCGTTGTGGCAGCATTAACAATCCCCGCCGTTGTACAGAATTATAAAAAAACACAAACCGTGACACAATTAAAAAAAGCGTATAGCGCGCTTGCTAATACCACAAATCTTGCAATAGCAGACAATGGACCCATTGTAACCTGGAAACTAGGTCCTAATTCTAATTTGCCGCAAAGTTCAATTGATTTTGCAGATACCTATCTAATCCCGTATTTGAAAGTTTCAAAAAACTGTAAAGGTTCAACAACGGGCGAATGTGCGTTTAGTATTTCTACATTAAGCGGAAGCGACGCTACTTTAGATTACAGATACGCAAGATTTTATTTAAATGACGGAACTTTTATAGGGTTTGTATCTGATAACTTTACAACAAGCGCAGGCAACAAAATGGATATAGTAAGAATGTATGTTGATATAAACGGGCAAAAGAAGCCGAACCAATACGGAAAAGATATATTTGTTTTTTATTACAATATTCGTGACGATGATACCCCGAGAAACAATGGTAAAATGATGCCTGTCGGTTACGATCTTGCAAGAAATACCTTATTAAGCGGATGCAACAAAAATGAAGGCGGGAGGTATTGCGGAGCATTAATTATGAGAGACGGTTGGAAAATATCAGACGATTACCCGTGGAATTAGAAAATCATATGCTGCTGTAAAATCAAAGGACGTAAAAATTATTAAATTATTGACTTTTTGCATAATATTTACGATAATATATTACTATGAAAAAGAGTTTATTATTGAGTTTAACAATTATATGTGCATTAGCTTCAAGTAATTTTAACATTGCCGAAGCTAAAATGACAAAGGAATCTATGCAGCTTTATCAAAAAGCGCTTCAATTTGAAGACAGCGAGCGCACGGCAGATGCTATTGATTTAATTCTAAAAGCAATAACATCAAGCCCTGATGATACAACCTTAAACACAAAGCTTGCAGGGCTTTATTCTGAAGTGGGTGAATTTGACAAAGCCCTTGAATATTACCAAAAAGCTTTAAGGCTAAGCCCCAACGACGGTTTTTTATATATCAGCATAGGAAATATTTTGCAGCAGCAAAATAAATATGATGAAGCATACGAAGTTTACATAGAAGCGCAAAACTTAATGCCTGATTATAAATATAACTATTTAAATATTGCAAACGTTGAATATTTAAATAAAAATTATCAAAATGCAATTAAAAACTATTTGATTTTTTTATCAACATACCCTGCACACTTAGATGCACGCTGCAATTTGGCTAATTCTTATCTGCAGATTAAAAGTTATAAAGCGGCAATTAACGAATTTTTGCAAGCGCTAAAGGATAACCCGGATACTTTTGACGAATACTCAGCACTCGGGCTTGCTTATATGCGCCTGAACAATTATGACAGCGCAAAACAGTATTTGAACAAAGCTATTGCCAAAAATCCAAATGATTATACAGCCTACGCAAATTTGGCAATAACGCAGACTTATTTAAAAGAAAACGAGAAGGCTTATATTAATTATCAAAAGGCTTTTAAAATAAATCCGGAATTATCAAATTTAAAATTTGATTACGCCTGCCTTTTGGCCAATATGGGTAAAACAGGTGAAGCAATTGAGGCTTACAGAGAATACATTACAACCAACCCTGACGATTCAAAAGCCTACCTGAATTTAGGTATTTTATATCAAAATACCGATAAAAATGCCGAAGCTATTAAAACCTTGCAAAAAGGGGTTAATTTAGATACTAAAGATATTGACATGAAGGGCGAACTTGCCAAAAGTTATTATAAAAATAAAGAATATGACAGGGCACTTGATGTTTACGATGAAATTTTAAGTATGGATAAAACCAATCTGCGCGCGCAGTATAATAAAGGCCTTGTTTATTTGGCATCAGGGCAGTACAAAGATGCGCAGGATATTTTTAAATCCGTTTTGCTTGTTAGCGCAAACATGTTCGATAAATTTAAAATGACAAAAGAGGAAGTTAACAAAAGTCTTTACAGCGCATATTTAAATCAGGCAAACAGTTTAAACGAGAAAAAACAATATAAAAGTGCTAAAATTGCTTATCAAAGAGCCCTTGAAATTAATTCAAACGACTATGCGCTTTATAAGGGTATGGCAAAATCCTATGAGGGTTTGGGCATGAAAGCTGAAACGGTTGAAAACTATGAAAAAGCAATTCAAATGGAGCCCCAAAACAGCGACCTTTTTGTTCAATACGGTGAAAGTTTATCAAATTTGAATGAAAATGAAGGCGCTAAAGCCGCTTTTGAGCATGCCATTGAAATTGATGAAACATCGCCTGCTGGTTATATTGCAATGGGTGATAACTATTTCAAGCAAAAAGATTACGACAGTGCTCTTAAATATTTTGAAAAAGCTTACGTCATAAGCGAATTTGATGATAATTTGCTTGTTAAAATCGGTAATGCACAGAAATTCCAAAATAAAAAAGATGAAGCTTTAAAAAGTTATAAAAAAGCTCTTGATTTAAACCCGAATAATTATGATTCTTACTTTAACATCGGTTTAATTGATTATGAAGACCAAAAAACAGACGATGCGATTAAAAATTTTGAACAAGCAATATATATCAATCCCGAATTTTCTTATGCCTACTATGCTTTAGGTATTTGCTGGGAAGAAGAAAACAATTTCAAAAATGCTATATTCAATTACGAAAAATTTAATCAATACTCAGAAGATGAAGAATTGAAAAGAGCCACAACACAAAAAATAGATGTGCTTTATAAGAATTTAATGCAATGAAAAGAAAATTTTTAACTTTTATCTTAATCGCCTTATCGTGTTTTGTGCTTTGCGCATGTGACAAAACGCAAAAACCTTTTGTCGTGTTCAACTCTGCCCCTATTACAGAAACAACACGGCCGCAGCAGGTTTTTAAATCCGGAGAAAGGGTTTATTATGCGGTTGTAAATCCGAAAGGCTTTGAAGACAAGGTTATTAAGGTTAATATATTTAAAAAAGATGATACATCGGAATTTTGGGGATACAGTTACTATTCTAACCGCGAATACAAGCTTACGAACCAAAATTATTACACGGATTATTTTATAATATATCAAAAAGGACTTTATGTAATGCAGGTTTTTGAAATAACAAACCTGCAAGACCCTGTGGCTTTTGGAAGTTTCAGAATTGCAGATTAATTATTTTAGATATTCCTCAAATTTTTTATTTGTTTCAAAATAATATCCGCACGTGTCAAGTGTTTCGCCGCCCCTCATTATAAAATCCGAATTTATGGCAGGATAATCGCGGCAAAATAAAGAACGAAACCAATAACGGGAGCATTGGCCATTTTCTTTTAAAAGTTTGCATTTGAACATAAGGGCTGTAATTTCGCCGTTTTCCTTCAATTCACCGTTTATATCAAAATTTTTCAAACGCTTTACTCTTTTTTTGGCATGTTCGAACATCTCGGGGGTTTTGATGTATTTGTTGTCTTCGTCCAAAAACATAATGGTGCGGCAGCATTCGCCGCATTTTTTACACTCGCCTTTTATTACGTATTTTGAAGATGTAAGCCTATTTATAAAATACTTTAACCACTCTTTTAAAAACATTTTGACACCTTTTTGCCATATAAAAAATATTAACATAAAAAATAAAACCATGCCTTCAGGGCACTTTTTTGTTATAATAAAACTATGCTAAACGGGAAAAAAATTGTAGTAATTATGCCCGCTTATAATGCGGAAAAAACATTGGAGCAAACGTATTCGGAGATATGTTTTTCCATGGTGGATGAGGTTATATTAACTGATGACAATTCTGCGGATAAAACCAAAGATGTTGCCAAAAATCTGAATATAACAACAATAGTGCACACAAAAAACAGAGGCTACGGGGGCAACCAGAAATCCTGCTACAGCGCGGCACTAAAGAGCAATGCCGATATTGTTATAATGCTTCATCCTGATTACCAGTACAGCCCAAAACTTATAAGCGCTATGGCGTCCATGATTGCATACGGCGAATATGACGCAGTTGTTGCTTCAAGAATGCTTGGAAATTCTGCCCTGAGGGGCGGTATGCCTTTTTACAAATTTGTTGCGAATAAATTTTTAACCTCATTTCAAAACTTTATGTTAGGAGAAAGGCTCTCTGAATATCACACGGGTTTTAGAGCGTTCAGAAAAGAAATTCTGGAAGATTTGCCCCTTGAAGATTGCGATGACGATTTTATTTTTGATAACGAAATGCTATCACTTATCTTTTACCATAAATTTAAAATAGGCGAAGTTTCTTGTCCCACAAAATATTTCCCGCAGGCATCTTCCATTAATCTTGCGCGCAGCATTAAATACGGACTTGGAGTTTTAAAAATAAGCCTGCTCTATTTTCTGGCAAAAGGCGGGATTTATAAATCCAAAATGTTTAGAAAAAATGCCAAAAAATTAGATTTGACAAAAGAATTAAACTACTATTACCAGCCGCAGCAGCAAAAATTGGAGTTATAATGCAGGAGTTTGAAAGGTTAAAAATCAAGGATGTTATTTTAGTAAAACCGAAAATTTTTGGGGATGAGCGGGGATATTTTACTGAAACTTACAAAAAGTCTGAATTTGTTAAAAACGGCATACAGGTTGAATTTATGCAGGACAACCTGTCGCAATCAACAAAAGGCGTTTTAAGGGGGCTGCATTATCAGGCAGACCCGAAACCACAGGCAAAACTTGTGCGCTGCACAAAAGGAAAAATTTTTGACGTGGCAGTTGATATAAGAAAAAATTCTAAAACTTTCGGTGAGTGGGCGGGTGAAATTTTATCTGATGACAATAAACACGCGCTATATATTCCCGAAGGCTTTGCGCACGGATTTTTGGTTTTAAGCGATATTGCACAGGTGTATTATAAAGCCTCAAATGAATTTGACCCCGCGCTTGACAGGGGAATTTTGTGGAATGACCCTGATATCGGGATTGATTGGGGTTTAGCTGGTTTAGGAATTGAACCTTGTTTAAGCGATAAGGATAAAAATCAGAAAAGAAGATTAAAAGATGTTGGAGATATGCTATGAAAGCTTTGGTGACAGGTGCTAAGGGCATGCTGGGGCATGACTTATGCCCGGTTTTAGAAGATAGCGGATATGAAGTTATTGAAACAGATATAAATAACCTTGATATAACTGATTTTGAAGCGGTTCAAAATTTCTTTAAACGCGAAAAACCTGATGTTATAGTGCATTGTGCCGCCTATACAAATGTGGATAAAGCGCAGGATGAAATTGAACTTGCAAAGAAAATTAACTTTGAAGGTACAAAAAATATTGCACGCGCAGCGCAGGATATTGGCGCTACTGTGGTTTATATTTCAACAGATTACGTATTTGACGGCAAAAAAGAAGGCGAATACACACCTGCCGATAAAACAAACCCCATAAATAACTATGGCATTACAAAACTTGAAGGAGAAGAGGCCGTTCAAAAACACTGCAAAAAACATTACATAACAAGAACAAGCTGGCTTTACGGACATCACGGCAAAAATTTTGTTGAAACAATGCTTAGTTTAGCTGATAAACCTGAAATTAAAGTTGTTGATGACCAGCACGGCTGCCCTACTTGGACTGTAGATTTAGCGCTTGCCATAGCAAAAATTTTAGTGGATAAAATGCCATACGGCATTTATCACACATGCGGAGGCGGAAAAACAACATGGTACGGCTTTGCAAAAGAAATTTTTAAACAAAAAGGGTTAAAAGTTAATTTAAAACCCTGCGAAAGTACCGATTACAAAACAAGCGCCGAGCGGCCCAAAAATAGTGTTATGCAAAATCAGGGACTTTTAAGGAATTGGAAAAGGGCACTCAGAGATTATTTATATTTAAGAGATTAGGCTGTAATTTTTAATCAAATTATCAACCAGTTTTATAAATTCTTCTCTTTCCTTTTGCGGGGATAAAATTTCGCAAGCCTCAAAATATTTTAAAAGCCTTAACTTTAAAACGTTTTTATCTTCAAACTTATTTATAACAATTGCAGAGCCGTCTTTTTGGTATTCAATTTCTTCGCCTTCATAGGGATGATAATTTTTAACAAGTCTGCCTTTTATTTTGAAAACGGTTGCAGATATAAAAGACTGTCTGTTTGAAATCTGAATATGGTTTTGAATTTGGGAAATATCGTCAAGCAAAAATTGTTCATTTACCATTTTATTTTCATTAAATGCCATAAGGTATGCTTTATTTCCCGAATACCTTATGCCCAGGGGAGTTACAATAAAAGAAGCCGCACGGTACACTATTTTTATTTTCTGGTTGCCCTCTTCAATAAAACAGGACAACTTTTCAATACTATCCGCACACTTTAAATCCAGATGAGAGGAAGTTTTTTGGTTTAAAATCCTGTTAAAATAATTTTTGCACTCTTGCGATGTCATTTTCAAAATTTTATTAAATGCATTTCTGACACTTTTAATTTGTTTAAGCTGGCATGTTTCATTTGCAAGTTTTTGAAAATCCGCTAAAATTTCTACATCATTTTGCTGTAAATCAATAAAAAACGGAAGTGCCTCAAGTTCAAATTTGCAATTCTTTTTTGTGATAACACATCCGAACTCTCTTAAAGTTGAAAAATATTTTGAAATTGTATCATAGCTTATTTCATGCCCTTCAAGCTCCAATTCTATACACAGTTCATTCATGCTTCTTGGTCTTTGCGCCAAAAGCTTTAATATTTTCATAATTCTGTAACTTGCGTCAATTTTTCTTAAAGTCATTTGTAAATATCTCTTGTTTCCTGTAGTTTTTTAAGCATTTCTTTTTTGATGTCCGCATCAATATCTAAAACATTTTCGCCCAAAAGCGCCAGATGTTGTAAAAAATTAAAATTATTGCGTACTTTAGTTTTTATTGTAACGCTATCGCCATCCAGGCTTAAAATTTTCTCATCTTCTTTTAAATTGATTGTTTCAAGCGCTTTTCTTTTTATTTTATAATTTATAAAAATGCCGTCAAATTCTTTAATTAACGGGTGTTTTATAATATTTTCAATACATATGATTTTATCTGCTCTCAGACAACCTAAATATTTATAGCTTTGAATTTCGCCCCAAAGATGTATTTTGCGAGTATTTCTGTCATACTTAATCTCCCTGCATCTTATTCTTATTGATTTTATACCTAAGGGCGAGTTGTAGAGTACGGCAATTTCGTGTTTTTTCGAGCAGTGGTAATCCAATTCCCTTAAAAGTGAAAAATCTATGCTCGAAAAATATTTAAAATCCAATATTTTATTTTTAAACTCTTCTTCTTCAATAAATTTCGATATTTTTTCAAAAACCTTATACAAATTAAAAATATATTTCCAATCTTCAAGTTCGAAAACAGCTTCTTTAATTTGATTTATTGCCAAAATTTCAGATTTCAAAAGCTTTATGCTTATAGGATTTTGCGCTAAACGATAACAGGAATTTTTGCCTGCTTCTTTACATTCCACAAAAAACCCTGCGCTTTTTAAAGTGTTTATATCAAGCCTCACGGTATCAGCACTTACTTCTTTTGAACACAGAGTTTTTGAAACAGCTTTTATAATGTCTTCTTTTGATGCTTCATGCTGCATCAAAAGCTGTAAGACAAGCAAAATTCTATAACCGGTGCGGTTTATTTTCTTTTTAGTTGTTTTCATAGACCAGCTTGTTCTTTTTCAAATAAATCCGATATTTGAATATTTAATGCTTTTGATATTTTGTATAAAGTATATATGCTTGCCCTTTTTTCTCCGCGCTCAACAGCGCCCATGTAGCTTCTTTCGCTTCCTGTTTCAAACGCCAAAGCTTCCTGGGATAAATTGGCAAGCTTTCTGTATTTTCTAATGTTATCTCCGATTAGTTTTAATAAAAGTTCAAATTCAACTTTTCCCATAAATCCTATTTTGAATTATTTCCAAGACTATAACTACGGTCTATATGGTAGCATTCTTAAATTATTTTGCAAAAGTTAGTTTATTTATATGAATTATATTAAATTGTTAAAGTTTTTTATAATCTGTGCCGAAAGTTAAAACAGAAGAAGAGGAGAGAAGCAATTCTCTCTCAAAACCTCCTCCCCAAGTCTAGTAGCCGCCTTTAAGACGGCTTTTTTTTATGTATATTATATCTTCAATGCCGCTGTGTGCAGGAATGGACAGAAATTTCTTAATGAACATAAAGAGCGAAACTGTTTGAAATACTTTTTTGAATTAACAAAAAAGTATTGAGTTGTTGAGCATAAAAAAGGTGAATTTAGAAATTTCGGTAATGGAGCACTCTGCGGCGATTTTTTGGTACTTTTTTTAAAAAAAGTACATATAAGCTTTTTAATGCGAAAAAAGAAAAGAAAGGCGGCAAGGGTTGAGGCAAAAAATGGGTTGGAAGAAAGCATCGGCTGATGCATGGCTCCTGTCAAATCAAAGATTTGTTCGCTTCTTCGGCTCGCATAACTCGCCTACGTCGCAACGTCGCCATCGTTATGCTACGTTGCCGCCTGCTCAGCGCAGCCGTCAACATCCGCATCGGCTGATGCACTTAAAACAATTTGCTTTTAGTCTGCCTTTTTTGTAACATGGCATTATGGGAAAAAAGATAAAAGTTGCAATAGTTTTTGGAACACGCCCCGAGGCAATTAAAATGGCGCCCTTAGTTTTAGAACTTAAAAAATACGACCAATTTGAGGTTCTAACTATTGTAACAGCGCAGCACAGACAAATGCTTGACCAGGTTTTAAATCTGTTTAAAATTGTACCCGATTATGACCTAAATTTAATGAGGGAAAACCAAAATTTATGGGACTTAACATCTGACGTACTTTTAAAAACAAAAGAAGTTTTTATGTGCGAACGCCCTGATGTTGTTCTTGTGCATGGCGATACCACAACAACGCTTGCAGCAGCCCTTTCCGCATTTTATGCAAGGATAAAAGTGGGGCATGTGGAAGCGGGGCTTAGAACATTTAATAAAAATTACCCTTTCCCTGAAGAGATAAACAGGATTTTAGCGGATAGCGTGTCTGACCTGCATTTTGCGCCCACTGATAAGGCAGTTGAAAACATAATAAATTCAGGCATCAAAAACGAAAAAGGGATTTTTAAAACGGGAAACACTGTAATAGATGCGCTTTTATACACTATTCAAAATATTGATGTTGACCTTGGTTTTTTGGAACTCAGAGAAGATTTAAAAACAATCTTATTAACATCCCACAGGCGCGAAAATTTGGGCGAAGGGCTCAAACACATCTGTGACGCCGTTCTAGAGATTGTAAAAAACAATAAAGATGTTGAGGTGGTGTATCCTGTACACTTAAACCCGAATGTGCAAAGAACAGTCAGGGAAAAATTATCGGGCATTGAAAGGGTGAAACTTATTGCACCTTTGGATTATGCGCCTTTTGCGCATTTAATGAAAAAATCTTATTTGATTTTAACGGATTCAGGCGGCGTGCAGGAAGAAGCACCGACTTTGGGCGTGCCTGTTCTTGTTTTGAGGAATGAAACAGAACGCCCCGAAGCAATTGAAGCGGGAGCGGTTAAGCTTGTAGGGTGCGATAAGGATAAGATTGTTAATGAAGTGCAAAAATTGCTTAATGACAATCAAGAATATCAAAAAATGTCTAAAGCCATAAACCCTTACGGTGACGGGCTTGCGGCTAAAAGAATTGCGGAGATTTTAGAAAATTCATTCGCTACAATTTAAAATCCGAAAAATCGCCTAAATTTAAATTTAAAACTTTTGCAATATTGCATAAATTTTTAAAAGTAATATTGGCAAGCCCGCGTTCTAACTTGCTGATTGTACGGACATTTAATTCCGTTAGTTCCGCCAGTTCTTCCTGTGAAATGCCTTTTTTCATACGTTCGTACTTAATTTTATAGCCAAGCTTAAATAATAGTTCATCTTTCATGATATAATTTTAAAAGATTGACATAAACGACACAAGGATTTATAATACTATTAAACAACTTATAAGATTATAAAATGATAGAAAGGTCCAGTATGAAAAAGGGATTCACCTTGGCCGAAGTTCTTATAACCCTTGCAATAATAGGTGTTGTAGCGGCACTTACAATACCAACGGTTGTGCAAAATTATAAAAAAACACAAACCGTAACGCAATTAAAAAAGACATACTCC
>CAYYBA010000042.1:0-11477 GCA_964470205.1 uncultured Gammaproteobacteria bacterium | reverse complement strand
CCATTAAAAAATATCCAAAAAAAGCTTTCGGGAATATTGTAAGTGAGTTTATACCCAAATCTCTGGCAAAATGTTTAGTGAAAAATTTTGATACTCAGGGATGCCAAATTAAAAAAGAAGAAATTGAAAGTTTGAAGACTCTTGTTTTTGACATTTTATCGCCCGATAATAAAGGTGAAATTGTAACAGCAGGAGGTGTTTCACTAAAAGAAATAGACAATTTTTGCCGCTCTAAAATAAACGATAAGCTTTATTTTTGCGGCGAAATTCTTGATATAGACGGTTTTTGCGGCGGTTTTAATCTGCAGGCCTGCTGGTCTTGCGGCAGTATTGCGGCGGATGGGCTTTTATCAACTCTTTAAATTCGCTCTTTGCCCTGTTGTATAAGGAATTAAGCTCATCTTCAACTTTTTTTCTGTAAAATTCGATTTCATCTTCGCTGGCATCAAATGGCACGTAAATCGGCTCGCCGTAAAGGTTTATCATTCTAATCCAGAGCATGGGAAAGCGAAATTCATCCCAAGTGTTGAATTTTAAAAATCCGAAATCTGCGCTGTACCAGCTCATTGGAACAATAGGCACTCCTGTTATACGTGCAATTTCAATAATGCCCTTTTTAACTATTCTTTTAGGTCCTTTGGGGCCGTCTATTGTAATAGCGCCGTATTCACCGTTTTTAAGCCTGTCTATAAGCTCCAGCGATGCCTTCATGCCGCCGCGTGTTTTTGAACCGCGCACAGTCTTAATACCAAGCAATTCGGTTGCATAGGCTATAATATCGCCGTCAGATGAGCGTGAAATCATAACATTTATTTTTTCTTTGTTGAAAAAGCTGTAAACTCCGCACTGGTGGGCATGCCACAGGGCAAAAATGCAGGGTTTTTCAGGGTAATTGATGTTTGTTGCCTTGTAAAAATAGCTCTGGATTTTAAAAAGTATGCCGACAATTGTTTTTAAAATTAAAGTTGACATATAATCTTGAAAATCGTGTATTTGGTGTTTTAGCGCCTTCACTCTTTTCCCCTTAAATCACTTGCAAGTTTGTGCGCCGCAAGACCTTCAGCAGCAGCCAGAATTGAAGCTGTATTACATAAAATTTTTGCATAATCTTTATCTATATTTTGATAAGTTTGAATTTTAATAAAATCAAAAACGCTTAAACCGCCACAGTAGCGCGCCACCTGGTTTGTCGGCAAAATGTGGTTTGTGCCCGAACAATAATCGCCGAAAACTTCGGCACAATTTGTTCCTATAAATAAAGAGCCGTAATTTTTAAACTTTTGTGCCTCATCTTGCGCATTTTCAAACATTAATTCTAAATGCTCGGGCGCTCTTTTATCTGAAATTTCGGCAGCTTCTTCTATCGAATTCACAACAACGGCCGCGGAATTTTTAAAAGCAAATTCTGCAATTTCGCGCGTAGGAAGTTTTTCAAGCTGCTCTAATGCCGCTTTTTTAACAGATATCGCCAAATTTTCGCTTAAAGCAACAAGGTAAGCCCTTGCGTTTTTGTCATGCTCGCACTGCGCAAGCATATCTGCCGCAATAATTTCAGGGTCAGCGCTGCTGTCTGCCACAATTAAAATTTCAGAAGGCCCTGCAAGAAAATCAATTCCGCATTCGCCAAAAACGTATTTTTTAGCATACGTTACATATTTATTTCCGGGCCCTACTATTTTATCAACCTTTTTAAGGCTTTGCGTGCCGTAGGCAAAAGCGCTTATTGCCTGCGCCCCGCCCAATTTATAAATTTTTGCTGCACCTGACAGGTGTGCGGCAGCTATAGTTGCAGGCGCAATTTTAGGGGATGTTACATAAATTTCTTCAACCCCTGCAACAAGTGCCGGAATGCAGCCCATAAGTGCAGAAGATAAAAGAGGGTAATTTCCGCCGGGAACATAGCACAAAACGCGCTTAAGCGGGATTATTCTATGCCCCAGAGTTGAATTCGGATAGTTTTGAACTTTCATATTCAAATTTTGAATACAGCTTAACTGTCCTTTGGCAAATTCTTTAACATTATTAATTGCATTTTTCAGGGCTTCCAGAACATTTCTATCTATAGAATTCAGAGCAAGGTTAATTTCATCTTCAGATACTAAAAAATCATCTGCACCGCTAAAATCGCCATCGCTAAATTCCTTTGAATATTTAATTAAAGCACTGTCGCCATGCGCCTTAACGTCTAAAATAATTTTTTCAACCGAAGGCAGAGATTCAAAATCAATTTTTGCAAAAAAATCCCTATCCGGTCTTTGTAAAATTCTCATAAGTTATTTTGTCCTTGAAGATAGTCCGTTTACAATATCTGTGAGCGTTACATTGTGTTTTGCCATAAACACAAAGACATGGTAAAACAAATCGGCGCATTCCCAAGCAAGGTCCTCTTTTCCTTCATTAAAGCTTACTGTTTCATAGGCTTCTTCCATAATTTTTCTTTTTAATTTAAATTCATTACGGAAAAGTTCTGTTGTGTATGAATTTTTGGGTAATTTTTCGCGTCTGTCCATAATTAAGGTAAAAAGTTCGCCAAAAGTAAATTCTTTATCTTCAAAACAGCTAAATCTGCCAAGGTGGCATGCGTTGCCTTTTTGTTTAACTTTATATAAAAGCGAGTCGCAATCGCAGTCAAATTTAGCATTTATAAGCTCCTGAGTGTTGCCTGAAGTTTCGCCTTTTGTCCAAAGTTTCTCTCTTGAGCGGCTAAAATATGTTGATTCCCCTGTTTTTAGAGATTTTTCAACAGATTCTTTATTGGAATAGGCAAGCATTAAAACCTGTTTTGATTCAAAATCTTGAACAATTGTGGGAATTAAACCTTTTGAAAAATTAATACAAGAGCAAAAAGCTTCTTCCAGATTGATTTTGCCTGTATAAATCGACATACCCAATTGAGCAGATATGCCCATTTCATTTAATTCGGCAATTTCTTCTATTGTGCTTATACCGCCTGATGCCACAATGGGCTTATTTGTAATTTTTTTAATTCTTTTAAATGCTTCAATATCAGTTCCTTGAAGCATACCTTCTTTTTCAACAATAGTATACAAAAAGCCTGAGCAAAGGTTATCAAAACGCCTTACATAGCTTTCTGTCGAAAAATCGGTTGTGGTCTTCCAGCCTTCGATTGTAATTTTTCCGTTTCTTGAATCAATTGCCACAACAACTTTGCTCGGGGGTAATTTTGATAAAAAATTCTCATCCGCTGCTGTTCCTATAATTATTTTTCTTGCACCCAAAGACAGCATTCTGTAAGCTTTTTCTATTGTTCTGATACCGCCGCCCACTCTGCAAGGCGCAATTTTACAAATTTGAGCAATTAACTCTTCATTATTTCCCGTACCCATAGCGCAATCAAGGTCCACTACGGCTAATTCGCCAAAACGCCCGTAATATTTAGCAAGTTCCAGGACATCTTCGCGTTCAATGACTTTTTCTTTGCCTTGTCTGAGTTGAACTGCCTTACCGTTCATTAAATCTATACTTGGAATAATCATGGTTTTTTCTCCTTATGTAAAATTATCAAATATTTTCCAATTGAATTCTTTATTAACGCTTACACCGAGTTTAAAATTTCTTAAACCTTCAAACTTTTCGTTTAAATCTTCCTTTTTTGTGCAATCTGCCCAATCAATTTGGAATTCCTTTGCAAGCGTCTGTACTTTTTCATCATACACCAAAGGTAAAGTTTTAGCACCAAACTTTAGACCCAAAAGGCAGGCATGGTAGCGCATTGCGATTAAATATTCAAGATTTGAAAAATCGGATATCGTTTCATTGATTGAAGAATTTAAAATAATATCTACGTTTAAATCATTATACTTGGTTTTTAATATTTTTACAAATTTTGAACATATGGCTTCATCCATACTGTTCTGCAGCGGCAAAACCCAAATTTGCCTGTCTGAAAAAAAATTTCCGATACAATCGGCCAGATTGTTTAAAAAATCGGGGTGCAGATTTTTGATTTTTCTTAACTGAACACCCACAACGCCATGCGGATTATAATTCCCCAAAGGAAGCGAGTGGACAGGGTCGCATAAAAGTGTTGATTTAATATCCCACTTATTTAAAATTTCTTGAGAATCTTTATCGCGCACAGTTACAATATCACACATTTTTAGAATAGTTTTGGTTAAAAAATTTGCAAAAACACCTTTTATGGGCCCTATGCCCTGAGCGAATATTACAACTTTTTTTCCGAAAAATTTTGCAAGAAAAATAACCCCCAGATAATAAAGAAGACTTTTATTGCTTGTTTTGTTCTGCAGCAAACTGCCGCCGCCGGAGAATAAAACATCTGTTTTTCGGATAGCTTCAATTATTTTTTTAGAATTAAACTGAACGGTTTTAATGTCATACTCTTGTGCAACTTTTTTACTGTTGTTGCAAAGTGCTGTTATATCAGCATTTTTAGATTTTAAATACTTGACAAGCAAAGAAAAAATTGCATCGTCTCCAAAATTTGAAAAACCTATATAACCCGATATTAAAATTTTCTTATTCATACTTTTCTTTATAAAGCCGAGTGACTTCTTCCAGGCTTGGAATAGAGCGTGCAGCGCCGATTTGCTGAATTTGCAGTGAACCCAGACAGTCTGCATATTTTAAGGAGGTGTTTAAATCATAACCCTGGAGCATAAAACTTAAAAATGCTCCGTTAAAAGCAGCCTCAGCACCTGTTGAATCAATTTTATTTGCGCTCAAATAAGGCAAATTTATACAATTTCCGCCGCTGCATGCGTAAATTCCTTGTGCCTGCTTTATTATAATTGTCTTAATGCCGTTATCGGACAATTTTTTGATGATATTATCGCAAGTTTCAAGATTGAAAAGCGCGGGTATATCATCTTTTGTATTTAAAAAGATTATGTCAATATATTGTACCACCTCTTCAAAGGCTTCTCTTGCTTCATCTTCAGACCAGACATTTTTTGAAAAGTTAATATCATATGCAGCTAAAATACCATTTTCTTTGGCAAATTCAAAAACTTCCTTGATAACTTCACGGCAAGAAAGGGACAGTGATTGCACCAGGCCCGTTGCATAAACAAGTTTCGAACTTCTGATATAATCAAAATCAATATCTTCTATGCTAAGCTGGCTTGCAGCGGTTTTTCTTCTGTAATAAACGCTCTGGTGGCCGTCATCGCCTTTCCCCACAAAATATATGCCGTTCGGACCGTTTGCAAGCTTAATTTGAGAAGTATCCAAGCCTTCAGATTGCCAGGCATCAAGCAAATATTCGCCAAAACTGTCATTGCCGATTTTTGTGATGTAGCCTACTTTTGCGCCCATTTTTAAGGCAGCAATTGCGCTTATAAGCGTATCACCTCCGTAAGATCTTCTGAAGTTTTCACTTACGGCTAAAGATGATTCGCAGGACATCTCTATAAGGCTTTCGCCTATTGTAATTATATCTGTATTATCAAACATCTTACAAATTTTAGCATGTACATAAAGTCAGGTCAAATTTAAAATAAAAATATGGTAGCACCGATAAAAAGCATTCCCAGCACAACACCTGTAATAGAGTAGTGTCCCGTATCATATTCTTTTGAAAGCGGCAAGAGCGTATCAAAAGAAATATACGTCATAATGCCTGCAACAATTGAAAACATAATGCCTACGGCAAGTTCCGGAAATAGCAGTTTAATGATAAAGAAGCCTATAACGCCGCCAACGGGTTCTGCAAGACCCGATAAAAGAGTATACCAGAAAACCTTGCGCTTGCTGCCTGTTGCTTGATAAACAGGAAGTGCTACCGCTATTCCTTCAGGAATATTGTGAATTGCAATTGCAACAACAACAGTTAAACCCAGCCTCAGATCAACCGATGAAGCAAAAAACGTGGCTAAACCTTCGGGCAAATTATGTATAGCAACGGCAAGAGCTGTTACAAGGCCCGTACGCTTGAGCCTTTGCCATTCTCCATTTGTTTTGGTAACACAAAAATCGCCTTCGCATTTTTCAACGGCTTTATTTTTTTCTTCTTCATCTATGATACTTTCTTCATCATTTAGAAGATGTTTTTCATCTTGAATATGGTCAGGCACAAAACGGTCAATTAAAACAGCCACAAGCATGCCTGCACCAAACCCCAAAAGCACAAGCCAGCCGCTTCCCTGCCCCAGATATTGTAAAATATATTCACGCGATTGCGGCAAAAGTTCCGTTAGAGATATAAATATCATAACACCTGCAGAAAATCCAAGTCCTATGGATAAAGCCCTCATGCTGTGTTTTTTGATAAAAAAAGTTATGGCTCCGCCCAAAACAGTTGAAAGCCCGGCAATTGTAGATAAAGCTAAAGGTAAGATATAGTCACTCATAAAGTAATTTTAGCATAAAAAATTGTTTGTAAAGATTTTAATATCATTTAATAAACAAATTGAATTATTTATACACCCACTTAAGCATTTCATCGGTCGTTCTGCCTCCTTCAGCAGTCAGTCCGCCGCATGGGCTCCGCTTGATATATGATTTCTTGGAGGTTTCATTATAATATGTTGCAAAAGAAAATAAATCGTATCCGCCTTTATTCGGACCTTTTATTCCGTTTACATCAATAAGAAAGTCAGTATCTCCGTTTTCAATGTAGGGAATAATAATCATCCCGTCAGCTAAAATATAGGCGGTACTTGATGTTTCTAAACGTTCTACATCAAAATATGAACAGCCCGAAGGAGGTGTAATGTTATATTTTGGTATGCAGCCTTTTTGCAGGGCATTGCCTTTGCATGTTTTTGCTATTTTGGCAGTATTTTTAAATTCTTCCCAATATGCAGCGCATTCTGTTCTAATAGAAGAACTCATACCCTCTTTATAGTAACAGATTGGAACATAACCTAAATTAAACATTATTTTCTGCTGAGTGTTGCTTACAATAGAATAAGCTTTTTTAAACTGAGTTTTTAGCTCTGTTTGCTGATAATTTTTTACAACGGAAGGAATTGTAAGGGCTGCCACAACACCGATTATTGCAAGGGTTATTAAGACTTCCGCGAGCGTGAAGGCACTAACCCGCCGTTGCGAGCGGGAGCAAAGCGAAGCGAACGGACAAATCTTTGATTTGCCAGGCGGCAAGAAGCCGACGTTTATTCTTTCTTTGGGCTCCACCCATTTCTTTCTTTTTGCGTGCGGCGTTTGAGCCAAAAAGAAAGAAACGGGTGGAAAGTATTTTGACAGAAACAAGAATTTCCGCTTGTCAGATCCTGAAACAAGCGTCGTCGTGCTACGTGCCACCGCCTCGTCGGCGCTGTCACATTCGCACCGGCTGCCGCGTTCAGGATGACAGGGTGGGTGTTCAGAATGACGCGCAGACGTAAAACCGCATTTTCGCATTTCTTCTCCTTTAGTAATATCATAATGATAATAAAATATCATTATAAGATTATAATATTAATTGGTTGTAAAAGGAATGTCAAGAACGTATAGTTTTAATATGGAAATAACTAACTGGTCAAACCGGGAAATGGTCAAATTTTTAACATCAAGAGCAGGCACTACTCAAAAAAAACTTGCTCAAAAAATTTATGAAGAACTTAATCAAAGTTATAACCCCAACAGTTTTGCGTGCAAAATGCAAAGAAATTCAATGCGTGTTGAAGAACTGCAAGCTATATGCAAAATTTTAGGCTACGAACTGATACTGGACAAAAAAGACTCTTAATTTAAAACCACATTTCATAAATTCCGTTTAAATAAAGCAAAATACTTATGCCCATAGCGGTAACGGAAGCCAAAAGCACTGTGCCTGCGCCCATATCTTTAGCCAGTTTTGCCAATTTTGCCCATTTATTTCTATAGTAGGCATCCATTATAAACTCAATAATAGAATTGAAAAGTTCACAAATTAAAACAAGCACATTAACTAAAATTATTATGCACATTGAAATTATATCCAAACGCAAAAAAAGACCTATTAAAACTGCAAATAAGGCTATTACTAAATGCTTCCTGAAATTTCTTTGCGATTTAAAAGCCAGGCGAAGCCCGTTTAGGGCATATAATGTACTTCTTAAAAAAGTTTTAGAACCGAATTTTGTCATTTTGTAAATTTCTCAACTATTCTATTTTGAATTCCGACAATAAAATTATAATCCATTTTGTTTTTATGGTCAAAACCTAAAAGATGTAAAATCCCATGGGTAATTAAAGTAATAATTTCTGCCTCAAGCCCGTTTCTAGCTTGTTTTTGCGCCGCAGGATAAGAAATTATAATTTCACCGAGGTTAATTTCACCGTTAAAAATAAAAGGCGTTTGGGAATCTGCAAAAAGAGCAAAAGTTATAATATCCGTAGGTTTATTTTTTTTTCTGTACTGAGCATTTATTTTTTTAATTTCTTCATCATCACAAAAAACAATATCAAAACCTAAGGTTTTAAAATCATATTTAAAAAGGCGCGATGATTTGACTTCTTCCATTTTTAGAATACAGTTAAAAAGCTCTTTAACAAGAGCCTTTTTTTTAAAAGAAAATCCGGGACATTTATTTAAAATGGAAATTTCAAAATTATTTTTCATCATTTTTTTCATTTTCGGTATTCTTTTTTTGAAGTTTCTTTTCAATTTTGTCGTCTTGAACTTCCGCTATTCGGATTTTACTTTTATCTTCAAATTCGTTTAAGATATTTTCCTGATATTTAACTCTGTCATGCTGCATTCCGCGCAAAACTCTGTTGAAAGTAACTGCTATAAGCTTAATATCACGCAAGGTAAGAGGCGAATCGCTTAATTGACCGTCATTGAGCCTTTCTGTGATAATTCTGCTTATCATAGATTCAATTTCTTCCTGCGACGGATTTTTTAAAGACCTCACAGCACTTTCAACCGCATCTGCAAGCATTAAAATCGCAGCTTCTTTCGTATTCGGCTTAGGCCCGGGGTAGCGGAATTGTTCTTGCGTAACGTTTTCGCTTCCTTCTTGTTGAAGCGCCTGGTTGTAAAAATGCCCTGCAAGCCCTTCGCCATGGTGCTGCTGGATAAAATTAATAATGCTCTGCGGCAAACCGTTTTCTTTCGCCATTTCAACCCCGTCTTTTGTGTGAGAGGTTATAACCATTTTGCTTAGCCTCGGGTTAAGCTTGGTGTGCGGATTTTCAATTCCGAAATAAGACTGGTTTTCAATAAAAAAGTAAGGTCGTTTCAATTTGCCGATATCGTGATAAAATGCTCCGACACGCGCTAAAATGGGATTTGCGCCGATCGATTCCGCCGCAGCCTCACATAAATTTGCAACCATTAATGAATGGTGATATGTGCCCGGAGCTTTTTGCTGAAGCATTGAAAGAAGTTTTTGATTATGGTCTGCAAGTTCAATAAGCCCGTAAGGAGTTACGGTTCTGGAAAGTTTTTCAATAATGGGCAAAACGCCTAAAGCTACAATGCTTGAGAAGAAAGCACACAAAATTATATAAAGCATAGGCACAAGCATATCGCCTGTTAATTCCCATTCAAACAAATAAAGCAAAAAGTTTGTGCAAAGCGCCATAAAGGCAACATCCATACCGCATTTGATTAAATCAAACCTTTTTGAATAATTTATTTTAGAAATACTGTAAGCTGCCATTGTGGTTGTAAAAACAAGAGAAAAAATTGTATGCTGGTCAAAATTTAATACGACAGAAAACAGCAAAAGAAGTAAAATTGTTGAAAGACAGGCAAGGACAGGAGATGTGAAAACGGCTAAAATTATGGTGTACGCGGGTAAAAGAAGGTAATAAAGCGCTGCAATATCATAGTGCGAAATTACAACCGTTAAAATTGTTGCCATTGTAAGCAAACTTGCCTGAATAAGCATGTATCTGAAATTAAAAAATGTTTTTTCATACTTTCTTATATAAACGGTTAAAAAAGTTAAGGTAAGCACAACAAGCGCCAGTATACCCAAAACAGCACCCTTGTTTAATTCAAAAGCCGTGTAGCCCGCCTTTTTGAGCGCATCTTTTTTAAATTGAGTAACAGGTTCGCCAACCTGCAAAATAGTTTCACCCCGCTTAAACGTAACAGTATAAGGTTTTACGGAACTTTTGGCATTTGTGCGGGCAACTTCTGTGGCATGTTCATCTACCACAAGGTTTGGCACAATAACCTGTTCTAAAAGCCCTGAAACTGTTTTCATTTGGACTTTTGGAATTGTTTTTACAAAATGATTTTTCAAAAGAGTGTCTATATCCTGCTTTTGAAAATCAGCTTCAGATACGCCCATTTGCAAAATATTGTCTAAAATTAAGTTTGTTTTGTTATAAAGCCTCTCGATGCTTGGGCTGTCAGCATTTAAGAGGTAATAAACAGCTGATTTCTTTTTATTGGGGTCAGCTATATCCATTAAATCGTAAAGTTCCCTGGATTTAATATCATAGCTTTTATCTTCACTTTTAATTTTTACGATTTTATCAAAAAGCGAGTCTAAATTGTCTTGTACGTATTTATCTTCAACGGGAGTTAAAATCGGGCGGACTTTATTTGCCAGCTCCTGCTTTAAAAATTCTGTTTTTTTCGTGTCAACCACTTCAATTGTTGTTCTTGCAATTATATCTTTTTTGCTTATGCCGTTTTCTATAATATTTTGAAAACAGTAACTGGCAGCCAAAGCAGCCGTTATTAAAACAGACGTAAGCATAAAAACCAAAGCCGCAAGAACTACAGACGATTGGAACATATCATGTATAAAAACAGATAAACTCAACTTTCTCATATTTATTCCTTAGTGTTTTATTTTATTCAAAGACATTTTACCATAAATCCTTATTTGTTATATAATAGTTGTATGAAAATACTCAAATTAGTCTATATAGTATTTTTTGTTGTCCTTATATTAACACAAAAAGTTTTTGCACAAGATGTCTGGGTCAATGACTTGCGCACTCTGTTTACATCAAATAAAGCCGTAATTTACGCAATTAATATAAGAACATTCGGCGCAGTTGATTTTAACGGCAATGGAATTGTTGAAGCAGAACAGGGTGAAATAAGGGGAAGCTTTTTAAATGCAATATCCAGATTTGACGAACTTAAAAAAATAGGTGTAAATACAATTTATCTTCTGCCCATAACAAAAACAGGGAAATTAAAGGCTCTGGGCACGGCAGGTTCGCTTTATGCTATGGACAGCTTTGACACAATAAATCCGCAGCTTGATGATATTGATAACCCCGCAAATGTGAAGGAAGAAGCTAAAATCTTTGTAAGTGAAGCACATAAAAGAGGCTTTAGGGTTTTTGCGGATTTGCCCAGCTGCGGCTCTTATGATATGTCGCTTGAAAAACCTTCTTTATTTGCAAAAGATAAAAACGGCAAAACGCTTGTTCCTGCAGATTGGACAGATGTGAGGCTCTTTGAAGTTTTTGATGAAAAGAAGAATGTAAATCAGGAACTTTTGGCCGGTTATAAAAGTTTTATTGATATGGCGCTTTATCTTAATCTTGACGGAATAAGAGCTGATGTTGCGGGAATAAAACCTGCAGATTTTTGG
>CAYYBA010000041.1:11177-11572 GCA_964470205.1 uncultured Gammaproteobacteria bacterium | reverse complement strand
AAGAAATCTGCCCGCCGTACAAGAGGCGCGAAAAGTTATCACGCCCGTTAATGTCGCACCCTAACAAGAAAAGTTCCCCGCCTTTTTGTATTCCAAAAAGATGGCGCGAGAATGGAATACCGAAAAGCTTGTACTTAAAGCCTTTAGGAAACAACGTAATATAATATCTTTGGGTTCTATCTTGCTTGAATGTGGTTTTAAGCGTGTTTGTATTGAATTCTCTTACCCAATTATAACTGTAAGGGCGGCTGAATTTACCCTCGGGCGTTATAAAATAAACATTTGAAGGGGGCGCATAAGATAACTCCCTGCGTGAAAAATCTTTGGGGTAGGGCGCTATAAAATTTGCAAAAAAGATAAGGATGTATAAAACAATAAGCACAAATAGTGCCAAA
>CAYYBA010000041.1:0-11167 GCA_964470205.1 uncultured Gammaproteobacteria bacterium | reverse complement strand
TGTTTTAAAATCTGCGCAAATTTTATCATTGTATCCTCACCCTCGGGTCGGTTATTTTTAATAAAATATCCGCAATAATATTACCTAAAATAAGCATGATAGAACCTATCATAAGGCTTGCCATAACAAGGTTAATATCTGATTTTAAAACAGCCTCTAAAATTAAGCGCCCAAGCCCTGGATATTGAAAAACATATTCGGTTAAGGCAGCCCCTGACAACAACCCTGCAAATTCAAAACCCAGAAGGGTTATAAGGGGGTTTATGGCATTTCTCAGTGCATGTTTAAAAACAACTTTAAATTCGCTTAAGCCCTTTGCTTTTGCAAATTTAACGTAATCGCTGTCAAGCACATCCAATAAATTTGCTCTCATCTGACGCGATAGCCCGGCAAGTGAAATAGTTGCAAGAACAACGGTAGGTAAAACAAGGTGGTGTGCTATATCAAGCACTTTGCCAAACCCTGAAAATGAAGAAAACTCAGGAGATGTCAGCCCGCCTATGGGGAATAAGCCTGTTTTTTGCGCAAAAATCAAAAGCAGAATTGCAAAGAAGAAAGACGGTATTGCCATACCGACACTTGATAAAAGCGTCAGAACCCTGTCAAATGTCTTTCTGTAATTGAGTGCTGCTAAAATTCCTATGGGAATTCCTACAAGCCAGGTTATCACAATAACACTCAGGGACAATAAAAGAGTATTTAAAGTTCTTTCTTTTATTTTATCGGCTACTTTTTCGCCCGTGGAGCATGTGCCTAAATCGCCTTTAATAAAGCTCTTTGCCCAAAGAAAATATTGAATTGCTATTGGTTTGTCAAGTCCCAGACGTTTTGTTTCATGTTCTAAAGTCTGTTTTGAAATTGAAGGGTTAAGCCTTAATTCCGCCAAAGGGTCAACAGGCGAAAGGCGGATTAAAAAGAAACTCATTAAAGATACTATAATAAGTATCGGAATTGTTTGTATTATCCTTTTAAATATGAAAGCCCATAATGTCATTATTTTTCCTAGTCAAAAAGGTTGTTTAACCTGTCTTGAATTTCCTGCGGGTCAAGTTCGTTTGTAATACAGTTGATGTCATAAGCCATTTGATAGTATTTGGCGGCTTCAATTTTTTCGCCTTTAATATTCAAGGAGCGCGCAAGATTGTAGTGCGCCAAAGCGTAAGTAGGGTTAGCTGCAATTGCTTTTTCAAAACAATCTATTGCACTTTTAATATGAGCCAAATCATCAAGATAAATTACCCCCAGGTTATTATATGCAATGTCGTAATTAGGATCGTTCTTAATTGAAAGGTTATATTCCCTTATGGCTTCATTAATTTCTCCCATACCCCAGTACAGATAGCCCAAGTTGCAGTGTATTTTGGCATTTCGCGGCTCAAGTTCAAGCGCTCTTCTATAGATTATGAGAGCATTTTCATAATCCTGCTTGTCATAAAATGCACTGCCCAAATTTATGTAAATATCAATTTCTTTAGGAGTCAAAAGATAAGATGCCTGAAAAGAAGATATAGCGGCATCCAGGTTTCTTGTCATATTTTGTTGAACAATCCCTAACACTTGTGTTACACTGGATGTCCAGTCCATCCTGGGGTTTAGCGAAATTGCGCTTTGATAGTGGGATATGGCGGAATCTAAATCGCTTTTCATAAAGTATAAATTTGCAATGTTTGAGTGCAAAATTGCGTTGTTGGGGTGAATTTGTATAAATTTTTGATAGGTTAAAATGGCGTTATCGTAATCACCCAGTTCTTCATAGGCTTGGGCTAAATACTGATAAGCGGATAAACATAGGGTATCAATCCATTTTGCCATTTTATATTCAACAATTGCTTCATCATACTTGCCCACAGCCCTGTAAATATCGCCCAAAAGGCAATAAAGGGGCGCAAAACCGGGCATTTTATCAACAGCTTTGATGTAAGCTTCAATTGCCTGGTCGTATTCCTTAACTTTAAACATCAGCCAGCCTTCTAAAAGAAGCGGGAAAATTGAAAATATTTTGAGCTTTTTAAAAAAAGATTTTAAACCTTCACGGTCAAACGGCAGCGTAATAATTGCTAAAAAGCACTCCCACTTGCTTTGCAGCCTTGTTTTAAAAGAAGTAAAGAAAACAACCCTCAAAAGCCGATGCCTTAGCCAATGGATTCTTGAAGAAGCCAAAAAGCAATGCTGCAAGGCTTTTTGAGTTTCTTCCAAAGAGTCTGTATATCTATCCTTTTTTTTCAAGCACTTTGCAAGCATAAAATGGCACTGTGCTTTATCAGCGCCGTTTTGAAGGGCAAGATCAAAATAGTTCATTGCCCTATCCAGCTCACCCTTATGGTAGAAAGCAAAACCTATTTTATAATAAATATCTCCGTTGTCTCCAAGCCGTTCGGACGCCATTTGATACTGGTTTATGGCTTCATCAATATAGTGCTTTGCCTGATAAACATCCAGGTGCCAATCCATATACAGGTCACCAAGGCGGATATACAGTTTAACATCATCAGGGTCTTTTATGAGAGCAGATTGGCAGTATTCAATTGCTTTTTGGATGTTGCCGCCATGCACCATTTTGTTAATTTCACGATGTATTTTTTTTGAATTTTCGGTTTGCTGCATAACATCATTGTAAATTATAAGATTAAAATATGCAAATTATTTAAGAATTTGTAATCAACATTGAAAAAGTTCAAAAGTTTGGTATAATAAAAAAGGAGGCAGAATGAATAAAAAAGGCTTTACCCTTGCGGAAGTGCTTATAACCCTTGCAATAATAGGTGTTGTGGCAGCCCTTACAATTCCGAGTGTTGCCAGAAATTACCAAAACCAGGAAATTATTTCAAGGTTCAAAAAAACATATTCAGCATTAGCAAACACCACAAACCTTGCAATAGCAGAATATGGACCTGTTGAAACCTGGGAATTAGGTACGCCCCTAATAGGCAGCAGTGCGGAACAATTTGTAAACACTTATATGATTCCTTATCTGAAAGTATCAAAAAATTGCGGTTCAACAAACAGCGCGGGCGACTGCAACAGATACACTGACGGCACATGGGCAAGATTTTATCTGACGGACGGAACTTTTTTGCGTGTCGGAATAAGCGCAGATAACTATGCCTGGGTTCATGTTGATATAAACGGGGCAAGAAAACCAAACAAAACCGGCAGGGATGTTTTTGAATTTAAATATTATATAAAAAATGCGGGAGCTTCTACGGGCAAGTTCGTGCCGGCATGCTTTTATTGCAGCAGAGAAGATTTAATTAATGACCCGAATTGGGGCTGCAACAAAAATGCATCGGGGCACTACTGCACAGCACTTATTATGCGAGACGGCTGGCAGATTAAAGATGATTATTTCAAGTAAAATTGCCTCTTGACACTTTTTCAAAAAGATATTAAAATAAATTTAGCTAGTGTAAAAGCATGACTAAAGAAATTTAGTCATTTTTTTTATGCCCAGCAACGCTGTGGATGAAATTTTACTTTCAGCCACAGGCTCAGTGAAGACTAACGCGAAGCGATATGTTAAAATTTTGTAAAGATTAGAGCAATTTTTTTACTTGATATGTTTTGTATAGGCACGATGGTTAACCAAATTTCACCTCAAACAAGAAGACTTTCAGTCTTTTATACTAATGATTTTCATGGCAACACAGATAATTTTAGCGGATTAATGCTTGCCTCGAAACAATTTGATGCGTCAACAAGCCCGCAAACAGACTCCATAAAAATTTCTGCGGGTGATAATTATGCAGGTTCGGACACCAAGAAAAATTCCCTGGTAACATCTCTGTTATCAGCTTTAGGTATTAATGTTTCAGCAGTCGGCAACCATGAACTTGACGCGCAAACCGATGAATTTGCAAAAAACATTCAAGATCATAAAATTCAATATGTAGCTTCAAATTTGGAGGTTGAAGATAAAAATCCCTTAAAAAAATTAATACATGAATCTTTAATACAGGAAATAAACGGTGAAAAATACGGTATCATAGGGGCTGTTACTCCTGAAATAGAAACTGTTTTAAACACTTCTCCGGACGGCATTAAAGTTGAAGATTTTGACAAAACCGTTGAAGAGCTGCAAAAAGAAATAGACAAACTGCACGAAAAAGGTGTAAATAAAATTATTATGGTATCCCACAGCGGTTTTGAAGAAGACAAAAAACTTGTGAGCAGATTATCGGGTGTTGATATTGTAATAAGCGGGCATTCCCATGATTTAATCGAAGGGGTTGAAGAAGGCAAAAATTTATTGTACGGCAAAGACGGCAAACCGACTGTTATAGTTCAAGCCGGCGAAAACGGCAGAAATTACGGCATTTTAAACGTAGATTTTGACACCGGGGGCACTATTAAAAAAGTCCAAAACACTGTTTTGCCGACACAATGCCAGGGAAACTCTTTAATTGATACTTTTATGGACAATGTTTTAGGCAAATCGCCTGTTGTGGGAAAATTAACAGAAATTGAAAAGTTTCCGCCCAACAAAAGAATCTCTCCTTGCGGTTGGTCAAATTTTGTTTGTGACAGTATGAGGCAGGAGCTTGGAGTAGATATCGCCCTTATGAATTCCGCAAACATAAGAAAAGTGCCGCCAACAGGAGATTTAACGGTAAGGCAAATTCAGGCGACAACACCTATGAAAAATAAACTTTTAACCGCAACAATGAGTGAAAAACAAATTGTTGAAGGCATAAAATACGCTGCTAAATCCGTTACAAAATCAGACGGTTACCCGGGCCTTATACAGGTAAGCGGTTTAACTTATAAAATAGACGATAAAGGAAATTTGCTTGAATTAAATTTTGTAAATAAAAAAGGCGAAAAAGAGCCTCTAAACATTGAAACCCCTTCCGATACAAGGACATTCAGTGTAGTTTACGATAATTTCCTTGCAAACGGAAAAGAATACCCGCCTTTTGCAATCGGAAACAGGGAACATAAACAATTTGATTTTGACAAAGATGAAACTCTGGTGAGATATATTTCAAAAATGCCCAAAGAAGAGCGCGAAAATCTGCAGATTACTGATGATAGAAGAGTGCAAATAATAAAGCCATTAGAGAACCAGCAATCCAGCAGTAATACGCAAAAATTCTTAGATTTGACTTTACCAAAAGCTTCATAAAATATTTTATGCAAAAATACCCTGAAACAAATGCAACTAAAGCCCCGAGGGCAATTGCCGCAAAGTTAAACCCTGCAATTTCTTTTAAATCAAGTTCCAGCATAGGATAAATTAAAGATGCCAATAAAATTATGGGAATGCTCAAAAGAAAAGAAAACCTTGCAGCCTGCACTCTGTCAAGACCTTTAAAAATCCCTGTTGCTATTGTAAGGCCCGAGCGCGAAAGCCCGGGAAAAACCGCTAAACCTTGCGCAAGCCCTATAAATATTGAAGTTTTTAAACTGTTTTTTTGGCAGCCCTGTTTAAATTTTTCGCTAAAAAATAAAACAAAGCCGGTTACAATTAAAAGAAGGCTCACAACCATAGGGTTTTCAACAAGAGCGTGTGCTATATCTTTAAAAACAAAGGCTAAAACCCCTGTAAAAAATGTTGCAACAGCCAAATAAAGCACCATTAAGAAGTTCGTGTCTTTATAATTTTTTTCTTTTAAGGCATTAAAAAAGCCCGTGCAAATTTCTGCAATATCTTTTTTAAAAAATAATAAAACCGCAAGCAAGGTGGCAAGGTGTATTATTATATCAAAGAAAATTTCTTCCCCGCCTACTCCTTGAGCTAAATTTTGCCCTGTTGCAATTTTATATAAGGCAGATGCGAACACTATGTGCGCCGAACTTGAAATAGGCAAAAATTCGCTCAATCCTTGAACAAACCCCATAATAACCGCTTGAATTATATCCATTTTTACTCCCAGTAACTGGCACAAGATGATGCCGTTTCCCAAACACTAACTTTTGAAACATTTTTGAATTTTTGCTTAACTTTTTTGTAAATAAATTCAGCAATAATTTCCGAACTTGGCGAGGTATCAACAAATTCACTCAGCTGGTTTAAATCTTTGTGGTCTAAATAGTTTATAATATCGTTCACAAAGCTTTTTAGAATTTTAAAATCAACCAAAATGTTTGCTTCATCCAAAGTGCTGCCCTGCAAGTAAACTTCTACTCTCCAATTATGACCGTGCTGATTTTCACAGTTGCCTTTATAATTTAAAAGGTGATGTGCCGCCGAAAAAAATGTTTCAATCTTAACTTCAAACATATTTGTACCTCGCCTTTCAATATAGCATAAGAAAGAAAAAAGACAAACGATTTCCAACAACCAAAATAAAAACTGTACTAAATCAATCTTTTGTGTTAAATTATTTTTATGAGATTACACGAACTTGCAAAACTATTAAATAGAACAGCTAAAGAGATTATGGAACGCGCAAACTCTGAGCTTGGCTTAAATATTAAATCTCACAGTATGACTTTGTCTCAAAGTGCTGTAGATAAAATTAAAGCGCTTTATGCCCCGAAAGAAGAGAATAAGGCTAAACCGAAAGCTTTTATTATTAAGAAACAAAAACCGAAAGAAGAAGACGCGCAAGAAAAGCCCGAAGAACCCAAAAAAGAAATATATAAGGCAAAATCAAAGCTTGAAATTGTGCGCCAGGCGCCTTCCAGGATGGCTCATCAGCAAAAGCCGAAGGAAACACCAAGAGAAGAAAGACCCCAACCGCCAAGAAGAACTTTTCAAACAAGGCTTGAAAAACGCCCTTTATATCCTGAAAGACCGGTAAGACCGAAAATAGAAGACAAAAAACCTAAGGAAGAAATTAAAAAAACGGATGAAAAACCCAAAGCACCCGGTGATGTGCCAAGACACCCTATAAAGAGGCATATCATTTCACAGGAGATGTACAATCAAGACCCCAGAAACCGCAAAAAACGCAAAGAACATTCTTACAGCAAAGAAGAAGAACAAGAACGTATAAGTTTAGAAAAAGCGACTCACGGTAAACATAAAAAACACGTCCAAGAACAAGAAAAAGTCGAAGCTATCACTCAAGTAGTTATAAATAAACCTATGACAGCAGGCGAATTAGCCGAAAAAACAGGTAAAACTTCTGCTGATATTATTAAATTTTTAATGATGGAAAAAATTCTTGTAACCGTAAACACACCAATTGACGTTGAAACAGCAAAAAAAGCAGCGCTTAATTTTGAACTTGAAGTTCTAGATGAAGATTTGGACGCATACATTGAAGAAGAAACGCAAAAAGAAGAGCGCGAAAATTTCTTATCTAAATTCGATAAAAAACTCCTTGTGCCAAGAGCCCCCGTAGTTACAATTATGGGGCACGTTGACCATGGGAAAACAACTCTTTTAGATTCAATCCGCGCCTCAAAACATAAAATAGTGTCAACCGAAGTAGGCGGAATTACTCAAAGTATAGGTGCCTACACTGTTTGGATTGATAAAAAGAAAATAGTATTTATTGACACCCCGGGCCATGAAGCTTTTACGCAAATGCGCGCGCGCGGTGCAAAATCAACCGATATAGCAGTTTTAGTTGTAGCCGCAGATGACGGCATTATGCCGCAGACCGTTGAAGCCATAAACCATGCAAAATCGGCAAATGTGCCTATTATTGTTGCAGTAAATAAAATCGATAAGCCTGATGCAAACCCTGAGAGAATTTTGCAGCAGCTCACAGAACACGGCCTCACCCCTGAAGCCTGGGGCGGAGATGTAATTTGTGTCAATGTTTCGGCACTTCAAAAAATCGGCATAGATGAACTTTTGGAATACATTTTGCTTGTGGCTGAAATGGCCGATTTAAAAACAGTTGAAAAATGCCCGGCAAACGGCGTTATAATTGAAGCAAATCTTGATAAAGGCAAGGGCCCCGTGGCTACAATGCTTGTACAAAACGGTACATTAAAAATCGGCGACTGTATTGCTGCAGGAACAGTGGGCGGCCGTGTGCGCGCATTATTGGATGATTCGGGACAAAGAGTTAAAAAAGCAGGCCCTTCAACACCTGTTGAAGTTTTAGGCTTAACAGAAGTGCCGCAGGCAGGAGACAGTTTTGAAGTTATTAAAAATGAAAAAGAAATGAAAGCAACTGTTGATAAGAAAAAACAAAAAGAGCGCTCCACACGCCTTGAGGCGATGACCGCTATGCATGTTAAAAAAGATATTATTACAAACGATGATTTAAAAATTCTGAATTTAATCATAAAAGCAAGTACAAACGGTTCAGCAGAAGCTGTTTCACAGGCAATCAGCAATGTAAAATCAAATAAAGTCATACCGAAAATTATCCACGTAGGTGTCGGCGATATCACAGAAGCCGATTTAATGCTGGCTTCAGCTTCAGGCGCTATTATACTTGGTTTTTCGGTTAAGGAAAACCTAAACTGCCAAAATTCGCCCGAACGCAGCAAGGTTATGATTAAAAAATATGATATTATTTATCATGTTTTGGAAGACGTTGAAAAAACAATGTTATCGCTTCTTGAGCCGGAATTTGAACATGTTGAATTAGGCAAAGCCGAAGTTCGGCAAATATTTACAATAGGTAAAACTGCAAAAATTGCAGGCTGTTATGTTTTAGAAGGTAAAATCGTAAAGAATAAAACTGCTATTGTAATAAGAAGCGGCGAAGAAATATTCAAAGGCGAAATTACACAACTGAAACGCTTTAAGGACGATGTTAAAGAAGTTGCAACGGGTTTTGAATGCGGCATTTCTTTTGCTAAATTTAATAACCTTGAAGAAGGCGATATTATAGAGGTTTCAACCACAAAAGAGGTTGAGGCCGTTTCGCTCATATAGGAGGCATAATGACATTAAGAAACGAAAGAGTTAGAAAAGCTCTTATGAGAGAAATTTCGGACATTCTTTTTCGTGAAATTAAAGATTCGCGCATAACGGGCATTGTTTCAATTACAGACGTTGAAGTAAGTCATGATAATTCAAGCGCCAAAGTTTTCTTTTCTGTTTTCGGCGATGAAAAAATCAAGAAAAACACTAAAGAAGCGCTTGAGCACAATACGCCCAGGATTCGCCATGAAATAGGAAAAAGGATAAGATTAAGAGTAACACCCGAATTGCACTTTATAGAAGACGATTCGCTTGAGCGCGGCGCTAAAATTACTAAATTGATTGATAAAATTTCACGCGGAGAAATTTAATGTTTGGATTTTTGAATATTGAAAAACCAAAAGGGATAACCTCTTTTGACGTTATTTCCAAATTGCGAAATGTTTCCGTGATGAGGATTTGCGTGCCGACCGTATTAAGAAAATAGGCCACACGGGCACTTTAGACCCTTTGGCTGAAGGTGTTTTGCCTGTTGCTCTTGGCGATTGCACAAAACTGATTCAATATCTAAACGGGGATAAAAAATACAGCGCCAAAATCAAGTTCGGGGAAAATTCCACAACTTATGACGAAGAAGGCGAAAAAACAAAAATTGAAGAACCTGATTTTTCAAAAGAAGAATTGCTGCAAGCTCTTGAAACATTTAAGGGCGAAATTGAACAGATACCGCCTAAATATAGTGCAATAAAGGTTGGAGGGCAAAAGCTTTATGACCTTGCACGGCTGGGAATTGAAGTTCCGATATCAGCAAGGCGTGTTAAGATTTATGATATAAAGCTTTTGAACTTTGCGCTTCCTTACGCTGAAATTGAGGTTTCATGCGCCGGGGGCACTTATATCCGCTCGCTTGCATATGATTTAGGCGAACAATTAGGCTGCGGGGCATATTTAAGCGCATTAAAAAGAACAAACGCATGCGGTTTTGATATTAAAAATTCTCAAAAAATTGAAGATAGTCTGAAAATAATTAACCCTTTAGACATCTTAAATTTTAAAATTTATGAATTAAACGATTTGGAATTCAACCGCATTAAAAACGGAAATTCAATTATAGCAAGAAATTTTAGCGGAAATGAAAAGCTTGCCTTAATTTATCAAAAAAAATTGGTGTCAATTTCTTCAATATTTGATAAAATAATTAAAGTGGAAAAAGTTTTTGCTCAAAATTTAAAGGACAGTTTATGAAAATTTTTATAAGAACATTCGTAATTTGTATGGTGCTATGCGTTGGATGGTGGGTTTTTGCGTATTTGCAAAACAGCGGTTTTAACCCTGATTTTGAAGTGAAAAACGAAATTTTTACAAATAAAACAGAAGAAGAACCCAAAAAAGAAGAAGCCGCCAAAACCGCACAAGTTAAGGTTTATTTTATAGATAAAAACAATAATATAACAGCTTCCATGCGGCAAAGCGAAAAAGATGACTTAGAAACCGCAATAAATATGCTTTTAGAAGGTGTGATTCCGGATGAAAAAGCAAAAGGCATGTATTCTGAAATCCCAAAAGATGTAAGGCTTTTGGGGCTTGACAGTAAAAACGGCAAAATTATTATAAATTTAAATTCGCAATTTGTTGAAGGCGGCGGCACACAAAGTGTTATCAACAGAATAAAACAGCTTGTGAAAACAGTAAACGTTTACAGCGACAAAAAACCGATTTATCTGCATATAGAAGGCAAACAGGTTGAATATATAGGCGGTGACGGAGTTTATTTACAGCAGCCGTTGAATGAAGATGTTCTTGACACACAATAAATATTTAATTTCGTTTTTTTAAAACAACGTCATATCCCAAAACATCTGCTATTTCACATAATTCTATAACCCTAAAAGTTTTTTTGTCCAGTTTTGAATACAAACTCGCTACACTTTTGTTTTTATAGTAGCGTTTATTAACTTCGTCATTTAAAGTTATAAGATTAAGACCTTTGAGCGAACAAAGGTATTTTAAAAGTTCATTTATTTGTTCTTTTTCTAAAATATATTCTGCCATAATAATACATTATAATATTTGTTGAATATTATGCTATTTATATTAGAATTACTCTATATGAATAAATAATAATGTATTTAGAGTAAATTTGTTGCATTTTATATACAAAAGTGCTATATTAAATATCAGAACAAAACGAGGCTATACGAATGAACAATAAATTTATTGTAAAAGAAGGTTTTACGCTCTCTGAGGTGCTGATAACCCTTGCAATAATCGGTGTTGTGGCAGCGCTTACAATACCTTCCGTTATAAGAAATTATCAGTTAAGACAAACTGTAAGTGCTGTTAAAAAGGCTTACAGCCAGCTTGAATCCGCCTTTAAAATGGGAATTGTGGAAA
>CAYYBA010000040.1:0-12035 GCA_964470205.1 uncultured Gammaproteobacteria bacterium | reverse complement strand
TTTTATTGCCTCATTAATTTTAGAAATCAATTCTTCAACAAAAAACGGCATTCCGTTGTATTTAAGAATTTTTTCATTTATAGAAATATTCAATTCAAGTTTTAGCAGATTGGCAAATTGTCCCGAATAGTTATTTTCAATACAAATTATTTTTTCTTTATTTTTAAAATACTCCAAAACCGAATCGTTAAGGGGGTAAACTTGTCTAAAATAAAGGAAGGCGATATCAGGGTTATTAATTTTACTTAAGGCTTCATTAATTACATTGCAAGTTGAACCCCAGCCTATAATTAAGGTTTTAGCATTTATTTCGCCGTAAAATTCAGGATGAATAAAATCAGGTTTAATTGAATCATTTTTTTTCATTCGCTTATCAACCATTTTAATTCTTAAAGTGAGATCTTCGCTTATATGCCCTTCTTCATCATGTTCGTCACTGTCGATTACAACTAAACCGTCTCCATAGCCGGGGATTCCTCTTGGGCTTATGCCATCTTGTGTAAGCTGATAACGTTTATAATCCGTACTTGTTTTTGTTATGTATTCGCTTATTTCAAGATTATCAAAATCAAATGCAGGTATATTGTAGCAAGAATCAGCCAAATACTGATCAGAGAGAATAAAAACAGGTACTTGAAATTTATCGGCTAAATTAAAAGCTTTTTGGGAAAGATAAAAACAATCTTCAAGAGTTCCGGGAGTTAGAATAATTCTTGGGAAGTCGCCATGTCCTGCATATAATGCAAGGTTTAAATCTCCTTGCTCTGTTCTTGTGGGCAATCCCGTGGAGGGTCCCGGCCTTTGTCCAAGATAAATAACCATAGGGATTTCCGTCATTCCCGATAAACTCAGAGCTTCGCACATAAGAGCGAAACCGCCCCCTGCCGTGCCTACCATAGCCCTTGCACCCGCATACCAGGCGCCCAGACCCATATTTATCGCTGCGATTTCATCTTCTGCCTGTTCAACCAAAATATTAAATTTGTCACAATAGCGTGCCATAAATGTTAATATATGTGTAGCAGGAGACATCGGATATGATGAAATAAAATCCAATCCGCCTGCAATACAGCCCATTGCGGCTGAATCATTACCGCCGATTAATATTTCGTTCTTTGTTGTTAAATCTTTTGGGATATTGATATTTATGCTCTTTTCGTTAATAAAATTTTTTCCGAATTCATAACCCTTCATTATGGCATTTATATTTTTTTCTATTATTTGATCATCTTTATTCGACAATATTTTTTTAAAACTTTCAACAAGCAGGTTTGAATCAATATTTAAAATTCCCGATATTATTCCTGAAACTATGGCATTTATATAGATGTTGCTTCCAAATTCTTTTGACATTTCATTAAAACCTATTTGTACACAGTTTTTAAATGTTTCTGTTATTTCTTTATTTTCGTATTCATAAAAAATAATTGAATTTTCTGAAAATCTGTTTTTCAGATGATTCAGCGCATCTTTTGAAATGGCAAATGCAAAATCCGCACTTTTTTTGCAGGCGTAAACTTTATTAGCGCAAACCCTTATAGTAGAAGAATTACAGCCGCCTTTTATTCTTGACATGTATTCTTTTGTATAAAAGACATTGAAATCATTCCTCTTAATTGTTTCGGCAATAACTTGAGTTATAGTATCTATCCCTTGCCCTGCTTCTCCCGCAATAACAAAAGAAACTTCTTTATCAAAAATAAAATCAGTCAAAAATACCTCTTACATAAACTTATATTAACAGTTAACACAAGGCAGCAAATCTTTAAATCCGCTGTTCAGATATTTTTATGACTAGATCAATTCTTTATTTAATCTTTGGTATTCTTGCGCTATTTGTTCATCCGTAGCACCGAGTTCTTTAAGCATAAATGTTGATAAAGAAAGTGCCACCGACCCTTCACCTGAAAATACAACATCTATGCCTTTATCTTTTAACATTTTTGCTTCACTTATATAAGTGGTGTGAACAAATATTGAAACTCTGGGGTTTAATTCTTTCACAATTTCAACAATTTCTTTTGCGCTTGCCCCTGCAGTTGATATTATAAAGGCTTCTGCTTCAAAAATTCCCGCTTCAATTAACACTTCTCTTTGTGTTGCATCTCCGTGTATTGAAGTTAACCCTTTAGTTTTGCTTTTGTTAATTTCTCTGCTTGTATCTATATTCATTTCAATAACTATTATATCTATACTATGTTCTTCCAGTATTTTAGATATTGTACGTCCCACAGGTCCGTATCCGACAAGAATAACTTTTTTCACATCAAGATCAGAGCGGGTATCTTTTGTATGACCTGTTTTAGCTTTTGAAATTAAATGTTTATGTTTGTTAAACAATCTTATAAAAGGATTAATTCCTTTATATAACAGAGGGTTTAGGGCGATTGAAATAATTGAAGAAAATATTATGGCATGAGTGGCTTCCGGCGGTAAAACATGCAGACTTATCCCCAAAGCAGCTAAAATGAATGAAAATTCACCTACCTGTGCAAGTGCAATACCAATCGATATAGCATTTTTTAAAGGTTGTTTTAGCAATAAGACCACAATAATTGCCATTAGAGGCTTTCCGATTAAAATAATAGCTAAAGTGGCAAGCAGTAAAGGCCAGTGTTGAAAAGCCAAAACAGGATCAAACAACATACCGATTGAAACAAAGAATAAAACAGCAAAAGCATCCCTCATAGGCAGAGCTTCGGCAGCTGCTCTTGCGCCAAAATCAGACTGCCCGACAACCATCCCTGCTAAAAAAGCCCCGAGTGCCATAGAAGCTCCGAATAGTTTCGTCGCACCAAGAGAAATTCCTAAAGCAATTACAAGAACAGAGAGAGTAAACAAATCTCTTGTTCCCGTACGGGCAATATATCCGAGAAAAAGAGGCAGAAGCTTTTTTCCTGCAATTAAAATAAAAAGTACTAAAGCACAAATTTTAAAAAACATTATAACGATAGAAACCGCAATTTCTCCTATCGAATTGTTCGAAGATGAAAATAAAGCAGGTAAAAGCACCAGTACGAAAATTGTGAATAAATCTTCCACAATAAGCCATCCTACGGCACTGTGGCCTATCGGCGTATGTAAATCTCTGTTATCGGCCAAAACTCTTACCAGAACAACAGTGCTGGCAACAGAAATTGCGATACCGAAAACCATGCCCGCACTCCAGCTCCACCCCCAAAAGTGAGTGACTATAATTCCCAAAATCGTTGAAGCGGTAATTTGTACAATAGCGCCCGGCAGAGCAATTTTTTTGACGGCAATAAGGTCTTTTAAGTGAAAATGCAGCCCTACCCCGAACATAAGAAGGATAACCCCAATTTCTGCAAACTGTCTTGCAGTTTCAGCATCTGCAACAAAACCCGGAGAATAAGGTCCGACAAGAATGCCCGCAAGCAAGTATCCCAGTATCGGAGACATTTTTAATTTTTGGGTAATAAAACCCAAAATTAAAGCTGCGGATAGACCCCCGGCAAGGGTTAAAATGATATCCATTTCATGGTGCATTAACAGATTCTCCAATAACCTTCCGTTACCATTATATCCGAAACCGTTATTTTTTAAAAGTTTTTCCTTTTTTAAATTTATAAACTTAACAGCGTTGTTTTTTATAATTGTTTATGTTACTTTGTATGTTAGAAAAGGGGGTTGCATTATGTATCAGAAATTTAAAGATTTTCAGCTTCTTTTAGCGTCAGGTGTTATATTTTTTGCAACTTTAATTGCAATGGGCATGTTAACATCAACTCTGTCGGGAAAAGAAGTCAGCGCCAAAGGCTCTGCATATCAAATTGTAAATTCGGATGAAGCAATGTGGAGAATTGAAGTTGTGGCAAAATCTCCCTCAAAAACTGCGGCATACAGTAAACTAAAGAACGATGTAAATAAAGTTATCCACTATTTAAGATTACAAAATATTGATGAAAAAGATATGGAATTTTTGACAATTACATCTTATCCTAATTTTGAGCTTAACCCAAAAACAGGCTATTCGACAAATAAAGTAGAAAGTTATACTTATTCGCAAACCATACAAATTACGTCAAGTGATGTTGAAAAAATCAAAAATCTTTCAAATGAAATTCAGACAGTTAATTCCCAGGGAGTAGATATAAATTCAATGCAGCCTGAATATTACTACTCAAAAATTGCAGATTTAAAGGTAGAATTGTTATCTCAGGCGACAAAAGACGCTAAGGAGCGCGCCAACGCTATGCTTAAAGCAACAAATAATCATGTGGGAAGCATTAAATCCGTAAAAATGGGAATTTTTCAAATTACACAAAAAAATTCGACCGATGTAAGCGATTGGGGCATTAATGATACATCTACAATTGAAAAGAAAGTTACAGCGGTTGCAAACGTTGTGTTCGAAGTTAAATAATATTCCGTTATGCAAAAAGTAAAATCACCCGTTTATTATGTAAAAGAACTCCTGGCTCTTGCCTTGCCTATTGTTATGGGAAATTTCGGTTTTGTATTTATAGGGGCGGGAGATGTTTATGTTGCGGCAAAATATTCAACAGAAGTTTTGGCGGCAACAAGTGTTGGAAACTCTGTTATAAATATTATTTTTATGTTCGGGATAGGGCTTTTGGTCAGTGTTTCGCCAATTTTATCTAATTTAAGAGGCAGCAGGCAGAGTGCCAAGAAATATTTTTTACCGACAATTAAATTTTCGATGGTAAGCGCTTTTTTAACAACCCTTGTAATTGTTGCAGCAGCTTTTCTTTTTCAGTATATAGGGCTTGAAAAAAATTTGGTGCCTTTGGTGCAAAAATACACTTTAATTATGGCGCTCTCGACCTTTGGCGGATATTTATTTGCAGCTGTAAGGGAATTTTTACAGGCTTTTGAGATTGTTTTTATACCTAATTTAATTACAATTTTCAGCATATTTTTAAATATAGTATTATGTTTCATTTTTGCTTTTGGCTGGGGTATTATTCCGTCTTTTGGCATAGTCGGTCTTGCAATTGCAAGCGTGATAACACGTTCTCTTATGGGGCTTGCCCTTCTTCTTTACTATATGCTGAATTTCGGGATAAGAAAGTATAAAGACAGAAATTATTATATGAGCATTATAAAAATAGGTTTGCCGATTTCTATGGCAATAATCGTTGAATTTTTCGCATTTAACCTTGTAACTCTTGTTATGGCAACAAAATCAGGCATCTACGCAGCTGCACAGAATGTCATAATAACAATTGTAAATATAGCTTTTATGGTGCCTTTGTCTTTATCAAATGCCATGGCAGTTAAAATCGGTTATGCTAACGGTAAAGGGAGCATTAATGAAATGCGCAGGTTTTCTCTTTGGGGTGTTTTGTTATCTGTTGTGTTTATGACGTTGTGCGGATTAATTCTTATTTTATTTCCCGAATTTTTAGTAAGAATTTTTACGGATGATATAGCCGTAATAGTAATAGCTGTACCTATTTTAACACTTCTTTGCATTTTTGAAATTTTTGACGGGCTTCAAGTTGCTCTAACCGGGATTTTTAGAGGCATCAAACAAACCAATATTACCCTTATAGCAAATTTTATAAGTTATATATTAATAGGTTTATCACTGGGCTTTTTCTTTGCGTTTAAAATGAAATTTAACCTGTACGGTTTTTGGATTGGGCTTTTGATAGCGTCATGCTCTTTGTGTGTAATTTTAGCCTCAATTATTGCTGTTGAATTCAAAAAAATGTCCAAAACAAAATAGACACGGCTTTTATTTTCTGATACTATATAATAAGGGGGGGTTAAGTTATGAAAAGATTTAATGATTATGTAAAAACGCTTGAAAATTATATTATGTTTGCAATTAAAGCAAGAACAACGGAATTGACACCGATGCTTAAAGAAAAGGGCCGCGAACCTATTTCTCTTTCAATGGGTGCACCAGTTGATATGGTGCCGGAGTTTGTGGTTGAAAGGATGAACGAATACTTAAAAGACCCCAAATATCATACTTATTCAACACCAAAAGGCGAACCTTACTTTTTGGAAGCTGTTTCAAGAAGGATGAAAGAGCGCTTCGGAGTTGACATGGATCCGAAATGCGAAATTTTTTCTTTAATAGGGTCAAAAGAAGGAATTGCAAATTTAATAAGAGCGCTTTCAAACCCCACAATGAATGAAAAAGAAAAAGATATTATTTTAATCCCGGACCCCGGGTATGCCTCTTATAAAGAAATGACGCGTGTTTCAGGATCTTTGGGCTGGAGTGTTCCTTTGACGGAAGAAAACAATTTTATGCCGAATTTGGAGGATATTTTAAGCGATATTAAAGCCAAAGGCTACGACCCCAATAAGATTAAGGCTTTAATTATAAATTATCCGAATAATCCCACGGGTGCTCTTTGCACAAAAGAATACCTGACAGAAGTTGTTGATTTTTGCAAAAGACATGATATTTTACTTATTTCAGATAACGCGTACTGTGACATTTACTTTGAAGAAGAAGACAAACCGATAAGTATATTTAATATTGAAGGGGCGCGTGATATTGCCGTTGAATTTTACAGTTTTTCAAAACCCTATGCTATGACAGGCTGGAGGCTTGGCTGGGTGTGCGGCAACAAAGAGGCAGTGGGGGTTTTAGGCAAATTAAAATCCACAATAGACACAGGCATTTTTAAAGCCATTCAGGCGGCGGGCGCTGATGTTTTAAATTCAAAAGAGGGTGATGAATACATTAAAAACGCGAATGCAAGACTGAAGAAAAAAATTGAAAATTTCGCTCAAGGCCTTCGCCAATTAGGCTGGGATGTTAAAATTCCTAAAGCCGCTTTCTATCTTTGGATTAAAACACCGCCTAAATATTCTTCAGACAAGGAATTTTGCGATAACCTGCTTGAAAAATCAGGTATAGTAACAGTTCCGGGGGATAGCTTTGGCACTTACGGCACAGGGTATATCAGACTTTCTATTGTTGACAGTGAAGAAAAACTTAAAGAAGTTATAGAGCGTATGGAAAAAGACGGGCATAGGTTTGAATAAACTTGTTATTATAGATTATGGTGCGGGCAACGTTAAAAGTGTGGGCAATATGCTCACATCTTTTGGTGTGCAATATGAAATAAGCGCCGATGAGAATAAAATTCTAAATGCCAACAAAATTATTTTTCCGGGGCAGGGGCATTTTAAGCAGGCAATGGAAAAATTAAGCGAAAAAAAGCTTGTTGAACCCATAAAAAATGTTATTAAAAAGGGTACACCTTTTTTAGGTCTGTGTCTAGGGCTTCAGGTTTTATTTGAAAAAAGCGAAGAAGCACCCGGCATAAGCGGACTTGGAATTTTTGAAGGGTGCTCTAAAAAATTTCAGATAGGGAAAACGCCTCAAATCGGCTGGAATAAGATTAAAACCACAAAAAATAACTCTTATTTAAATGATGATTATTTTTATTTTGTAAATTCTTATTATGTCGAACCTCAAAATAAAGATATAATAAGCTCGTATGCCAATTATCACATTGATTTTTGCGCTTCTGTTGAGCATAAAAACGTGTGTGCCGTGCAGTTTCATCCTGAAAAAAGCGCTGCAGCAGGAATTGAATTCTTCAAAAAATGGCTTTGTGAATAATTAAAATTTTTTTTGCAAAAAATTTTTTTCTCATGTTTTGTAAAACCGTTAGAGTGTGAGGGTAATTTTATGAAAGTTTCAGCTATAAGTTATGAGCAGCCGGCTTTTAAGGGTTTTGAAAGAGTGAGTGTAAAAACTTGTGATGTTAAAAGAGGGTTTGTTAATAAAATATTAAATTTATACGGCAAGGTATGTTATAGAGGGCAAGCAGTGAATATTGCAAATAAGTTTCAAGATTCATTGCAAGATAGTATAATTGAGGATTCAAAAGTTTCAGGGTTTTCACCCCAGTGGTATGTTGAAAATATTAAACGTAACGGGGCAAAAGTGCCTAAGAATTTTATGAGCGGAAATGAAGACGTTATTATCGCAACAGGCATTGCGGATATGAAAAAATTAGAAAGCTTTTTAACAAGAAGTGTAGTTCAGCGAAAAGCAGAAGGTGCGGCAGCTTTTTTGAAGTCTGTTTTTTCGCCGCAATATCGCAAAATTCCTCAAGCAAGCAGGCGTTATTGTGCCATGTGCGGTGTCTTAGATAAATACAACGGGCGTTTGAATAGATTTTTGTCAGACAATCAAGTTCAGGATATTACCCTGGATCAAATTATCAGACAAACCAGAAGAATAGTAATGTCAAGGGTTCCCAGAGTACATTAATGTCTGATTCTAAAATTTTTGCATTAAAAAAGGGCTTTTTGCCCTTATTTAATTTCTCATTCTCTCCGGTATTTCTAATTCTCTCTCATCACAGTATATTTGCTACAAAGTCCCAAATGGTCTTTGTACTGTCCTCTACTAATTCTTTGGCTAAAGTGCCAACAGATTTTTTATCAATATGTCTAAAAGCCAGATGAACAGGGTCGCTTGCTTGTTTGAAAACTGTTCTTATTGAGGCTCTATCCAGGTTATCCAAAATAGTTTTTAAATCGCCCGATAATTCAAAATGTTTTTGTTCTTCTTCGTTAACATTTCTTCTTAAAGGTTTGAAGCGGCCGCTTCCGCCTCTGTTATTTTGTGAACTTGTAGGTGCTAAAATTGCCATATACTTTTAAATCCTTAACTTGTCTGTATCTCTTATTTATATAAAGAATATATATTTAAAATTATTGCTTTTTTATTATGTTTTTTCTTAATATTTTTTAACAAACGCTAAAGTTATAGGTATATTAAGACGATACATAAGGTGATTGGAGTATCAAATGGCAGAAAATTATACAATTAAATCATTTGGATTGAATATCATACCTTCAGGTTCTGACGTTAAAAAGATGGGTGAAAATGTAGAAAAAGCAATAGGCACTCTTTGGGACCCTGTTTTGGATTATTTAAAAGAGAATGACAATATTTTTAGCGGAGAAGTCGCTAGAGAAATTGAAAAAACAAATATACAAACCCTTAATCTCGGCATGGCTATGCGCTCATCAGAAACAGAGCGCAGATTGGATGAAAAATTTTAGTTGCCGAAAATAATTGTAAAATCGTCCCCGACTTTGTTAAAACCGACCAAATCATAAACAATCTGGAGTTCCCTGGTTTCGGGGAACTCTTTTTTAAGCGAATAAATAACATCAATCGGAACGTTTAAGTTGTGAACAGAAATTTGATTGCGGCTTAGAGTTTCACGCTCGCGCATTTTGATTTTAAGCCCTGTTTGCTCTAAAGTTGCCTTCAGTTTTTCGGCTTCTTCACTATTTTTGCCTTTGTATAAAATACCTACATTCAAAGGTGCTTCCAATGGTTTTGGTTTGTCACGGTATATAAGCATATCAACCATATCCTGAGTTTTGTCAGGGTCTAAAATCCAATAACTTATACTATCACGCGATGAAGGTGCGCCCGGAACTGTTACAAAATGTATTTGTGAGGGATCTGTTGTTTTTAAAAGCCCTGCAAATTGGGTAAGCTGGTAAATTGACATATCTGTTCTAACATATTGAGAAGAATGTTTAATGGCACCCGGAAGCCTTATAAGTACTTCAGGCTTTGAAACTTGTTTGGCTAAGGCGTTTAAAAACCATTGCTGTCTTGAAATACGCCCGATATCCCCCAGCGCGTCTTTTCTAAAGCGCATATAACCTTCTGCCTCATTGCCCGATAATACATGTTCGCCTTTTTTTAAATTTATATGCAGACCTGCCGAATTGTCCCCATAGTGCATATCTTTTTCAACATATATCGGGAGCCCGCCTATTTCATCAATAAAAGAAATAAATGCCTTATTACTTAAAACCAGATAATGGTTAATTCTGATACCGAAAGTTTCTTCAATTGTACTTATTGTTAAGTTGACACCGCCTTTTGCAAATGCATGGTTAATTTTATCCGGCCTGTCTGCATTTGAATGGTAAACTTTGCTGTCACGCGGAACTGAAATTATGTTTATATCTTTTGCGTAAGGCGCTATGCTTATAATTGAAATAGAATCGCTCCTCACAGCTTTAAACGGGTCTTTTTTGTTGTCTGAAACATCCACTCCCAAAAGAAGGATGTTTTGCCTTTTTGCAGAAAACGGCAAACTAAATTCAAAACGCGCGGTGCTTTTATTTGTTGCAATGCGGATAAGGTCAATTGCCAGGTTTTTAACATCACCCCAGTATAAAATAATTGCAATAGCACACATAACAAGAAAGCTTAAAGAGAAAGATTTTAGAAAACTGCTTGCGGCGCTCGGTTGCTTCTTTTTAGTTTTTTTTATTACATGGCTGTCTTGCTTTTTATCCACTAGATTATTCATTGCGTTTAAATGTCTTCCTTTATATTTCATATTGTATATCAAAAATGTTAGTATTAAAATATTAATATTTTAAAGGGGATGTAATGACAATTTTAACCGAGAATACTTTAAATAGTAAATACTTTATAAGGACGATTATTTGCGTGTTTTTGTTATGTTTTTCGCAATTTGCCTACGGTCTTGAATATTACAGCCAAAAACAGCTTAACGATTTGCAGAATAAAGCCCTGGCACTTTATAAGACAAAACAAAATAAAGAAGCTCTTGAGATTTTAACCAAAATCCCTAAAGTTCAGCAAACAGAGGAGATGCTTATTGTAACGGCGAATATTTATGAAGACAGCGCCGATGACAACAAGGCCGTGAATTATTTAAACCAGGCGATAAGGATGAACCCTAAATCTTATAAGGCTTATTATAATTTAGGCTGTATTGCTCTTAAAAAGAATGATTACAAGCTTGCAGCCGAAAATTTTAAATTATCTGCGCAGATAAACAAAAATTTTGCTTATGCTTATTATAATTTGGGTTTCTGTTATATGCAGCTTGAGGATTACGAATTGGCAAAGAAAAATTTTATAAAAGCAATTTCGCTTTTGCCGTCCGAAAAAGATTTTTATTATAACCTGGCACTTGCCTATAAAAAACTGGGAGATAATAAAAATGCACAAAAGATTTTAGATGAGTATAATAAAATGTAGCTCTTGAAGGCTATTTTCAGACTTAGAGTCTTGACAAAACAAGAGTTTTATGGTAAAATAATGGCGGAAAGGTAAGTGTAACATGATTCCAAGTATAATGGGCAGTATTTACAATTCTATAAATACGGTTAATAACGCGCAAGCGTCCATTTTTCGCAACAACGATTCTATGGTAAGCCTTATGAACTTGGGTGCTACAATGCCTTATGACAGTGTGAGTTTTAGATCTTTAGCTGAAAAATCCAACCAGCTTGAATTAGACAATATAAGAGAAAGTGTTGCTCTCAAATATGCACGCGCAAACCGTGAAGCCTGGGAGAAATATTTGGATGAAAAAATTGAAAAGCAAGGCTTTTCGCGTCTTGTGTAAATTGTAAGGCATTACCATGTTATAGGCGGTAATTTGCCGTATTTTAAAACATATGCCGTGGGCGAGCATGATGTTTGTGTGCAAACATCAGTGTCACACGTATTGTTTGGCTTGCTTGTATAACTTATGCAGCATAGGCCCCCCGCTTGGGTTCCGCAAGAATTTTCCGCGTAATACGGATTTACTGTTTTATATTTATCGTTGCCGTACGTACCTATTCCTATTGGGAAAACGTCTTTGCCAACGCGGTTTGGCGGTTTTTTGCCATTTATATCTATATTCATAAAACCGCTGTTTCTGTTGTGATCATCAGGCATATAAACATTCATTGTTGTACCGTCTGCAAATAAAAAATAACAGGACATATCCCCGGAAATCTTGCTCACCCCCTGCCATGAATGCTGCTGCTGGTTTGCGTTCATAAGAACTGTTTTATCAGGAAGCCAATTAACACCGCTTATCGATTCGCCGCGGTATTTTTTGTCAATAACCTGCAGCCTCTTCTCAATGCCTGCAAAAGCACTTCTGCAATCACCGGCGGTATATTGCGAAATACAATCGCCTATATTGTTTGTGCAGCCTTCTTCCACCTGCCATTGCTGCACTGCAGCTGCTATATTCCTGTAATGTTTTTTTACTTTTGAAACAGCTTCT
>CAYYBA010000039.1:0-12347 GCA_964470205.1 uncultured Gammaproteobacteria bacterium | reverse complement strand
CCCCCACGAGGCAACATATGGATTAATAGGTGTAAAAAATGGAATTTGAAATTTGCAAAAATTTCGGTTCTAACTTCTTAGCGGTTGATATTGACGCAATGCCGCGAAAAATAAGCTTTAGCGCCCTTTTATGGCCCCTTCAGCTTATTTTTGCAATAATAAAGACCTTGTTGTATTGTATTAAATACCGTCCCAATGCCGTTTTTGCAACAGGAGGATATGTAAGCGCTCCCGCACTTTTTAGTGCAAGAATTCTAAATATTCCTTATATTTTGCATGATTGCGATGCTTACCCTGGTATTGTTACAAGATATTTTGCACGTCATGCCAAAAAAGTTTCAATAGCTTTTGAAAGTGCCAAAGAATATCTGGAAAATAAAAATGTATTTTTAAATGGAAACCCCATAAGAAAAGATTTTTTATTTTTTGACAAAGAAAAAATCAAAAAAGATATCAATTTACCTCGGGATAAATTTATTTTGCTTGTGGTGGGGGGGTCTCAAGGTGCGAAATCTTTGAATGAACTAAGTTTAGGGCTTATTGAACATTTTAAAAATTCAAAAGATATATATCTTATAATCCAGACAGGCAAAAAACACTACGATGAATTTATTGAAAAAGCAGGACAATTGCCGCAGAATATACTTGCAGTGCCGTATTTTGACGATATGGCAAAACCCCTCATATCTTCTGACCTTATAATTTCGCGTGCAGGTTCTTTATCAATTTCTGAAATATGCGCTTCGGGTTTGGCTTCAATTCTTGTGCCGTTTCCGTATTCTGCCAATAACCACCAAGAGTTAAATGCACAAAAAATGGAAGAGGTCGGCGCCTCAATTTGTGTAAAAGATGAAAATTGCGCTGATATTATACAGATTTTAGATAGCTTAATAAAAGATAAAGAAAAAATTGCAAAAATGAAAGCTGCCGCCAAAAATAACGCAAAGCCAACGGCAACAATAATTATAACAGAACAAATTTTAGAGAGCGCCAAATGACAGCCCAAGAGATTTTAACCGCAAGCGATAAGTTTTACATAAACCTCGGGCTTGATAGAATTGCCGCTATTATGGAGCTTTTGGGCAACCCGCAGGATAATTTAAATGCAATACATGTTGCGGGAACAAACGGCAAGGGGTCAGTTTGCGCTATGTTAAATCAAATTTTAATTGAAGGCGGTTACGTTTGCGGGCTTTATACAAGTCCTCATTTATTTTCTTATAATGAAAGAATTAAAATAAATAATAAGTATATTGAACAAGAAACTTTTGACAGGGAAGTTTATAACGTGTCAAAACTGGCGCAAGAAAACAATATTCACCTGACAGAATTTGAAATTTTAACCGCAGTCGCATTTAAATATTTTAACGATAACGATACCGATATAGTAATTTTAGAAACAGGCCTTGGAGGAAGACTTGACGCTACAAATATTATTAAAAATCCTCTTGCAAGCATTATAACAACAATAGATTTTGACCATAAAGAAAGATTGGGCGACACTATTGAAAAAATCTCTTATGAAAAAGGCGGAATAATAAAAAACCCGAGACCTGTAATTATAGGGCAAAACAACAAGGGGATTGAAATAATACAAGGATTTGCCCAAAATATATATGTTGTAGAGGAGCAAAAAAAATATACGACATCGCTTTTGGGCCGCCACCAGCAGGAAAATCTTGCTCTTGCACTTGGCGCACTTGAGTGTTTACAGCTTAATATAACGGAAGATACAATAAAAAAGGGGTTAAAAAATGTTAAATGGAAATATCGCCTGGAGTACAAAAAAGATGAAAATATCTTAATAGATGCCTGCCATAACCCTTCGGGCGCTGTTGTTTTAAGAAATTTTTTAGATGAAAATTTTAATGGGCAAAAAATCCGCTTCGCATTCGGGTGCCTGAAAAATAAAGAATGGGAAAAAATGCTTGATATTTTGCTGTGCGAGAGTGATGAACTTTATTTTATTGAATTTTCAAACCCCAATTGTTTGCGTTTTTCTGATTTACCCAAAAAATATTGCGCAAAAAAATACTCTGATATGAAGCCTGATAAGGGCATTCTAACAGTCTTTTGCGGTTCAATTTATATGCTGGGAGAACTTAAGCCCTAAACTGCGGCACCAGAAGGGAAGTGCAGGCTTTTATATAACCGTCTTTTAAATAATCTTTATTCAAACCGCAATCTATAAAATCCCAGGGCAGAACATCATCAATATCCCAAGTTTTTGTTGCTAAACCCTCTATATTAATACCCAATTCCTCGGCAATTTTTAAATACTTTTCAAAATCTATATTTTCATCCCAGCTTTCTAAATAAGCTCCTGTTTTATACATTTTATAGATAAAAGTATTCAAATTTTTATCCGCGCGCGTTAAAAATGCTTCAATTTGTGAAAGTTTTTGGTTATGGATATTGATTTTTACGTTTTTTAAAGGTTTTGATTTTAAATATCTGATTTTCTCTTCAATTTCAAACAGCGAATTTTGAGCGCACCACTGAAAAGGCGTAAATGGTTTTGGCACAAAAATTGAAACAGAGCAGGTTATCTGCGGCATTTTAAACCCGCGGCTTTTACAATGTGCTTGAATTTCTCGCAATAAATTTAAAATTGCATCCAAATCTTCATAGGTTTCCCCAGGCAACCCTATCATAAAATAAAGCTTGATTTTCTGCCAGCCGTTTTCAACACTGGCCAAAACCGCGTTTATTATTTGTTCTTGTGTCAATCCCTTATTTATTATGTCGCGCATCCTTTGGCTTCCCGCCTCAGGCGCTAAGGTAATACCTGTTTTTTTAACATCCCCCATTAAATTGGCGAGTTTAACCGAAAAATTATCCGCCCGCTGGCTTGGCAAAGATACACTCACACCCGTTCCCTTAAAATATTGGTTCAAATGTTCTATAATTTCTTCAATGTCCTTATGGTCATTTGAGGAAAGAGATAGAAGGGAATATTCGTCGTATCCTGTATTTTTAATATATTGTTTTACAAGATCTATGATTTCTTCTTTTTTACGCTCTCTTATTGGTAAATTTGTATGTGCGCTCTGGCAAAAACGGCACAGACGCGCACATCCGCGCCTTATTTCAACCGTTGCCCGGTCATGGATACTTGAAAAATGCGGAATTGGCGATTTAACAGGATGATTTTCGCGCACCAAGGGTGATACTCTTTTTTTAACTGTTTTAGAATATTTAGGGCTATAAACCCCCTCAATTTTTGCAAGTTCCTTTATTTTTTCATCACGCGGCAAGTTTTTAAGGCTTTTACACTTTTCGCAAACATCAATAATGCTCTCTTCCCCGTCCCCTATCAAAAAAAGATCAATAAATTCGCAAACAGGGTTAGGGTTAAAAGCACACGGTCCGCCCGCTATAATAATGGGGTCGCCCTCTTTTCTGTCTTTTGAAAAAACAGGAATATCTGCCATATCAAGCATTGCTAAAATTGTCGTGTAAGAAAGTTCATACTGAAGCGAAAAACCAATCATATCAAAACTCTTTGCAGGTTTTTTAGTGTCAAGCCCGTATAATTTCTTGCCGTTTTTTTCTAAAAGGTTTTTAAAATCAAAATCAGGCGCGTACACTCTATCTGCCAAAAAATTTTCGTGTGAATTTATTATATGGTATAAAATTTTATGCCCGAAATTGCTTATGCCTATTTCATATTTATCGGGAAAAGCAAGCAATACTCTCACATCCGCCTTATCAAAATCTTTTTGGCAGGTTAAAAATTCACCGCCAACATATCTGGACGGGCGTTCACAGTGATATAAAATTTCTTCAAATTCATCTAAAAAATTATGCATCAGGCTAAAATCTCGGGATTAAATTTATCTATTTCTATTATATCACCTTCAATTTTACCTTCCAAATAAAGTTTAAAAAAATCTCCAATACAATCATTATCAACAAAATAATTATACAAAAAAGTATCTTTTCCCTTTTTAACACAAAGAGAAATGGTATACGTATTTGTTTGCGCATATTTTCTTAAGTGCTCATCGTTAAATTTAAACCCGTTGATATCATATTCTAAAATTGAATAAGGAAAGCCCTCTTTTACGGGCAATTTGCGCCCATGGTGAATTGGCGCGGTTTTATTTTCGCGCTTAGAGAATTTGGCAACTTTTGTGTTAACGTGCTTATCTTCCTTATCCATAAATTATATTAAACAATATTTCTAAGCTTTTGCCAAAAATGTTAAGAAATTTTGCAATTCAAATGTTCATATATGTTATTAATCGGTTTAGCCCACTCCATAGTCTTATCTTGTTTAAAAATTTCAACGTCTTTATACCAGGGTGTTTGTTTTTCATCGTCAAACCAGCGCCATTCCGAGGCATAAGGCAAAAGCAAGAAAGTTTTTATACCCAAACACCCTGCTAAATGAACCATAGCGGTGTCAATTGTAATCATATAATCTAAATTTGCCGCTGCCGCCAAAGTGTCTGAAAAATCTCTAAATGTTTCACCTAAATTAATAATATCGGGATAAGCCGCAACCTGGTTTTTGACATCATCTTTTTGAAAAGAATAAAACGTGCAATTTTTATTTTCAAAAAGCATGCTAAATTCCCTAAGTTCAATTGAGCGGTTTTTTAAAGAGCGCGCTTTAATTAAATTTCCCTGCCAGCACAGACCGATTTTTTTCTTATTTGTTTTAAAATATTTTTCTCCATACTGTGCCGCTTTTTTATCGTCTGCCTTTAAAATCCCTTTGCAGTCGGGAATTTGATTGAAGTCCATCTTCAGGTAGTAGGGCAAATCAAGGAGGGAACAATCAAAATCCGCCTCTTTAATTTCCTGGCAAATTTCAATGCCTTCAAGGTTAAATATCGGTGCAATATTTAAAGGGGCTAAAAATCTTACCTCTTTAAAATATTTTTTTAATTGCGGCAAATACCTTGCAAACATAATTTGATCGCCAAAACCGCCTTCGGCATAAATATTTATTGAGCCATGCAGGCACCTTTCGCCCTTCCATTGGTTTTGGATAGGCGGCGTTTTTCTTTTTCTTTTTAAATAATAAGGATATCCCTTATAAAATTCTTTTATTGAAAAATAAGTCATACCAAGGCTGTAATTGGCATCAAAATTTTTCGGGCTAAATTTTAAAGCTTTATTTAGATAAAAAATTGATTTTTCAAAATCTTTTTGTTTCCTTAAAAGCACTCCTAAGTTATAATTAGCCTCATAATTCGGTTTAATTTTAAGGGATTTTTCATATTCCTTTTTTGCAATATCATTCATTAAAAGTTCTTCGTATAAAAGTCCCAAATTATTTAAACCTACGTGATCTGAGGGCTCAAGCTCAATGCTTTTTTCATAAAAGAAAATAGCGCCTTCAACATCATTGTTATTTGAATGTTCCTGTGCCATTTGCCTTATAAAATTTATATCGGGATTGATTAAAAAAGCTTCGTTAAAATATTTTTTGCCTTCTTCTTTTTTATCCAGCTGAAAACAAACTATCCCAAGCAGGTTTAAAACATCAAAATTCCTAGGCGCAATTTCAAAAGCTTCAAGATAGAATGCTCTGGCAGCTCTATAGTCTCCTTTTTTATGCGCTTCAACTCCTTTTTCAATTAATTCTTCCATATTAATATTTTATGAAATTAAAGCAGTATGGTCAAGAAAAAAGCATAAAAAAAACTGACCCGAGAGAGTCAGTACATTTACCACATATTAGAGAGGAATTAGAGAGAAAACGTATCAGTCTTTTTTTATATCGATGCTAAATTAGCTTGTACCTTTTATATTCCACGTATTATTTTTTTATAACGATTTTTATTCTTTATTATTTACAAAAGTTAATATTTGTTAACAAATAAGAGGTCAAAAAAGCCTGGTTTCAAGCACTTATGAAATAAATTGTAAATTTTTATTAAAATAATTGACTTTTTTTTATTTCTAGAGCAAAATAAATAATTCATGCGACTTATATAGTCGTAAACTCCTCTATAAACTCCGTAATACTAATTCTATCCATCACGGCAATTTTGAATTTATTCAAAAAAAGCCGTTTTTTTTATCTTTTCGGACATTTTTATTAAAAAATGTAACAGTTTATAATACCCTAGCAATTTAGGTTTTAAATTTTTTTTTAACTATATATAAGGTATATAACCAAGAGGAATTTACTATGTCGGAAGAAATTAGCGCAATTAAAGGCAGTGAAACAAACAAAACCAGAAAAATGTTAGAAGCACGCGGCGAAGGAAAAAAGCTTGCAACAGTCCAGGCAAGAGATGAATCTCTTTTCACCGGAAAAGCACAGCCGTCAACAGGTTCGGCTTCTATTTTTAACGATACAAAAGCTTAACTAATTAAATAAACAAAATGTACCATTGTGGCACTTATCAAAGTGCAAATGAATATGCGCAAAGCATTTTATCAACTTTTGCGCATATTTTGTTTGTGTTAAATTATTGGTATGATATTAACAGCAGATATAGGCAATACAAACATAGGCCTAAGGTTATTCGATAATAACGAGATTGTTTACTCGTGTTCTTTGGCATGCGATATAAATCGGCTTGAAGATGAATACGGGATTTTGATTTTTAATCTTTTAAAAAATGCTTTGCCGGATAAAAAAGTTAAAAGTGCAATGATTTCAAGCGTTGTGGAGCCTTTGACCGAAATATTTAAAAACGCCTTGAAAAAATATCTGAATGTGAGTGCAAAAATTATAAACCACAAAACCAAAATACCTTTTGAAATTAAAATAGATAACCCCAAAGAATTGGGTGCGGACAGAATAGCAAACGCCGCAGCCGTGGTCGGCAAGTATAAACTTCCCGCCATTGTTATTGATTTTGGTACTGCGACAACTTTTGATATAATTAATAAAAAGAAAGAATTTATAGGCGGTTTAATCGCCCCAGGGCTTATAATACAGGCAAAATCTTTAAGCAGCTTTACTTCAAAATTGCCGAAAATTAAAATTGAAGCTCCGAAAAAAGCAATAGGTACAAATTCAATTGATGCAATGCTCTCAGGCGTTGTGCGCGGACATGCCTGTATGATAGAAGGTATGATAAAAATGTGCGAAAAAGAACTGGGTGAAAAAGCAACAATAATTGCAACAGGCGGTTTATCTTCAGCATTAATCAAGAATATTGAAAATCAATTTGATTTTCTAGATAAAGATTTAACACACAAAGGTATAAAAAAATTGTATGATTTAAACTGTGAAGGGTAAAAATGAAAGAAACTGTCCTAAAAATTAAGAAGCTTGAAAATTTTGTCGAACTTCCAAAATATAAAAGCGAATATGCAAGCGGAATGGATTTATATGCCGCAATAAATGAAGATATTATATTGCAGCCTATGCAAAGAAAGCTTATTCCAACCGGTATTAAAATAGAATTACAAAAAGGTTTTGAGGCCCAGGTGCGTCCGAGAAGCGGCTTATCAATTAATAACGGGATAAGTCTTGTTAACTGTGTCGGAACAATTGACGCTGATTACAGGGGAGAGGTTTGTGTACCCCTAATAAACCTTTCTGACAAAGACTTTACAATTAAAAGAGGAGATAGAATAGCCCAAATGATTATAGCGCCCGTAATTTTTGCAGAAATTGAAGTAGCGCGGGAGCTTTCTGACACGCAAAGAGGAGCAGGCGGTTTTGGCTCAACCGGTATTAATTAGCTTGGCCTGCGCGAATTTTACCCATCATTTTTTGAAGGTCTATGACCCTTCTTTGTCCTTGCACAGTTGCATTTTTGCTGTAAAGCTTAACAGCTTTTTCTAAATCCCTTATTGCAAGATCATTTTCGCCCAATCTTACGTAAGTAAATGCTCTTGCTTCGTAAAAAGAAGGATTTTGCCTTTCGCTGCCTTTAGCTCTTTGAAAATACTGCAGGGCTTCTTTATATTTACCCAATTGATAGAACGCTCTTCCTATATTGTAATTAAGAAAAACAGCCTCGGGGGATTTATCTAAAACTTCTTTATAGTCTAAAATAGCTTGTGCATAGCTTCTGTTTAACATATAAATATGAGCCCTTAGAAGGTATGCGGATAAATAATCTTTATTCAGACTCAAAGACATATTCAGCGCATTAACCGCACTGTACTTATCATTTATGGAAGTGTAAGCACATGCAATCAGATAATAGTTTTTATAAGTTTCTTCCTTGTTTGCCGAACCCGTAATTCTGTATAAAGTATCTTTAACATACCTTGTACAGCTTGAGGCGTTGGTGCATACCATTGGTATTGTGGTCATGCTGTTTCTTAAATCACTTATTTCCAGTTGGGTTTTCACAAAATTGATAATTGAAAAAATTGCACCAAGAGCGATAACCGCAAGCAGAGGCTTTGTATTAAACGGTTTTTTAATTACTTTTTTAACAAAATTCTCATCTACATATTCATTCAGCAGCATAGGGTTGGATATTATGTCATATGAGTCAAGAACCTTGAAAATGAAATAATCCAGTCCTGCAAAATAAGCGCAGTATAACATTGGAAAAATCAGAAGAATTCTTGTAGCTGGTATGGTAAAAAGCAGCCCGTATATTAATAGCAATATAAAGCCTTTTGTGAACATTCTTGTTCCGATATAAAAAAGAGGACCCAGCAAAAAAGCCAAAAAATCGAAGCATACAAAATGCAATTTATCACGCAGAGGCAATGAACGCATAAAAGGTGACAATACCCAGAAATGAACATTTACATCTTTGCCATGCACGTAATTTGAATAATAAGCCGTGTGAATCTTTTTAAAAGTTGTTTTCCATTTACTTGAAACATCTAAAGTATCAATAAAATTATATATACTTGAACCATTCATCAGAATTCTCCCTCATTTAAAATTCTTTTTACAGTTGCTAAAAAATTGATTATGTCTATAGGTTTTGTAATATATTCCATACAACCGAGCGATTTCGCCTCTTTTATTTCTTTTTCCATAGCATGTGCAGATACCACCAATATGGGCGGACATTTAATTTTATCACTATTTATTTTTCTCATCAACTCAAAACCATTCATACGGGGGAGATTTAAATCCAATATCAATAAGTCGTAATTGTCCTTGGTAAGTTTTTCAAAACCTTCAAGACCGTCAAGGGCGGTTTTAACATCGTAATTTTGAAGTCCCAAAATATCTTTGAAAAGTTTTAAATTCTCTTGATTATCTTCAACAACCAAAACATTTTTCATGCCTTAACTCCGTCAAATTCTATTCTGAAACAGCTTCCGTGATTTAGGGCGCTTTTAAGTATAATTTTTCCTTTGTGCAAATTGACAAGTTCCCTTGTAATTGTAAGTCCTAAACCTGTAGAACCGCCGGAAGGCGAATAAATTTCGTTTAATTGAACAAACTTGGCAAAAATTCTGTTATGATCTTTTTTGGAGATGCCAATACCGTTATCTTCAACTTCCAGAATGAATTTTTTGCCTTTTTCAAAAGTCCTTATAACAATTTTACCATCCTGCGGCGTAAATTTAATTGCATTGCTTAAAAGATTATATAAAATTTGCTGAAATTTTTGATAATCGGCTATAATGCTTGATTTGCAACCGCTTTCAAAATTAACTTTTATATTTTTTCTGCTGCTTAAAGGTTCCAAAATTGTTATAACTTCAGAAATTACGGTGTTTGGAGAAATTTCGCTGGGTTTAAGAGTCATTGCACCGGATTCAATTTTTGAAAAATCTAAAATTTCGTTTATCATATTTAAAAGGTGCAAACTTGATGCGTGGATATCTTTTATGTAGTCGGCCTGTTTGGGATTTAAATCACCGAATAATTTTGAATCAAGTGCTTGCGAAAAGCAAACTATGGCATTGAGCGGTGTCCTTAATTCGTGCGATATATTGGCCAAAAAACTGTTTTTTGTGCTATCCAATTCCAAAAGCTTCTTATGTTGTTTCTCAATAATTTGATAAGCGGCATCTTTTTCTTTTATGGCATCTTGCAGAGCCGCAAGCTGCATTTTAAAAACGTTTGATAATTCCGCATCTTTTATCAAATAAGAAAAAACGCTTGTGTAAACATCCAACATTTGAATTTCTTCTTTATCGGGTTTTTCTTTAGGTGCAACTAAAATAAACCCGAAGAGAGAATCTTTAATTAAAAGTTTGGATATAATACAATTTTTATAAAGAAAAGACTGTTTTTTATTATTTACAATTTCCTCTATAAGTTTTTCATCAGGAATAAATTTTGTACTATGTGCAGGATAAGAAAATTTCTTTTCAAAAGAGGAGGCGTTTAAAAAATATACAGCATAAAACTCTATTTTGCCCAGCAAATTTTGAATTTTTGACAACGAATCTTTGTATAATTCTTCTTTAGCTAAAGAAGAATTGATAAGATTTTTAATGTCTGATAAAACATTCAAAAAATTCTTTGCCATTTTGTAATTATAACATTTCAAATATCAATATGGCAAATTGTAAAATTTTTAGTCAATATTTATTTTATATCCGCCATTAATGTTTTCAAGTATATTTTGATGAATCTTTGTTCTTAAATTTTTAATATATTTATAAATATAGTCATTGGGCAAATTCAAAACTCTTGCAAGTTCTTTTGCATAAACAATTTCATCGCTGTTTTCAAGGAAAACATCCAAAACCGTTTCTTCTCTTGGGGTTAAAGATTTTTTATAAATCAGCTTAGCCTTTAGGGCCTCTACATTGGTATTTCCTCTATTTATAATTTTCTTTTCCGTTTCCACGGCTTTTTTTGCAATAGTAACAATTTTATCTTTTTTGCTTAAATCACCGATTATTCTTGTTGTAACTTTCGGGCTTGTGATTTCATTTTTAACAACAACATCAACAACATCCTGTGCACGTTTTTCTTCCTTAATGAGTTTGCCTAACCTTTGCGCATATTCTTCCAAAGTAATTCTTTCTAATGAACTTCTCCACTGTTTGATTTCTTCTTTACTTAAATACTCGCTCATTTGCTTCCCCTTTTTAAGATATTCTCTCTTTACCTATATACTTATACCACATATTTGGCAAAAAAGTCATAAAATATTTAGGAAAGTAAATTTTTTTAAAAGAAATTTACTATTTGCAAAAAACTATTGACAAACAAAAATGAGTGATATTCTAAGCTATTCTTTGCTATTATTAATATTTATTTGAATTTTGTTAAGTTCAAGTAAATATTTTTTAAGCTCTCCTATATTCTCATTTTCCTGCAATAAATCCCTCATTGCGCTGTTTTGGTCTATTAAATCTTTTACTTCTTCAAATTCGCTTTTTCTATGCGTAAGTTTGTAAATTAAATCATCAATATCACCTGCCCCGGGATATTTTGACAAAATATCCTGCACGGATAAACCTATATCAAACCTGTAAAGCCATTCAAGAGTATTTATGTCCCTTTTGCTTACCTTTGTAACGCCGTATTGATGCGGAGTGTACATAATGTCGTTTTCATCCGGACTATGACCTGAAAGCCCCAGTGCATGGCCTGTTTCATGGAGTATTGTATGATAAACTTCATTTTCATCCATATACTTTCGGGAAATAATTCCGTCCGAAAGCCCTATTTGTACTTCTGCACTGTATATAACAAAGTCTTTATTATAACTCCAGTGGCATTCACCAAAAGATTTTCTATCCACACGCCTCCAGTCAATATTTATCATAGAGTCATGTAATTTTGGCACCGTAACAAAAGAAACAAGCCCTTTTGATGCATTTTGCCATTCATTTAAAGCGTCCATGACCATTTGTTGATATTTGTAACTATCTGCGCTGCCCAGGGATTTATACCAACGAAACGGCGCAATATAGACAGTGAGAGGCATTTGAGAAGTTTGCCACCTTATTATTTTTCCTTTTGACAAAATATGTTGAAGATAAGTAGTTTTTCTCATATAATTAGCATGATACCAGAATTAAAGGAGAAAATCTATGGGTATGTTTAACATGATGCAGCAAGCTCAAAAAATGCAAAAAAAGCTGCAGGCTGTTCAAGAAGACCTGGCAAATATTGAATTAAGCGCGCAAAGCGGAAGCGGAGCGGTTGAAGTTATTGTAAACGGACAATCAAAATTTAAATCCATAAAACTAAAACCTGAAGCACTTAATCCGGAAAATCCTCAAAGTGTTGATAAGGAGACCATTGAAATACTTGAAGATTTAATAACTCAAGCAATTTTAGGCGCACAAGAAAAAGCAGCGGGTGTTATGGAAGAAAAAATGAAAAGCGTAACGGGCGGCATTAAAATTCCGGGGCTTTTTTAAATGCAATACACAAAACCGCTTGCCAAATTAATAGAATATTTTCAAAAGTTGCCGTCAATTGGGCCGAAATCGGCTCAAAGAATGGCGTTGCATCTTTTAAAAATGCCCCAAAATGAAGT
>CAYYBA010000038.1:0-12394 GCA_964470205.1 uncultured Gammaproteobacteria bacterium | reverse complement strand
AACTCCGATTATTGCAAGAGTAATTAAAACTTCGGCCAAGGTAAATCCGCTTTTTTTCATTATTTTCTCCTCAATTCATATTATATCACACTTACGTGCGCATAAAACGTATATTTAACAAAAGTTTACGTTTACACTATACGTATGTACGAAGAAATTTATATAAAATTAGGTAAGAATATTAAAAAAAGGCGTGAAGAATTAGGGCTTACACAAGAAGAATTAGCAGAAAAAATCGGAATAGGGCTGAACTTTATGGGTAAAATTGAAATAGCATTTTCAAAACCGTCTTTTGAAACAATTATAAAAACATCTAAAGCACTTGGAATATCGCTTAAAGAACTATTCGATTTTTAAATTATACCTCTATATCAAAACTTTCAGGATATTGCAAACTGTTCATAATCCTTCTGAAATCCTCAACTTCACGCTTGGTTGCTTTTGATACAGGCTCATAATTATCATCTAAAACCGGTGCAGGCGGGGGGTTATACCCATTTTTTCTTGCCAATTTAACAATCTCGCCCAAATGCCTTGTGCGCCCTTCATCATCAAAAACGTAGGATGTACTTTTAAAACTAACTGGAACTTTTATCGGTTTTAGTATCATTTTTAACACCTTTCAATAAAACAACTGTACTTTATACAATACTGCTAAAGAATTTTCCTTGCCCGAAAATCTCACCCTTGTAATATAACTTAACGATTAATTCCATTCTTTTCATATTTGCGATAAATTATAGATGTTAAGATTAAGATATAAGGATTTTATTATGAGTGAGAGAAAACTGGTCGGAACACAAGAAATGTTCAAAAAAGCATTAGAGGGCAAATACGCAATTGGAGCTTACAACGTAAACAATATGGAAATTTTACAGGCTATCGCAGAAGCTGCCGAAGAAACCCGCTCACCTATTATTTTGCAGGTATCAGCAGGGGCAAGAAAATATGCAAATCAAACATATTTAATTAAATTGGTTCAAGCAGCATTAGAAACAACCACTGTTCCGATTGCTCTGCACTTAGACCACGGCGCAGACTTTGAAATTTGCAAAGCTTGTATAGATGGCGGTTTTTCATCTGTTATGATTGACGGAAGCCGCTTCCCGCTTGAAGAAAATATAGCGCTCACAAAACAAGTTGTTGATTATGCCCACTCAAGAGGCATTTCTGTTGAGGCAGAACTCGGTAAACTTGCAGGTGTTGAAGATGATGTAAAGGTTCATTCAAAAGATGCTACATATACTGACCCCCAAGATGCTGCAAGATTTGTAAAAGAAACAAGGTGCGATTCTTTAGCTATTGCTATTGGCACATCACACGGTGCTTATAAATTTAAAGAAGAGCCGAAATTAGATTTTGAAAGACTTGCGGCTTGCAAAAAAGCTATATATGAAGTTTTAGGTTATAATTTCCCGATTGTACTTCACGGTTCATCCTCAGTTCCGCAAGATTTAGTTGATAAATGCAATCAATACGGCGGCCAATTGCCAAACGCAAAAGGCGTTCCGGAGGAAATGTTATCATATGCCGCTAAAAACGGTGTTGCAAAAATCAATATTGATACGGATTTAAGGCTTGCAATGACTGCAACAATCCGCGAATTCTTTGTTAAAGAGCCTTCAAAATTTGACCCAAGAGAATATATGGGCCCAGGCAGAAGTGCTGTTAAAGAACTTGTTAAACACAAAATGCAATTGCTGGGCACTGCAGGACATGCAGATGACTAATTAAAAATTTAAATGCTAGAGTAAACCAATGAGGTTAGCCGCAAGGCAGCCTCTTTTTTTATGCGTAAGCCGGTGCAAGGACTCCGTTGAAAGTTGCCCCAATGGGTAGGTTTCAAATGAAGGCTTGATTTTCAACAGATGCCCAAATAAGTTCCTCATGGCAAAACGCTTAAAAATCAAGAGGGCGGCGCCGATGAGGCTACCGCATTTTACCACGGGTAATTAGCTTTAATCTCCCACCCGTCATGCATTATTTTAGCCGCACAATGCATGCCGCTTTGATTTTCCCTTGAGCAATATGTGTTAATATCGGATTTTGAACTTGAATAAGCGTAAGGCAAAATGCCTTTTGGGGTACGCTCAAAAAAGAAAGTATCTTTGCCCACCATATTCGGCCCTTTTGAATTGTTTAAATCCACTATGATATTTGAAGCTTCAGTAGCGCCGCTGGAATTTGCAACTCTTATACGAAATAAAACACCGTCTGTTGATATAAAAGATTTGCCAAGGATATTTGTATTTACACTATAAGTGCTATCTGCGCCTTTCAAGGTTACCCAGGGCGAATTGTTTTTATATCCGCATGAAGCACCCGTGGAGCATACTTTTCCAATTTTAAAATACGGTTCCCAGTATCTTCGGAAATATTCATCTGTGCCGATATCAAATCCCTTATCCCAAGTATCATAAGAGCCGTTTTCGGCTTGAGAATTATTGTAAGCTTGATTTAGAGTAGAGTAAGCTTTCTTCAGCTGCACAACAACCTGTTGTTTTTGATAGTTTTTAACAACCGCAGGGATTGTAAGCGCTGCAACAATACCAATTATAGCTAAAGTTATTAAAACTTCGGCAAGTGTAAACGCTTTATTTAAAAAAAATTTCTTCCCTCTACCTTTATTTTTATTCAGAATTTTTGCCATTTATCTATTTTACCTTTTATATTTTAATTATAACAGATTTTTATATGCCTTACAAATTTTGTAAGCATTGCTCCAGTGGAGTGCCGTGCAACAAAAATAATTTTACCGTTTTATACAATTGTCAAGATTTCTTTTTGTATTAAAATATTTATTGAACAAAAGGTTTAAAATGAAATATTCAAAATATTCAGCAGTAATAATAGGGAGCGGTATTGCAGGGCTTTATTTGGCGCTTAAACTTGAAGAACAAAAAAAGCTTAACGATGGAATTTTAATTATTACAAAATCTAAACTCAATGAAAGCAATTCGCGCCTTGCACAAGGCGGCATTGTCGGTGTTATGGAAGAAAATAAAATGGATTCCGTATCGCTGCATGTATCAGATACAATCCGCTCAGGGTGCGGTTTAACAGATTTTGATGTTGCAAATTTCATATCAAAAAATTCTTCTTGCGTTATTAAAGATTTACTTAAACTCGGTGTGCCATTCGACAGAATAGGGCAAAACAAATTATCCTTTACGCTGGAAGGCGCACATACACTGCCCAGAATTTTACATGCCGGCGGAGATGCTACAGGTGCTAAAATTGAACAAGCCTTATGTGAAAAGGTCTTGAAATACAAAAATATTGATATATATGAAGAAACAATGGCAGTAGAGCTTTTACTTTCCAAAGATAAAAGCTGTAAGGGTGTTGTAACCTATAATACTGCTTTAGACAGTTACGAAGCAATTTACACAAATGCCGTTATTTTGGCTTCAGGCGGCTGCGGGCAAGTTTATAAAAATACCACAAACCCTCCTGTTGCAACAGGGGATGGCATTATGCTCGGCATAGGTGCCGGAGCCGAGATTGACAATATGGAATTTATTCAATTCCACCCTACAGCGCTTGATGTGGACAAAAATGGCAATAAAAGCCTTATATCTGAAGCTGCCAGAGGCGAAGGCGCCAAACTTGTAAATGAAAACGGCGAAATGTTTATGAAAAAATACGATTCCAGAGCAGAATTAGCCCCGAGAGACATCGTAACCCGCGCGGTTTTTGAAGAAAACGGCCAAATTTATTTGGATATTTCATCTATAGGACTTGAAAAATTTAAAAAACGCTTCCCAAGCATTTCAAAAATTTGCGAAGAAAACGGAATTGATTTAAAAGAAGAGCGTATACCCGTAGCACCTGCAGCGCACTATTGTATGGGCGGTGTTAAATCAAAAACAAACGGAGAAACAACAGTAAAAAACCTCTACGCAATTGGCGAAGTTGCATGCACAGGGCTGCATGGCGCAAACCGCCTTGCTTCAAACTCTTTATTAGAATGCGTTGTTTGCGCCTGGGCACTCTCTGACAATTTAAGCTACAAAAATCTTGATGCGCCCAAAAGCATAGATGAAAATGTCAAAAGAACTTTAGATTTATATGAACAAGATTGCGAAATGAAAGATATTGATGCAGACGGTCTTATCTCAAAATTACAGGATATAATGTGGAAAAATGTCGGAATTATAAGAAACAGAGAAAAACTTTTAGATGCTCAAATGGAAATTTTGCAAATTGAGAGAATTTTTAGGGAAAAACACAAATGTCAAAACAGGCGCGAATATGAGTTGAGAAATTTAATTGAAGTTGCAAAAACAATAACAACAAGTGCACTGGAACGTAAAGAGTCTGTAGGGGCGCACTTCCGCTCTGATGATATATTAGCATACACTGCAAACAAAGAAATTCAAAAGGATAAAATTAATGACGGAATTTTTATTAAATGATTTTATAGTCGAAGAACACGTAAAATCCGCGCTAAAAGAAGATATCGGCTTTGGCGATATTTCGACCGATTATTTATGCGAAGAAAAAGACAACTTTACGGTATTTTTAAGAACAAGAGAAGACGGGGTTTTATGCGGCTGCACACCTTTTAGAATTGTTTTTGAAGCTTTGGGCAAAGGCTGTGTTGATGTTGAATTTTATTTTAAAGACGGTGATTTAATTAAAAGCGGCACTAAAATAGCAAAAATTAAAGGACCTGCACGTGCAATTTTAACAGGAGAAAGGCTTGCGCTTAATTATATGCAAAGAATGAGCGCAATTGCCACTCTTACAAAAAAATATGTCGATGCCATCAGAGGAACGGGGGCTAAAATATCAGATACTCGAAAAAACACCCCCAATTTCAGATTATTTGAAAAGTATGCGTTTTTAACAGGCGGAGCAAGCTTGCACCGCTTCAGTTTATGCGATTGTGTTATGTTAAAAGATAACCATATAGCGCTTTGCGGCAATTCAATAAAAAAAGCTGTTGCCAAGATAAGAGAAAAATCATCTCATACACATAAGCTGGAAGTGGAATGTGAGACTATAGAGCAGGTAAAAGAGTGCATTGAGGCAAATGTAGATATTATAATGTTTGACAATATGGTTCCGGAAAAGATTTTTGAATGTATTGAAATGGTAAAAAGCCTGGCGCCCAAGATAATTCTTGAGGTATCAGGCGGTATTAATCTTGAAAATGTACGTGATTATGCTGCTTTAGGTATTGACGTAATTTCAACAAGCGCTCCTTCTGCTGCCGGCACAATGGATTTAGGTTTTGACTACATTTAGGGTTTACATTTGTTTTTTTAACTCATAACAAGCCGTTAAAAGCGGGTCAATTGCTCCTGAAGTTGTCGGGGTATAAGTTAAATCAAGATGCAGAAGCTCATCTACGGTCATATTTTTTTGCAATGCCGAAGTCACAATACTTATGCGCTTATCCACATCTCCTTCGCCGACGCCTTGTGCGCCCAAAATACGACCGGATTTTTTATCAGCTACAAGCTTTATGGTTATCAATTTTGCATCAGGCATATAAGCAACTTTGTCCATTTTTGTAACGGTTGCCACAATAGGCTCTAAATCAAGTTCTTTGGCTATATGTTCTGCTTTATTTTGTGTAACTCCCGTTACGGAAATTGTATAACTAAAATATTTAGTAATAGATGAACACAAAATACCTTGAAGTATCTCATTTTGACCGTTCATATTAATAGCGCAAACCCTGCCTTCTTTATTTGCAATAGATCCAAGCCCTATATAATAGGGTAATCCGGTTACAAGGCAATGTTTTTCAGTGCAATCTCCTGCCGCCCAAATATTTTTAACGTTTGTGCGCATTCTAGTATCTACCTTAATGCCTTCCGTAACACCTATTTCAACACCGCAATCACGCGCTAATTCGACATTGGGCCTGATACCCGTTACCAAAAGGCAAAAATCTGCTTTAATCAAACGTCCTTTGGTGGTTCTGGCACCCTCAAATTTCTCATCGCCTATAAATTCTTCAACAACTTCATCTTTTATAATTTCAACAGAATCTCCGTTGTGTCCTTTTATATATTCTTCAATGTTGTTGCTGAAATCTTCATCCAAAAACGGCATTATATGCTTAGACTTTTCAATAACATAAACCTTAAGTCCGTTTTTTAAAAATGCTTCAATCACCTCAATTCCTATATACCCGCATCCCACAATTAAAACGCTTTTTGACTGCTGCATTAACTGTTTTATGGCAATACCGTCTTCAATTATCCTTAAGTGCATAATATTTTTAAGGTTAACATTTTTAATAGGGGGAGTAAAAGGTACAGCGCCCGTTGCAATTACAAGTTCATCATAAGCAACTGTTTTATCATTAACTATAATTTCTTTTTTATCCGGCAGAATTTTTGTACATTTATGATTTAAAAACACTTGTATATCATTCTTTGCAAATTCCTCCGGTGTTCTAACAATTAATTCATTGACATCTTGAATAACGCCTTCTATATAATAAGGCAAGCCGCAAGCGGAATAAGAAACATGTTCGCCTTGCGTGTACAGTAAAATTTCCGTGTCTTTATCCAGTCTGCGTGATTTTGCAGCACACTTAGGCCCGGCAGCACATCCGCCTATTATTACAATTCGTTTTTTCATGCTAGTATTATGCAAAAGGGATTAAAAAAATGCATGTGACAGGTGGACGATTTAAGGGGCATATAGTAGAAATTGCAAAAAATGTAAGACCGACTCTTTCTCAGGTGCGTGAAAGTACCTTCAATATTTTATTTTCATATTTCGGCAGTTTTGAAGATTTAACTTTCCTTGATTTATTTGCGGGAAGCGGGATTATGTCTATTGAAGCTAAATCACGCGGCTTTGATGTGATTTCAATAGAAAAAAATAGACAAAGTGCGCAAATAATAAAAAAAACATACGCGCAGCTTGACATTAAACCTGATTTAATTATTTGCGACTGCATGAAATTTTTAAAAACCAACACACAGAAATTTGATGTTATCTACATTGACCCGCCATGGTATGGCGATGATTTTAAATACAATTATAATGACATTCTATCATCAGCGCTCAAAAATCTCACACCAAAAGGAATTGTTGTTTTTGAGAATGAAAAAACAAAAAAGCTTCCCGCACAAATTATAGATTCTGAATTTGACAAAAAGCTTTTTAAAGAAAAAATATATGGTCGCTGCAAATTAAGTTTTTTCAAAAATTAATTGTAATATGAGAAAAATCTTTCCGAATCAAATGTAGGAAAATCTTCTTTTTTCTCGCTAATTTCTTGATCAACTCCGTAAGCTGAAATTTCCGACTGCGTTACTCTGCCATCGTGGTTAGCATCAACTTCGGTAAAATTATCTATAACTTTTTGCAAAGACTCGCTGGCACCGCCGTATTGTGAAGCCAAAAGAGTCAACTCTTCAAGTGTCATTCCGCGCTGCAAAAGGTTATTGCTGTAATTTGTAAGTTCATCAGATGTAACATTACCGTCGCCGTCGCTATCCATTGCGGAAAAACTGGAAGAAAGATAAGACGAAAAATTTGTCCCTGTTAAAAGACTTGAACTAGTTGAAGTAGTTGAAGATGCGCTTAAGATATCATTTAGAGATATACCTGTTTTTGTACTGTCAGCGCTCAATGCTTTTGAAAAAATTGTACTGTAACCGCCGTTTAAGCTTGAAATAGCTTGTGCAAAAACCCCTGCACCGCTTAATTTTGAACTCATAATAATCTTCCTTTCAAGTAACCTTACCATTATATTAATGATTTTTTTAAGAAAGTAAAACCTGCAAAAGGATGATTTATTAAAAAATAAATTCTTAAATTTATAATCCTATATCTTTCAAAATATCTGCATAATCTTCTACTAAAACTTTTGCGAACATACCGGGATCAATTTGTGTTGCTATAATTTGAATTAAATCTGCAGGTAATTCTTCCACCATAGGACGCACAAATTCTTCATCCAAATCATTCAAAGATGTCAATATATCGCCTTTTTCAAGGAAACTAAACGGACGCGCCAAAGTTTCATTGCTAAATTCTTTTATAAGCTTTTCATCATTATTTATTAAGTTCCAAACAATAAACTTTTTGCCGTCATCATTAAATTTATCAATTGTGTTCATAAATGCTTTATCATCAAGGCCTTCTAAAGTTGACATAATTTTATCCCTGTTTGTAATATCCTGTGCTTGCGCCCCAAAAATCTGCGACATTAACGCTTTAAATTGATCAGGTTGCAATTGTTCAAAAACATTCATTATGTCTTTTCTTTCAACCTTTTCATTGTTTAAAAAATCGTCTAATTCTTTTTGCTCCATGCAAGACACGATTGTATCGGTCGGAAATTTTTCCAAAACAATTTTTAAAAGCTCTTCCTGAGGAAGTTCCTGCATAAGTTCAACCAACTTATCGGGTGAAAAATATTTCAAACCCCAAATTAAATCTTCATTATTCAAGTATTGCAAAAGTTCGGATAAATCATCTTGGGATAAATTTTGTATAATTAAAAAGCGGTTGTTGGCATCTGCAAGACGAAAGAGTTCTGCAACTTTTTCAGGATCTTTTAGGAAATCTTCATAGCCGGCAGCCTTTTTGTTGCCGCCTTCGGCTTCAGCCTGCATAAGCTCATCAACGCTTTTGGTCGAATACTGCTTAATGCTTTGAGCGCCAATCTCAAAGTATTTCGCCAAATATGCTAAATCTATGTTTAATTCAATCATGCCATTTAAACCCTTGTCTTATATATTAATTAACGGAATATTTTAAGATAAAATTAAGGGTTTAAAGGGAATTTGTAATATTTTGTAACAAAATTATTGGCTTAACCATGATTTATAATAGCAAGGCGGGTGTTGGCACCAGTTGTTTTTGGTTAAATAATCGGTTAAAAGAAAGGGGGTGATTTTTGCGGGTAAGCCGCTTGTGACACTGTTATTTTTGGCATCTTTGGTTGAAAACATCCACCTGTCTTTACCGAATTGGTTAGGGCCTTTTGCTCCGTTTGTATCAACAAGGTATATGCTGTGATCAGGGGCATAATGTGCCCATGCACGCCCCGAAGAATCAATAAAAGCTCCCGCACCGCCGTTAGGAACACCGCCCGCACCCTCTTCATAATTCGGGCCATTGCAGCTTCCGGTACACACTCTATCCGCATTAACCCAGCAAGAAAAGGTTTGACCCGCAGAACAATCTTTTATTGCTTTAAAATTTTTTTTCATAACATCCCACTCGGATTGGCTTGCTTTAAGGTCATAAAAATCGCTTCTCGGTACAAGTTCGCCAAATGCAATTGCGCTTGCAAAGGCTCTTGATAAATCTGAATACGCTTTTTTGTATGCTGTTTTATATTGTAACTCCTGATAATTGCGAACAACAGAAGGTATTGTAAGGGCTGCAACAACGCCTATAATAGCTAATGTTATGAGGACTTCCGCGAGAGTGAAGGCTTTTGCTTTAGATGCTGAAACAAGTTCAGCATTACAGAGGGGTCGTTCAGCATGACAATTTGGACATTCAGGATGACGGGGATACTTGAAGCCTTTTTTCATAATCATAACAATTTACCTATTCTAAATAGTATATTTCTATTCTAACACATATTAAGCCTATTGCAAAACGCTCAACATCAAACCCAAATCACTTTTTGATTTTGATTATTATGATACAAATCAAGATGATTTTATAAAAGAGATAAATGATAAAATTAAAAGCAACCCGAACATTTTAAAGATAATTCACAAAATTGCAATTTCTATGGATTAAAGCAAACTCAAAGTTTACTTCTTCACACACGGCTGCCGCATTAGAACATTCCTTTTTTGGCAAAAATAGATCCTGCAACAAGCGTTACAACAAATGACAAAACTATTACAAAAATAAACCCTGGCATTAAGTGAATGTTCGGCAATTCAACGTTCATACCCCAGAAGCTTGCAAACATTGTAGGTATTGCAAGAATAATCGTAATTGAAGTTAAGCGTTTCATTACTATGTTTAAATTATTTGAAATAATTGAAGCGAAGGCATCCATCATGTTTTCCAAAATGTTTCGGTGCATTTCAACCATTTCAAGCGCCTGTTTATTTTCGATAATTACATCTTCCAATAAATCAATGTCGTCTTCTGTGAATTTCATAATATTTTCGGTTGATTTTGCTTTTGAGAGGCGCAAGATTTTTTGCAAAACCATGTAATTATCTTTTAAGGCTGTTGTAAAATATACCAGAGATTTTTGAACTTCAAAAAGCTGGAAAAGTGCCTTGTTTTTCATCGTTTTTCTTAAATCTTCTTCAATGTGTTCGCTCTTTTTATAAATATAATCCAAATATCTCAAATAAAATTTAGATGCCCTGAAAAGAATGTTGAGCATAAATTTGGTTTTATCCGCCGTGTTGAAATATTTTGAAGTTTCCTTGTTAAAAGATTTTATAATACGGTTTTCCTTAGAACAAACGGTAATAAAGCTTGTAGGCGTAAAAATTATACCCAAAGGCAAAGTGTCAAAATTGCCTTCATCTTCAACCGTCGGAACGTTTGTAATTATTAAAAGATGCCCGTCTTCAAGTTCAATACGTGAGCGCTCGTCTGCGTCCAGTGAATTTCTTAAAAAACTATCATCCAAATTTAAGACAAGAGAAACTTTTTGCATTTCTTCGTCAGTAGGATCAATCAAATTAAACCAAGAACCGCTTTGCGCTTCGCTGATTTTTAATTCTTCCAATTCTTTATTCGCATTTGTTTTTAAAATTTCTATCATAACGCAAAGCTTTCTTAATTTGCCCTTACGTTAACATTAAACTATACTAATAAAAAATGTGCAACAATTTTTTGATGTATTTTATCTAAAAATTACTGTAAAAAAGATACTTTAATTTTCAGATTTAATCTTATCAAGCATTTCTAAAACAAGTTTTGTGGAAATTCCCATAACATTTTCATAATCACCTTCGATTTTTTCAATAAAACTCTCTTTGGGAGGGTTTTTAACATTTTTTTCATCCACAAAATCCTGAATGCCGTAAGAGCCCGCTTTATCAAGCGGATTAAATTTTTCTATATACTCTCTGATTTCATTCTCTTCAAGATTTCTAAATTTCACTTTCGTGCTAAGAGCGCGTGTCAGGGATTTGCCTGACACTACATCAAGCAAAGTTACGGCAGTTACAACTTTGTGCCATTGACCTGAAAGATTTTTTAAATAAAAGAAAGCCTCATTTTGATTATGAGGCTTTACTAAACACACACTATCGAGGATTACTATTGTATCGGCAGCAATGACGATTGCATCTTCATTTAAGCATCTTGCAATTTCTCGCGCCTTACAATGAGAGATTCTTTTTATTGTACCTATAAGATTACTACTTCCTTTAAAATTCTCCTTATATACATTTTTTACCGTTTGAAATTCAAGCCCTGCCTTTTTTAACAGTTCTTTCCTTCTCGGTGAGTTTGATGCTAAAATCAATTTTTTCATAAATTGATTTTAGCATAATATTTTTTATTATGCCGTTGCTCTTTTTGTAAGAGGTTTTGTTTTGCGATATTGGATGTTGGGAGCCATTGCGCTGATGCACATAGTTCTTAGCTTTTGTTGTACATTAAGCATTGCAAGATGCATTGAAGCGTAATCGTTCATTGCATCATACATTTTTGTAGGTTCCACCATTGAATTGCCCACAATCGGATTATCTACCTTTAGTCCTGCATATTTCTTAACTAAAGCTACGTCTAATTTATCTTTTGCGCCAATTCCCATAGTGTTCTCCCTTATAAAATTATTAATCCCGTCCTGTTAATTATATAAAGGTTTGGTTTATGAAAAAATTGACAAATAAAAAGGCGATTGTGAACATTTGTTAACAATCACCTTTTTATTTTACATATTGTGCTAAGTTTTAGCAGTTGCTTGCGGTGCACTGAAGAAATTTTCAATGCTATCCGTTTTTTTAGCTATTTCTTGCAAAACAGGCTGTGGCTGCTTGTTGCTTGGAATAGGGTCGCTTTCACCGTTTAATTTATCCTGACGTTTTCTTTCAGCTGCTTTGCCTATAAAGAAAGCTGTAGCGCCCACTGCAACTGCTGCAATAGCAGCTATTGGGCCGTACTTTTTCCAAGGGATTTGAGTCGCAGCTGTTGTAGCTGCTTTGGCACCGCTTGCCGGAACTTCTTTGACAACTTCTACGGTTTTGCCTAAATTGTTCCTATTTACATACTCTACAACAACAGTATTAATATCTTCTTGGCTTCTGCGAAGCAAAGTCCTAAACCCGTCCGGGTTCTCCTGAGCCTTTTGTAACATACTGTCAATTTGACTATCGCTAAAAGCATGCATGGAACTTCCGGCTTCATTTGCCACATTGAACATTGGTGTCATACCCTTAAAGGCAAGTGTATTTGGTATTTTTTGTGTACTTATAGA
>CAYYBA010000037.1:12413-12665 GCA_964470205.1 uncultured Gammaproteobacteria bacterium | reverse complement strand
GCCTCAAATGAGCCCTTATTTTGTTGACGGCGTACAAAGCGGTGATTATTATTTATACCCTTATGAAAATGCACAAAGTGCCACAACCCAAACTGATACGAAATTGTGTACTGTCCACAAAGGAAGAATAGATATTTTCAACCTTTCAAGAAAACCGGGCGGCAATTATCCTCAAATAGGCAATTTCATAACAAAATGTATGGAACTTAAGAGCAGCAAGGAATATCAAGACGTTATAAATCAAGGTTCTTT
>CAYYBA010000037.1:0-12403 GCA_964470205.1 uncultured Gammaproteobacteria bacterium | reverse complement strand
AGACACCAAAATGGCAAAACATTACTTGTTTTGGCCAACAGAGATGTAAATTTCAGATCAAGCGCAAAAATTGAAATTCCGACATTGGATGCCAAGCAAACATTGAAAAACCTTGTACCAGCTTATGGCGAAAAGAGCTACTTGCAAGCCAATAAAGACAGTTTAACGGCTGATTTAGGACCTTCAAGAGCGCATGTATTTGAAATCACCACACCCGACATAGAAACAAAATTCAAGAAAGTATACAGGCAAAAACTTTAAGTTTTGTTACATGATATCAATTTTTAAGCTTCATATGTTTTATAAATATGCGAAGTGAAGACTAAGGAGTAAACAGTTGCAAACTCAACCGGTAAATAATCCAATAATCAAAACGGTATGCAAAAAACCAATAAGCTTTAAAGGTTATGAAAATATAATCGACAATAAAGGCAGGGAATTTATTGAGTTTTATGCACCTGCGTATGATAGAAATAAATACAGTCTTTCACTTAAAACAATTCCTGTTCAACTGGATGAAAAATCTGATTGGGTTCCGAAAGGAAATGGAGAACCTTATCAATATTCAAAGTCTTCAGATGCTTTTGAAAAGGACGGCATTTTTTATGTGTCAAAGGAATTTTTAGCTGGCCGTGGAATTTTAAAAACTGACAGCAAAGGCAAAGAAACAGGCTTGGGTTATCAGTTTGTTTTGACTCCCAAAGAAGGGGGTAATTCATTTGCCGTTAAAGAATCCGGCACAACCACATCAGACGGGCAATATAATGTTATACCAGCTAACAGCGGTTTAACGGGCAGGTCGGGAGTTATGTACCATGCCTTTTTTAATTCTTTATCGCCAAGCCAAAAGGCAAAAGAATCAAAAGCAATAAGGACACATTTTAATGATTTCGGCACAACAATTCAAGGTGTCAGAGATTTATTAAAAACAGGTGTATTGGATTCTTATTCATATCTTCTTTCAACTCCTCTAACCGGCAAAATGCACGGATACTGGTCTGAAAATTTATTCCAGGTTTATCGGTCTTTGGGCAGTATGGAAGATTTTAGAGGTTTATCGGGTGATTTATTTGATAAAGGGCTGAATTGGGTTAATGACGGCACTTTTACTTCGCAAGGTTTAAAATCTCCTCAATTTCAAAATGTTTTAAAGTACGATAAAGAATCGCCCTACTATCATTGGTTTAAAGTAAGCAACGGCAAAAAAGAAATCGGTATTTTGCCTGCAGCTGTTACAGACCCTCTTTCCGGCAAAAAAAATGAAGGTAGAAAGCATGTAAAATATGCAATTATAAATGCACCGCAAAAAGAAGGTTACGACAAAAAAAGAGCAACATATATACAATTTTATGATGACAGGCTGGTTGAAGGCCCGCCCGCTGATGTTATAGAAAATTACAGCAAATTCAATACTAAAGATCCTTACGAAATAAAAGCACATCAGGATTCCATTGTACCTTATTATTTTGAAATTGATCCCAATAAAACAGATATGAAAGCGCTTTCAAAACAAGAAGGCGTTCCGATTTCTGATATTGAAAATGTCAAAAATTTATTGGATTTTGATACATTTTCAGTAGTTGACAAAAAAGATGCAAAAGGTATGGACAACTGGTACGGCAATACCGATATTGTTAAAATGAATTTGTCGAATTCCCGTGAGAATATTGTCGGAGATCAAATGGGCAGCGCTCAAGTACGTAATTTCTTGTATCAAGTAGCTTCTTACTGGACTAAAATGTCAACAGACGCTCTTTTAGAACATAATGCAAGAAATCTGGCAAGAGATAAAGAAGGAACGCTTAAAGGGATTTCCTCGGCTTTTGGTGTTAATTTAAAAGGCGTTGCACAAAGTATTGCAGAAGGTAATTACACATCACAATTTTTAGAATCCAATAAAAATCAAAAATTGGATGAATTCTTGTTAGATCAAATTTCTCAATATCCTCTTGATGCTATTGAATTTTCCCAAGAGCTAAGTGCAATTTTGGGAAGCCCTTATGTTACAATGCGCCCCGTGATTATGGGAGATCAATCTTTAACCAGATACGATATGGTAACAGATAACTATACTACAAAGGATATTTACGGCGATCAGGTTAAAACCGGAAAAAGCTACGGTCAATATATGGCTGAAAAACTTCCCGAAGAAGAAGCGGCAATAGTTAAAAAATTCTTGCCTGCAAGCGAAAGAATGAATTCGGTTTACAGAAATCAAATTATGCAGTTTGTACGTTCTACTTTAGTTGAAATGGATAATTTTAATAAAGAGAAAGGCAAGGCCAATGAAGGAAACCTTGTTTTTAAAGATTCGACAAACTCAGAACTAACTCCTTACGGCAGATATGTTGCAAAAATTGTTACTCCGGAAATTGTAAAATTTTCTGTTGTAAGTGCTCTTTTTGGAAACGATTCCGTAAGATTTGATGCTGAAACAGGCAGAATAAGGTATAATTATGACGGTCTAAGAAAAAAAGGAATTCGTTCTCTGGGAATTTCCCCAACATCACCCAAAGAAGACGCGGAATTTGTTGTCAAAAAAATAGATGAAGGAATGAAATTAAACCTTGAAGGCACATACGGCAAAAATTTAGCCAAGGCTTTTACAAAAAGGTTTGAAGGCACAAATTTAAAAGATTTTCAAATCTCAGAAGCAATTCTTCAAAAAACAAAAAGCGGTCTAAACTGGCGTTTTGATGCTCTAAAAGATGTAGCGGATTTAGAAGCAAGACGTAATTATACTATCAGCTTTGAAAAATGCTGGGATGAGGTTATTGATTTCTGGGGCAACTTTATGAAGTCCGTTAAAGCCCAAAACCCTGCTTCATATTCTATTGCAGAAATTACTGATTTGTGGGAATTTCAAGATGGCGCTTATCACATGTCAAATGGTATAAAAGGTTTTGAAGGCAATGATTTTGGCAAATATATAAACACAGATGTTGCAACAAGAGTGTTGCTTGAAAAAACAGGTATTACAACGTTTACAAATTATAATTACTTATTCAGCCCCATTGTCGGACTTTTTGGCCGGGACTTTGAAAAGGGCGAGTTGGCAGATGGGGGCAAACCCGGCATGATGGAAAATCTTAAAAACAAGTTTGAAATGTTTTTAAAATTTGGTCCTCTGAGTGCCGTAAACAGTGCACATAATATGATGAGCAACCCGGATAAGCTTCATCCTATGCACTTGCTATCGGTTAATGCAAAACTATTTACAAAAGGTAATCCTGAACCTTCTGATAGGCAAGCTGTTTCAAATGTAGTGGGCAGCGGATATGTGAACTCTATACTAAGTTCTAAAGCTATTGCCGTTGGGCAGGCTTACAACAAATATTTTGACAATAATCATGATATACCCGATGAAACAAAAGACTATTTAAAAAGGGCGGTTAAAGTTTTAGCTTTAGGTAAAACCACAGAAAGCATTGATGAAAAACCGGATTTTATGCGCGCAGACACTTTTGGCGCAAGAGATTTCTCAATAACACTGGGCGATGTTGTTAAAAAAGCAGTTGAATTAGCTGACGAAGAAGGCAAGAAACTTATATTTAAAGAAGGTTCAAATGAATTGGATCTCAAAGAAGATGTTAACAGGCAAATTTTTGTTGATACATCTTATGAAGAAATTACTAAAAACGGAAAATCTAAATATCCTAAAATGTGGGAAATGTACATAGGTTTGGGCGGTAATCCTTCTCTATACAGCGGTGATGAATATGCGCAAAGCGGTTTTGAAGCTCCAGCGAAAAATCACCATACAAGCAACAGAGAAATGATAGATCATGATGTTGTCAAAAACCCAAGAAGAGCGGATACAGCCGAATTTAATAAAATGATAAATGCAGCAAACAAACTGCATAAAAGAAAAGAACTTTCCGCATTAGCTGAAGGCGCACCTGTTTCTTTAGGTCTTGTAAAAAATAACTATAGCACGGTAGTAGGACAAGCGGTTTACAGAAATAATAGCAGAGGTTCTGAAATTATAACTATTAATACAACCGCCGGCATGGTTGATGAATGGGATAAACCAATGACTGAAAATCCCGCACCTATTGAATTAGATAAATTGCCTCTTTATACTACGGGCGGCTTAACAACAGGCATGAAGTTTAAGAAACTTTGTTACGATAAAACCAAAGGCGAGTACGTTAATGCAAAGGATAAAGGTTTAGACACCGAAGAAGAATATATTGTAAAACGTGACGGCGGCGGATATTATCTTGAAAGGGTTGTACACTATCAAGATGATAGCAGAAGCTCCGGTAAAGTGCAATTAGATAACAGTACTGTTATTTTATATAAACCCGAATCTGCAGATAATCCGGGCACTATTTCATTTAAAGGGAATCCACACATAGCTTTGGCAAATTTAAAATATAATATACCCGTATAACTATTTTAAATCAACAAAAATCAAAAGTTTGCCCTCATCCGTACGCCATTTTATGTAACCTGTTTTTTGCGTGTTATCGTAATCTATAATTTTTACCATTAACCAATTGCCATTTATATACCATGGGCTTATGTGCTTTGCAATTTCCCATTTGTCAACTATTTGCGCGTCATCTTGCGCAGTGCTGTAAAGCACTCTTTCTTCTTGAGGTATATCTTTAAAAGCGTAGATACCGTTTTTGCGGCCTAATGTATTTATAAAATCAGCCCAGGTGTAAAATTCATTGCTTGTCTCATCCTTTTTGACCCAGCCGGTTTTTCCGGTTTTTTGGTTATAGCAAACCAAAACCCACTTGTCATTTTCATCTTCAACAGCCAAAAAAGCGTAATTGCTTGCAGGAATATAAGCAATGAAGGTACTTTCGGGAGGTGTTCCATCCAGTGTTTTAAAATTTTTGCCGTTATCCCAATAAATTTTTTGTACAATATCGGAATTTTCATTTTGTTCTTCATATATTTTGGTTAAATTTGATACCCTTAAAATGCCTATTCCGTAGTAATTAACAGATGTTGTATAGCGCGGCATAATATTGGCAAAAGCTGCTTGTGTAAAGAAAAATATCGATAATAAAATAAAAAATAATTTTCTCATATAACAATTATACAACATATTTTCGGGAATTGAATATTAAGAAATGTTAACTCATCTTTTTAATTTAGGCACTTTTTTAATAAACAATGTTTTTATATAGATAAGGTTAGTTACAAAATTTATGTGATAGGTTAGGAGGCAACGATGACTTGGGTTCTACTTGCGCTTAGGAAGCAAGAGTTGAGAAACCGTATTAATCAACTCACCCAAAAGCAACTCGATATATCTCAAGAAGTGATGGATCTGGAAAATTATGCCAGCAATATTGCAGATGGTGTCGTGACATTTAATGAAATGGCCGGCACACCTTCAAGATATCACGGTACACAGCTCGGGTTTATAGGGGCATCATCTCAGGTTGCTTATAACTCTGCAGCGATTAAAGCCAATGCCTATTTGGACCAATTACAGCAAAACGGAACAGACACGGGAGGGCAGTATCAAAATATCTTAGATCCGAGCGGCAGCGGGCAATATGGCGACGGAACAGTGCAGCCTGCCCTGTTGTTCAATCAGATTTATAAAGAAGAATTAGAAGAATACGCCAGGCAAGCCAAAGAGCAGATTAACCAGCAGGAAAAAGAGCTGGAACAAGAAAAACTGCAGATTGAAGTTAAGATAAAAACTGCTGAAGCTGAATATGAAAATATTTCAAACCAGCTTGACAATTCAATATCAAAAAGCGCAATAAGACTTGCTTAGGGCTTTAAATATTACTCGTTTCCTATTCTATAGGTTATACTAACCAAGCCAACTTTTAGGTTGGCTTTTGTTTTGCTTAATACCAGTTTCTTGTTTATTTTTAAAACCTGTTTGATTGGCAAAAGCCTTAATATTTAAGATTTGAGGAATTTTGATAGGTTTTATTTTCATATTTATATCCTGTATTTGTTGTTACGCAGCTTCATAAAAAACATTTTTATTTTTTTATTATACCTTATTTTTTAAAAAAACGCTTTTATTTTTTTTAGATTTGTGTTAATATAAATTTATAAAAGTAAATATTTTGTAATAAATTTAAGTGTGTAGTTTTACAGTAGAAGGATTGAAAGTAATGACAGATGAAGCTTTAAATGAGTCCACCGATTCAAAACAAAAGATTTTAGTTGCGGATGATGAAGCAAGTATTCGCAGAATTTTAGAAACTCGTTTAAAAATGGTCGGATACGACGTTGTTACAGCTGAAGATGGCGAAGAAGCTGTTGAAGTTTTTAACAAAACCAATCCTGATTTAGTTATATTGGATGTTATGATGCCAAAAATGGACGGCTATGGCGTTACAAGAGAAATCAGACGCACATCCGACGTCCCTATTATTATATTAACCGCTCTTGGTGATGTATCAGAAAGGATTACAGGCCTTGAACTTGGCGCGGATGATTATGTTATTAAGCCATTCAGCCCGAAAGAACTTGAAGCAAGGGTTAAAGCGGTTCTAAGAAGAACAAATACCAAAGAATCAGGCGCAAACCCTACTCCAAGCGGCGCTAAAATTCCTAAAAATGTTATTACAACGGGCAGTATAAAAATAGATACGGCAAGACGCCAGGTATACAGAAAGAATGAACGCATTCGCTTGACAGGTATGGAATTCAGCCTGCTTGAACTTATGGTTAACAATTCAGGCCAGGCGTTTTCAAGAAATGAAATTTTACAGCACGTTTGGTCTTATCCTGCAGATCACAGAATTGATACCCGTGTTGTAGATGTGCATATTTCAAGGCTTCGCTCCAAGCTTGAAACAGACCCTGCCAACCCTGAATTAATCTTAACTGCGCGCGGTATAGGGTATATGTTTGCAAGAATTAATTAAAGTGCACAAGCCGGTGCAGATGTGCCAGCGCCGATGAGGCGATGGAACGGAGCACAATGATGGCGACGTTGCGACTAAAGCGATAGCGACGGGAGCGAACAAATTTCTTTTAGAAATTTGTCAGGAGCCGGGGAAATGGAACAAAATTTAATTATAAAAAACAACACCAATTATGAAAAAACAATTCTCGTAATTGGTGTTTTTCATGGAGATGAAGAGCAGGGCGAATATTTTATAAATGAATATTTGAAAGAAAACCACCCGAGCGGCAAAAACAGAATGTTTTTTATACCTAGACTTAATAAAAATAAATTAAGGCAGAATAAAAACGGAGTAGATTTAAACAGAAACTTTCCTTCCGCCAGCTGGAAAAAAACAGATGCCGCCTCTGAATATTATGGCGGCGAAAGACCCGCAAGCGAAGATGAAACACAATTTTTAGTTGAACTTATAGAAAACAACAAATTTGATGCAATTATAACAATCCATGCACCTTTTAAAATCATTAACTACGATTGTGGCAAAAATTGCCCCGTAACACCAAAATTGGTAAAAAAAATTTCTGAAATTTTGGGATACCCGATTCAAAAAGATATAGGATACGCAACTCCGGGCAGTTTTGGAACATATTGTGGAATTGAGCGCAAAATTCCCACAATTACAGTTGAAATTGATGAAGAAGTGCCGCCAGCAGAGCTTTTGCCGAAATTTAGAGAACTTTTTAAATATTTAGAAAATGACTTTTAAAAAAGCTTTCTTAACTGTTGTTTATCAAGTGAACTTTTGTTGTTATTTGCAAAAGTTCCAATTGCAAAAGCCCCAAACATTCCAATTACCAGTATTATTATAATTACTTCTGCTAAGCCAAAGCCTCTTCTTGACTTCATTTTGGACTCCTTTAACTTAAAATTTCATCATAAACTTCTCTGTAATGTCTTGCACTCTCATCCCACGTGAATTTAGAATTGAGTGCATTTTTAACAAGCAATTCCCAATCTGCTTTTCTGTCATAATATGTCCAAACTGCATTTTTAATTTCATTTACCATAGATTGTGCGTTGTACCCTAAAAACTTAAAGCCATTGGCATTTTTGTGGGGATATGCAATAATGGTGTCATCCAACCCGCCCACAGCACGCACAATTGGAATTGACGCGTATTTTAAGGCAATCATTTGTGAAATTCCGCAGGGTTCAAATAAGGAAGGCATTAAAAAAATATCGGATGCCTTATAAATTTCATCGGATAAATCAGCCTTAAAATCAACCCAGGCGCGGATATTTGAAGAATTATTTGAGGCCCATATGAGCATTCTTTCATAACCGTACTCGCCCGTTCCCAAAAAAACAAAATCACAAGGAAGCTTCATTAAGTCAAATTTTGCACTGTCTATTAATTCCAGCCCCTTTTGATAAACAATCCTTGAAATCATTGCAACCAAAGGGCGTTCAGGGTTTTTAGGAAGCCCGAACATTTCCTGCACACGCTCTTTGAGCGGTGCTTTTTCTTTTATATCAAATTTTTTATCATATTTTGTGCCGTTTAAAATTCCTTTTATTTTGTGCGTCTGCCCCCTTAGCGTGTAATCCATTCCTTCGCCGAATTCACCGCCTAAAATTTCTTGTGCGTAGCGAGGGGAAACCGTTAAAATTTTATCCGCACAATAAATTGCACCTTTAACCCAATTCACCTGCCCGTAATGCTCCAGGCAATTATCGCAATAAACATTGTCCCAGCGCATATTTGCAAAATCTATAATAGATTTATCGCACGCACCCTGATAGGCTAAATTGTGAATTTCAAAAACCGATTTTGTGTTTTTATAAAATTCGTCATTTTTATAATTGCTTTTCAAATATACGGGTATCATTGCCGTGTGCCAGTCGTTTGTGTGGATTACATCGGGCTTAAAATTTAAAAGTTTAGCGTATTCAAGCACTGCCAGACAAAAGCTTACATACCTTTGTGCTTCATATATTTCATCAACCCATTGCGGATAAACGCAATCAAAACAAGAAAAATATTTTGGATTATCCACAAAAAATACATTCACGTTGGTGTTCGGAAGTTTTGTCATTTTTAATTTAAATATATGTTGTGTGTGCCCCATATTTATTTTAAGTTCGGAATTTTCAAGTTCTTTAATACCCCACCTTTGCTGGTCAATACAGCCATAGAGCGGTGTAAAAATTGCAACTTCACAGTTTTGATGTTCCAGATATTGCGGCAATTCGCCCACAACATCTGCCAGCCCGCCGACTTTTGAAAAGGGCATTACTTCAGCTGTTGTAAATAGTATTTTGAGTTTTTTTCGTGTCATATCTTCCTATCCTACAGATAATATTTTAAGAGCCTCTTTTAAAAGCTCCTCGCTGTTGTCTTTTTCAATTTTGCAAACCGCATTTTTAACGGCACATGTATATTCGCTAACCCCCCAGCCCAAAGATTGCAGAATTGTTTGCACTTCAGATATAGTAGTGCATGAAACATTTGCGCCTTCCTGTTTTACATTTGATACAATAATATCAAGGGTTGTGGCGGAATTTGTCAACTTATCTTTTAATTCAAGTATAATTTTTTGCGCAAGCTTTGGCCCCACACCTTTGGCGCGCGAAATAAGTTTATAATCGCCCGAAATTACCGCCCCGATAAGTTCAGAGCCTGAAAATTCATCCAATAAAACCATAGCAACTTTTGTGCCCACTCCGCTTACTGTTGTTAAAATGTCAAAAATCACCCTGTCTTCCATTAGCGCAAAACCGCACAGGAGCATAGTATCTTCCTTGTGAATAAGTTTTGTATAAATTTTAACATCAGAGCCTGCATCGGGCAGAAGGCTTGCCGTTCTTCTGTTGCAAAAAAGCCCCCAGCCTATGTTATTATTTTCCACAACAATTTTTGGCGCGTTTTTTGATATCAATTTGCCTTTAATGTAATCGTACATAAAGCGATTGTAGCACATTCCAGCACATATAATCAAGCTTTAATTATCATAAACCCATTTTAGCATTGTTGTAAATTTTCTTCCGCCCGTGCTTACCATTTGGTATCCGCAGGATATATCCGATAATTTGAATTTGTTGTTTTCTTTTATGATATCTATTGCAAAAACATCATATCCCCATTTGTTCGGATTTTTTGCTCCGTTTATATCAACCGCAAACATGGGATAATTACCGCTACCATATGTGAATAGAATTGTTCCGTCTTGTAAAACCCATACTTTTGAATAATTTGCTATTACGCTTATATTGTAACTGTTAGATGCACAAGAACCCGGATTAGAAGTGTCAAGCTGGGGATATTCCGCAATACAGCCGCCCTGGGCAGCAGCGCCGTTACAATATTTCATGGTTTTTAGATTTTTGGTTAATGAAGTATAAAAGTTTTGGCAGTTCGATTTCATATACCAACTCTCTTCTCCACTTCCATCAGGGTTAATATAACATTTGGGGATTTCACCCAGGTCAAAATATGTTTTGCTGAATGCCAAATTCAAGGTGTTATAAACTTTTTTAAACTGGGTTTTCAATTGCTGATCTTGAATTTTGCGTGAAACCGTGGGGATTGTGAGCGCTGCCACAACACCAATTATCGCCAAAGTTATTAAAATTTCAGCAAGTGTGAACCCTTTATTTTTCACCTTTTCTCCTTTTTTGCCATTGTCACTGGTATTATTTTAAATCATTATATCAGATAATTTAAAAATGAACAAGAAATATATAAAAAAATTCGGCAAGCACTTAAAAAAACTCAGGCAAGAAAGAGGTTTAACCCAGGAAGATTTAGAAATTGCCGATGAAATTTCACGCTCAACAATTAGTATGGTTGAAATAGGGGCAAATGATATAACTTTATCTAAGATTAAAGCAATAGCAGATACATTGAATATTGATATAAAAGAACTTTTTGATTTCAAATAAAAAACGGCTTTTATAATAAAAGCCGTTGAAATACTGTTAAGTAATTCTCGTGTGAAGTGAAGGTTAGTGTGTGATTAGGTAGTATATGAAGCTATGTAAGTTATTTTTATTACTTTGTTATTTCCTACATATATATAAAGTATTTCGTTTGAAAAAAATTGCTTTTTAAAAATTAAGGTGGTTAATAATTCTTAATATAAAAATAAAAGCCCCATAAAAGGGGCTTAAAAAGCGTTTTTTAAATTTTTAAACTTTTATATTTAAGGCATTCGGGATTTCATCGAATCTTAATGTCGGAATTGAAACTTCTTCACTTTCTTTTCTGGCGCTGTATTTTTTGTATTCTTTATCAACTAAGCGTCCCAATGTATTTGCAACTATGGCTGAGGCAACTCCCAAAAGAAGCGATTTTGCACCTGCAACCATCTTGGTAGTTGCAATTGTTGTTGCACAGGCACCGATAATTAGCGGGATACCGTTAGTCAATGCAACACTTCTGCGCTCTTCCTTGTTTTTAGCTTGTGCTACATATAAACTGGTCAAGCCTAAAGTACCTGCGTTCATATAAAAATCAATAGGAGCGCAGCCGACTTTTATATCTCTTAACTTATCAAATAAGTCGTTTGCTTCCATATTAGTTGCTCTGTTTAATGCTTTAGAAGAACGGTGCAGAAGCCTTTGTAAACCAGAATTTTTAGTTTCTGCGGGTGCAATGGCTGTGAGAATGGATGAAATTTTTTCATGTGTGCCGCTACCATTGGCGTTTGTGATAACATCCGTTTTGCTTGCCAGAGCTTCAGAAAGTTTGCCTTTTTCATGCTTTAAAAGATCTTCCGCTATAAAAACAGTTCTTAACCCCTTGTAATCTTTGCCCTTTACGCGTCTTGTTACTTCATCTGTGAATTTTTTATCTATCCCGTCCGTTGCTGCGTCAATTGCGCTGAATCTTATATTTTGAGAACCTTCATTTATTAAATCATCTAATTGGGAATTCCTCTGCCCTATCAGGTTTCTTAAATCTTGAATCCAGGCAGAGCGTTTTTTCTCGCCTAAGCCTTCAATTTTTACAACATCATCAAGGCCTTCTCCCTTTTTTATAACATAATCCAAAAGCGATGAAATACTCTTATCGGTTTTTTGATAAAGCGTCTGAGCCTTTTTATAAGCTCTTTTTGTCATTTTAATGCCTGTATTCTTATAAAGACCTGATGCCTTTTTTTCAAACCAGTCTGTTATTTTGAAACGTGATAAAAATTTTTTGGGATAAGCATCTTTTGCGCTTGTGAAGTTTGTAAAAAAGTTTATATTTGACCTCTGTTCAGATAAGATTTTTTTAATTTTTGTACCGAAAATCCGGGGTTGAAACAAAACTCCTGCGATACTTAATAAAAGGGCACCTCCGAGAGCAAATCCTGCAATTTTTTGCCTTTTTATTGTTTCAGGGCTTTTTTGAATTTTGCTTTTGGCAGCATTGCTTTCTTCGGGATTTTTTATAATAATACCCCGAAATTGCACCGGCAACGCATTCACACTACCTATCTGCTGCATACTTCAAAACGCCTTTCCTTCTTATATATATAAAAACGAAAGACCTGTAAAAATTGCCTGTCAGGACTTTTT
>CAYYBA010000036.1:0-12699 GCA_964470205.1 uncultured Gammaproteobacteria bacterium | reverse complement strand
TTCAATCATAGCAAAAAGGGGACGCTCATTCGGCAAAAGTTCAAAGACAGTAAGCGAATATGCACAGGTGTTCTCATATGCCCATCATCAAAATAAAATTGCAACGTCTTTAAAACACTACCCGGGCCATGGCAGCCCCACGGGCGATACACATCTCGGGCTTGTGGATGCCACAGGTACATGGCATAAAACCGAATTAGCCCCGTATAAAACATTGCTTAAAAATCCCGACCCGCTTGAAACAGTCATGGTATCGCACATTTTTAATACAAATTGGGATGAAAAATATCCTGCTTCTTTATCTAAAAATGTGGTCGGAACAATGCTCAGAGAAGAATTAAAATTTAGCGGAGTGATTGTAACAGATGATCTTGATATGGGGGCAGTCAGAAATAATTACACTTTGGATGAAATTGTTGTGAACGCAATAAACGCGGGGTGCGATATTATGATATTTTCAAACTTCAATAAAACAGATTTAAGCCTGCCTAAAAAGGTACGAAAAATTATTAAACGTGCAATTAAAAACGGTAAAATTGCACCTGATAGAATTGAACAATCTTATGGCAGAATTATGGAATTAAAAAAGCAAATTAACTGATTATGTGCCGCAGGTCCACGAATTTAAATATTCTTGCTGCTCTGCTGTTAGTGTATCAATTGCAATGCCCATAGAATCAAGTTTAATTTTTGCAATTTCTTCATCAACTTCATAAGGCAGGGTATACATTTTATTTTCCAATTTGCCTTTATTTTTTAACAAGAATTCAATACCCAGAGCCTGATTTGCAAAAGACATATCCATAACGCTTGCCGGATGCCCTTCTGCCGCAACAAGATTAACAAGCCTGCCTTGAGCCAAAACGTGAATTGTTTTTCCGTTATTAAGTTTCCAGGCACTCAATGAAGGTCTTATTTGGTTTTCTTCAACTAAATATTTTCTAAGCCCTCCTATATTAATTTCAACATCAAAATGCCCGGCATTTGCCACAAAAGCACCGCTTTTCATATCAAGCATATGCTCAACATCAACAACATTTTTATCGCCCGTAACGCTTAAGAATATATCGCCCAATTTGGCGGCGGATGCTATCGGCATAACGCTAAAACCTTCCATTACAGCTTCAAGCGCTTTTAGGGGGTTTACTTCCGTTACAATAACATTAGAGCCCATAGCGCGCGCCCTCATTGCAACACCGCGGCCGCACCAGCCGTAGCCGCAAACAACAAAAGTTTTGCCTGCAAGCAAAATATTTGTGGCGCGGATAATTCCGTCAATTGTGCTCTGCCCCGTGCCGTAACGGTTGTCATATAAGTATTTTGTTAAACTTGAATTAACCCCGAGTGTAGGAAATTTCAAAGAGCCGCATTTTACCATAGCTTCAAGGCGCGTAATTCCTGTTGTGGTTTCTTCGGTTGAACCTATAATATTTGGTATAAGTTCAGGATATTTTTGATGGATTGTTGCAACTAAATCACAGCCATCGTCAATAATTAAATTCGGTTTGTGCGCCAAAACTTTTTCAACATGCCGGCGGTATGTTTCAGTATTTTCCCCCGAAATTGCAAAAACCGGTATATTCCAATATTTCACAAGGGCTGCTGCCACATCATCCTGTGTAGATAAAGGATTAGACGCAGCCAAAACTGTTTGCGCGCCGCCTGCTTGCATTGCAATACAAAGCGCCGCGGTTTCTTTTGTGACATGAACACAAGCGCTTAAGCACAAACCTTCAAAAGGCTTTTCACGCTCAAAACGCCCTTTTATTTTAGCCAAAACAGGCATATCGCCCATTGCCCATTCAATATTTTTTTTGCCCCCTTCGGCTAAATCTATATTTTTAATATCGTATTCCATAAGTGTCGCAACCATTTTTTATTATCTCCTTATTATTTTACTACAAATTATTTTAACGGATCATACCCACCCGAGTTAAGCGGATGGCATTTGCAGATTCTTTTGATTCCAAGCCATATTCCTTTTATAACGCCGTATTTTTCAATTGCCTGCTTTGTGTAAACAGAGCAAGTGGGGTAAAAACGGCACGTTGAAGGGGTTAATTTTGAAAAGAACCTGTAAATATCAATTAATTTAAGACATATTTCTTGCGCTAAGCTTTTATTTTTTAAGGGTTCCAATTTTCAAGCTCCTTAGTATATTCAGCTTCAAGCAGCCTTTCTTTTGCTTCGTTTAGGGTTCTGCCATAAGCGGTTAAATATTCGCGCATTCCTTTTATTGTCATAAAATTTATGTTGGCAGACGCCATGCACTTACAGTTATCAATTAAAGTTCCCACAAGCGCACAATTTAAAATTTCAGGCATATTTTCCTGAGACGATGCCAAAAAGAGTTCCGCATCTAAATCTTTAAAAAATGTGTTATATTCAAGCAGGTACAAATTATTTTTTTTATCTAAAATAAAGTCAAATCCCAAAATGCCTATATAATGTTCTTTCATGCGCCCAAGAGCCGAAATTGTAGGTATAACGACCTTTTGTATAGCTTTTTCTTTAATACTGTCATCAATAAAATTTGCACCGATACAAGTAAACTTATTTTTATAAACAGCACAATAATCAATAGGCACAACATTATAGCCATCGGTTACAATATAGAGTGAAAATTCTCTTCCTTCAATAAAATTTTCAATTATAACATTTTTAACGCCGAATTCAAAAAACTTTTCAATGGCTTTTTTGGCACGGGCAAACGTATCGCAAACTTTCGCTTCAAAGTTTTCGCCCCAGTGGTTATCGGCTTTTACAACAAGGGGAAATGTCTGTGCCCTTGCATAGTCAACTGCTCCCTGGATTTTATCAAAAACTCCGAATTTAGGCGTCGGAATTTTATTTCTATACATAAATTTCTTGGCATATGCTTTAGATATGGCAATTTTAGCAGAATTAATATCAGGTCCTATAACTGCAAGGTTACTGTCGTTAAATACTTTGACAAATCCTTCTGTTACGGCTTTTTCATCGCACAAAATTGTTAAATTGATTTCATTTGCAAGTGCAAAATCCTTTAATTCTTCAACATCATAATGCGCTATATCCACAAAATTGGCATCTGTTCCTTCAATGGTTGTGAAAACCAAATCGGTATCACTGTCTGCCAAATAATTTGCAAAAACCGTTGCGCAGTGTGTATTTCCTATAATTAAAATTCTCATAAAGAAATTTATTGACCACGAATTTTAAGCTTTTTGATAAGCTCTCTGTAACCGTTTAAATTTTTATCCTTAAGATATACCAATAACCTCTTTCTTTTGCCCACAATCATCATAAGACCGCGTTTTGCTTGAAAGTCTTTGGCATTTTCTTTTAAATGTTCTGTAAGTTCTTTAATCTTTTCAGATAACATTGCAATTTGAACTTCAACATTTCCGGTGTCTTTTTCGTTTTTGCCGTATTTTTTAATCAATTCCGGCTTGTTTTTTAAATTAATTGTCATACTTCTTCCTTTCGGTTTTTTACGCTTGCCTTTTCAAACAGGCGCATAACTACAAAAAAATTTTAACATAACCAAAAAAAAATGCAACAAAAGGTTGAAATTTTAAAAAAGGGGTGTATCATGGGGTATGACTTATGTTAACCCCGTAAATCCCGGAATTTATGTTTTAAATATTCCCCATATCGCTTCGCAAAACGCTAAGGCATCGGAAGAATTAAAAAAGGAACTGGAAGGCACTTCTAGCCCTTCAAATTCTAACGCGGATAATACCACACCTGATACCGAAATGCAGGTTATGCAATTTATGCTTGGGGCTCAAGGTAAAGCCCTTCAAAATTTGCAGCATCAAACAGCAGCGCTTAAAAAAGCGTACGCACAGGCACAAACACCTCAAGATAAAGCACGGATTGAAGGCAACATGTTTAGGTTAAACCAGGCTTATCAAAATAAAGAACTTCAATACATAAGCATGCAAGGTGCAATTAGCGAAATAAGCGCACAACAAAATACAGCGCCTGCACAAACCGCTCAAAATGCAGCAGGAGAAATTTAGGAAGAAGTTTTCGGTACGATTACAATGCCGTCAAAATAAATAGTATTGTTTTCAATTTTTAAGTCTTTAACTTTCACTATTGCGGCATTTCTATCATCAATTTTCACTTTAACGGCAAACGGGTTAATTCTGTTTATAAGGTTTAATACGGTGTTTTTATTGATGCCGTAAGTGTTTGAATTAATATTGATATCAGATAAAACAATTTTTTCATCTTCTACTTTAAGGGTAAAATCAAAGTTTAAGGTTTGGGTTTGATGAGCCAAAAGCGTTGCGTGAGTGCCTTTTATTGAAAAACATATTCTGTTGTTTTTAATTTCAATTGAAGGGTCATGCACTTTAAAAAGTGTCAGGTTGCCTATTGAAAAATCAAGTTTGCTGATTAATTCCATATATTCTTTAGATAGAATTGTCTTTTTTAAGTCCGTATCGGTAATTTTTGCGCTGTATTGCGCCAAAAAGTTTTCGCCAAAATACATATCACCGTATTTATCGCTCACATAGTTATATGTACAAATTGAACTTGCTTCAAAATCCGTTATATAAAACCCCTCATAACTGGGGTTGTTGCTTGCAATTGTTACTCTTTTAAATTTGCCTTCACGATAATTTTTGGCTCCGTATGCGTAAACTTCAACATTAAAATTTGAACCGAATTCCTTTTTAAGCGCTCTTTGCAGATTGCTTTCAGCAATTTTGGTTAAAATAAAATTAGCACCCGTAATATTTGAAAAAAATTGCGCGGCACTTCCGCTTACCGGGTAAGGTGCTTGCGCACATAAGTTTTCATAATTTTGTGCGCTTGCTATGTTTGCAAAAAATAAAATTCCAAAAAATGTTAAAAATATCTTTTTCATAAAAATTCCCTCTTAAAAATAAATAAGGTGGCACCCAGATTTGAACTGGGGATAAGAGCTTTGCAGGCTCCTGCCTTACCGCTTGGCCATGCCACCTTACCGTTTAATATTAATAAAGACATAACTTAAAGTCAACTTTTGAGGTAGGAGTTTACCACGGATAGTCGTTTCTAATCTGCCACCCGCTTAGTGAAGAAAATTTTTAGGCAATTTGTTTTGCCTTAAAATTTTCAAACGAGCCTCAGGTGTGTGAGCTCGTGATGTCAATGCGTGGAGCATTGACAGACAGAGCGAAACCGTACCGCTTTAAGCTTCTACCAAGGGTAATCATCTTTAATCTGCCACCCGTCTTTCATAATAAGCGCGGCGCAAAGTTCCCCCGTTTTGTCTTTTTGGCAGCCGTAACCGGCATTCATAATCGCTTCTCTGGTCCAATTATAACCGTAAGCCGTAAACTTACCGTTAAGAGAAGGCGCGCCCGGATAATCTATCCAATAAACAAACCTGAAAATATCTTTCCCCAGCTTATTTGGTTTTTTCTGTCCGTTTATATCAACATATATATTTGCAACTTTATCTAATAAACCTTCCACGACACTTCCTGCTGCATAAGCCTGAACGGCAATAAGAGTGCCGTCTGTTAAATAAAATCTTGCCCAGCCTGAATTTAAAATTGTACCGCTTTCTTGATTTAAAGGAATCTGATTAAACGTGCAATCATCCGTTGTTTTGTTTTCACAATTTTTTGCAACTTTAAGATAAGGAACCAGGTATTTATTTGCAAAATCAACACTTCTGCCATGTTCAACTTCCCACCCCGATATAGGCCCTTCGGTTGCTATCGCAAGGTTTGTGGTGTTTGCAAGTGTGCTATAAGCCTTTTTTAACTGCACCACAGCCTGCTGTTTTTGATAATTGCGAACAACCGTAGGAATTGTTAATGCTGCGACAACACCGATTATTGCAAGAGTTATCAAAACCTCCGCAAGGGTGAAGCCTCTTATTTTGCTATATCTCAACAATCTGGTGTTCATTCCTCCTCTTTCGGATAAATAAGTCACTGACTTTACATAAATTTTACGGCAAAATAGTTAACATGTCAAGATTAAAATTAATGGGAAAAAATATCTGCAAATACAGGGAAAGCAAAAAACTTTCACAAGAAAAACTTGCAGAAATTGTAGGGCTTTCAAGGGAATATATAACGCGCATAGAAAACGGGCAAAAATCCGTAAGCCTTAGAAAGCTTTTTGAAATAACAGACGCCCTTGGCGCAAAAATTCGCGACATTATGAATTTTGACTAGATTTGATAAAAACTTTTTTTGGCTGTATAATGGGTTTATGAAAAAGTTCTACACAACAACAGCGATAGATTATGTAAACGGCGCGCCGCACATAGGTCATGCTTATGAAAAAATTATAACGGATGTTATATACAGGCATTTTAAGCAGCGTGCTGACAAGACTTATTTTTTAACCGGCACGGATGAGCACGGCATTAAAATTCAAAAAACCGCGGCGGCAATAGGTATAACCCCCAAAGAGCTTTGTGATATTAATGCCGAAAAATTTAAAGAGGCGTGGGCTGAACTTCAGATAGATTACACTAAATTTATCCGCACAACGGATGAAGAACATAAAAAAATCGTTCAAAAAATCTTTGAAAAGCTTCTCTCACAAGGTGATATTTATAAACACACATACACGGGCCTTTACTGCAGCGGTTGTGAAACATTTTTAAACCCCAAAGATTTGAATGAGAACGGCCTATGCCCTATCCATGGCAAAAAGCCCGATGAAGTTAGCGAAGAAAACTATTTTTTCAGATTAACAAAGTATAAAGACGCTATAATTAAACATATTAAGGAAAACGAAAATTTTATTCAGCCAAAATTTCGCACGGCAGAAATTTTAAACCAGCTGGATGAAATTGAAGACATCTCTGTTTCACGCACAAAAGCAAGCGTAAATTGGGGAATTGAGGTTTTATCTGACCCCGCTCAGGTAATATATGTTTGGATTGACGCTTTATCAAACTATATAACGGCATTAGGCTACAAGCCCTACGGTGAAAGTGCGCCGTTATTTAAAGAATTTTGGCCTGTTGATGTACATGTTATAGGCAAAGACATCTTAAAATTCCACTCAATTTATTGGATAGGGATTTTGATGGCGCTCGGGGTTGAGCTTCCGAAATCAATTTATGCCCACGGTTGGATTACAATTGATAAAACAAAAATGTCAAAATCAACGGGGAACGTAATTTCGCCCCACAGTATTATGGAAGCTTTTGAATTAAAAGAACCGGACGCCTTCAGGTATTTTATGGCAGTAACGGCTCTTGGCGGCAAAGACGGCAACTATTCGGATGAAGATTTTAAAGAGCGTATAAATACAGATTTAGCAAATAACATGGGCAACCTTTTAAACCGCACGTTAAATATGCTTGTGAAATATTTTGACGGTGAAATTTTGCCCGAACATGTTTGCGAAGGGGAACTTAGCAAATATGCCAAAGAAAGTGTCGAAAAAGTCAAAAAATGTTTTGATAATTTTGATGTAGCGCAAGGGGGGGCTGAAATTATAGCGCTTGTGGACAGCACAAATAAATATGTAAATGACAAAGCACCCTGGACTTTAGCAAAAGAGGGTAAAATAACAGAGTGCGGGCAGGTTTTATACACTGTTTTAGATTTAATGGTGTTTGTTTGTGTTTTAATTCTGCCATATTGCCCGAACATCGCAAAAAGTATGGCAAGACAGCTTAAGATTAATCCGAATATAAAACTTGATGAGTTAAAAGAAAAAATGCTCAAACCGGGCAAATTAATTACAAAAGATGAAATAACACCGGTATTCTTAAGGCTGGACAGCGAATTTGCCGTTAAAAAATAGGAAATTATGAATTCAAAAAATTTTGAATGTGTTGATATAGATAAAATCAATGAGTGGATAAACGAATACAAGAAAGCAAACAGTGAAACCTCTCAAAAAAAGCTTTTAGGATTTATATTTTTAGCCTATACTCCTTTAATTAGAAAAACTGTTTACTCTTTCGCCCGCCGTGCAGATGACCCTTATGACGATTTGTATCAGGTGGCGTCAGTCGGGCTTTTGAAGGCTGTTAATTCTTTTGACGAAAAAATCGGCAGCAGTTTTTCATCCTACGCTGCTATTAAAATGGTAGGGGAAATTAAGCACTATCTAAGGGATAAAAATACTTTAATAAGAGCTCCGAGGCAGATAAGGGAGTTGTCTTACCGCATAAATAAACTTACAATGGAATTAAAAGAAGTTTTTAAAGAACCGCCCACCGATGAACAAATAGCACAAGCCTTAAACCTCAGCAATAATCAAATTCTTGAAGCGCTGGATTTAGAAAGGCGCACAACACCTGTTTCAATTGACCAGTTGAGTTTTGAGGATAATATTGCTAAAGATATTATTAACGAAGATGTTTTTCTGGAACATAAAGAGTTTTTAAATGAAATTGAAAACGGAATTATTTTAAAAGAAGCTATGTACAGGCTTGATGATGAATTACAGGAAATTATCAATATGAAATTTTTTGAACAGTACACACAGGCGCAAATTGCGCAAAAACTGAATTTAACCCAAATGGCTGTTTCACGAAAACTTAAAAAGGCTCTAAACCAGCTTTTTATAATAGTCAAAAATAAAGGAATAGAAAATTATGAATGACCCTGTTTTTTCAATATTAACAGTATATTTTTTTACAATTATTTTTATAATAGGACTTTGTGTAGGAAGTTTTTTAAACGTAGCTTCCATAAGGGCGCTCAAGGATGAAGAAATCGTTATAACACCGTCTCATTGTCCAAAATGCGGCAAAAATTTAAAATGGTACCACAATATTCCCCTGCTGTCATACCTGTTTTTGGGCGGGAGGTGTGCATTCTGCAAAGAGAAAATATCTATCCAGTACCCCATTGTTGAATTTATAAACGCTTCTTTATATCTGGCGCTTTTTTTGCTCTACGGAATAAGCCTCAAAACGATTTTTTTATGTATTTTAATTTCATTTTTTATACTTATTGCAATAACCGATATAAAAGAACGCGTTGTATTTGATTTTCACACATACCCGGTTATTGTTCTGGGTCTTTTATACAACATTTTAGGCATAGGCACTTGCAGCATTTTAGAGAGCATTTTCGGCATAGCTTTAGGTTTTGTTTTCTTTGAAGGCATATCAAGGGTTGTAAATTTGTTTCTTGCCGGACGTGCCTTCGGAGAAGGTGATACTATAATTGCAATGGGTATAGGCGCGTTTTTCGGCTGGAAAAATTTGTGTATTGTTATTGTAATGAGTTTTATTCTGCAGGTTATGGTTTTTATAATCCCGATGTTCAGGGGTATGATAAAGGATAAAAAGTATAAAAAAATCAGTGCGCTTTTATTGGCATTAGTATGTATTATTCTTGCCGCATCTTCAAACTATTTGACTGTTATTTATTCAACTCTCTGGGGCGCAATTTTATTCTTGACGTTTTTATTTTCAAGTGTTATTTGGTTTGCAAGAGTTATGTGGGATGATATGAAAAATAAAACGGAAGAAGAACTTATGGCAACAGCGGTGCCCTTTGGCCCGGCACTTGTTATAAGCACCGTTATTCTTATTTTTTACGGCGATATAATTAACGGCTTTATTAAAAATTATTTGGCAACCCTAACCTGATTACCACGGGTAATCAATGCGGCAGCCGGTGCGGATGTTGACAGCTGCGATAAGCAGGTGGCAACGTAGCACAACGATGGCGACGTTAGGAGCGGAGCGAAAGCGTAGCGACTGAACAAATTTGTGCAACAAATTTGACAGGAGCATAAAGACTAGTTCCACGGGTAATCATCGGAAATCTGCCACCCGTCTTTCATAATTAAACCTGCACATTTGTACCCGTCATTACTTTTATTGCATGAGTGAGTGCCTGATAATAAATCTCCGCGTGTGGTAGTTGCAGGGGAATAAGCGTATGGCAAAACTTTGTTTTCGAAACTTTGCCCGCTTGGCCAAATAATATTATATGTAAACATAAATTGGTCTTTCCCATACTGGTTTGGTTCTTTTTGCCCATTGGCATCAACTGTTATATAAGCTTGTCGAAGATTTTCAACACTGTAAATAGCAAGAAATATGGCAGTTCCATCGTTTAAAAGAAATATTGTTTGAGGGCCTGTATACGTATCTACTACGGAAGAAGTACTGCTGTTAAGGGTTCTTGTTTTAAAAACGCAGTCGCTGTCATCTTTTCTGTAACAATTTTTTGCAACCTTTAAATACGGAATCATATATCTTTTTGCAAAAGTATCGGCACACGCTGAACCCCCGCTGCATACGGCTTCCCAGCCTGTAGTCGGCCCGTTATCCGCTATTGCAAGATTCATTGCATTTTGAAGGGCATTATATGTTTTTTTAAGCCTGACAACAGTCTGCTGCTTTTGATAGTTCCGTACAACAGTAGGAATTGTAAGCGCTGCAACAACGCCGATTATAGCGAGTGTAATTAAAACTTCAGCGAGTGTAAAACCCGTTTTTTTCATTTCTTCTGTCCCTTTTTTATACTTATAAATCTTCCTTGCAATAAAATAGGCTGTTACATAATAAAAAATACAAAGAAACACAAGAACATAAAAATCTTTTTGAACTTGCCAAAAAGACGCATCCATCTGATTCATTTTTATAAGAGCATCAGTTGAAGATGTTGTCGGGATAAAATATGCCACTAGGTTAATCCACAGCGGCATTGCCTCTTTTGGCCAAATGAACCCGGGCAAGAACAAAAGCGGCAAACTTAAGGTTGCAAGACATATTATTGAGTATTCTCTTTCTCTGAAAAAATAAATAAAATTTTGCCCCAAAAGCGCTGTTGATATTAAAAACGGCAAAAGTATAAGCAAGGTTCCAAAATTAAATGTGACCTTATAAGATAATATAACAGGCAAGAAGAAGAAATAAAATACCGAATACATAAGATATAAAGACACGTAACAAAGTGTTTTTGCAAGTATCATTCTGTTTATGTGGGTATATTTGAATTTCTTTTCTCTTTGTGTTCCGCCTACAAGCCCTATTCCCACAAGCATTGTCTGCTGCATAATTAAAATTAAAACAACAGGATAAATATAGCTGGCATAACCTCCTGACGGGTTAAAAAGCGCTATAGGCACAAAAGTAAAAGGTAAAACCTTCCTGCGCGCCTGATCTGCATTAAACCCTTGTTTCATCAACTTTGCAATTTCAATTTTTGCCCCCAGGTTGGAACTTACTGCTTGAAGTGCACTCGCAACCTGTCTGTATGTAATTAAAAAGGCAGTGTCTGTATAAAGAGAAATAGAAGTATTTTCATTTCGCTTAAGATTTCTTTCAAAATCCGCGGGAATTATTATGTAAGATTTTACAACATCTGCGTAAAATTGTTTTTTGGCATCCTCAACGCTTAAAGGGCGTGTTTTTACTTCAACTCCGTCATCTGCATCAATTTGGCGTATTGCATAGCGTGAAAGTTCGGAATTATCAAAATCTACAACGGCAACAGGTATATCCCTCAAAACTTCATGTGCATAAGGGATTGAATAGACTATAGGATAGGCGAAGACCGCAATAACCAAAATTAAAACAGCGCCCGGATCTCTAAAAAGTCTTTTGTATTCAGCTTTTAAAATTTTTATAAATTTTTTCATGTTTTATGCCAATATTTTTCATCTTGTGCAACGGTTTTAAGCCTTTTTAAGAACATAAGCCCGAAAACAGTAAGGCCCAAAATCCATAAATAGTATTTTAAATCATACGCAAACTCAAGATTGCGCAGTGCTTGATCTATAAGTATTCTTATATAATGCTTTAAAGGCATTAAATTGCCGAAAATTTTAGCCAACAGCGGCATTGAAATATCCGGATAAGTAACTCCGCAAAATGCAAAACCAAGTGCCGTATAAAAAGCACAGGCGCTTAAAGAAAGCCTTAAATTAGTTGATATTGCAACAAAACCGATTGCGATTGTCTGATAAGAAAAAATAAATAAAATTGTGGCTAAAATAACGCTTAAAATATTGCCGGAAAAAAGCCCCTGATAAAAAACAAAATAAATAAGGTATATAGTGATTATAACGCTAAGGTAAGCCAGAAAATACGGTAAAATTTTGCCTAAAAATGCTATTGTAATAGAATTTCCGGCACATTCAAGCCACTTTTTTGCAGTGCCTCTTTTAAATTCAATGCCCATTGCCCAGACGGCCGTAAATGTTACAAACATTTGAATAACATGGCATATAAAAGCAAGAGTCAGAAAATAAGAGTAATTTAAATACGGGTTGGAGCGCAGATGATCATCAATTTTAACGGGATTAACAGCGCCAAGTGTCTGCTTTTTGCCCAAACCTTTTTTCATTAAAGTTTTGACTCTTATACCCCCAAGGAACGTTTGCGTTGCGGCGGTTACATCTTTTGTAATAATACCGCCTATTAAAAGTGTCTGATTGTTGTAATAATATACAATTTCAGGCACTCTTCCCATAACTACATCTTTTTTAAAACTTTCAGGAATAACAACAAAAGCATAAATTTTTCCTGCACTTACCATTTTATGCCCTTCTTCAGGATTGCTCAAATAGTATTGAACAGCGCAAGAAGGGGTAGTATCAAGCATTCTTATATATTGCCTTGAGAGAACAGTATTGTCGGCATCATAAACCGCAATCGGCAAATCCTTGGGAGATGCAGATTTAAAAACTTCACAAATCATAAGTCCCATTAAAATAGGCATTACAAATATAACAAACAAAATTACTTTTGTTCTTTTGATTTTATTGATT
>CAYYBA010000035.1:0-12955 GCA_964470205.1 uncultured Gammaproteobacteria bacterium | reverse complement strand
ATTCTACGAAATCGAGCACACCATTGCGGCAATGGCTTTTGGTTCAAGCGTAAGCGCGCCGAACACGTAAAGTCCGCGGACAATGGATGAAAACGCGCTTTCCGAACGGATTGTTTCTACTTTTTCCAATTTTGAAGCGTAAGTAATTGCAGCGCGTGTGCCGGCCAAAACGGTGTAAGAAGAAGTGTTTTTGCCTACATTGTTGCTTACAAATACGTCAAGTCCTGCAATTTTGCCGATAGCGCCTTCCGTAATGGTTTTGTCGCCTGTGTTTGAGGCCGAAACGAATTGCGAACACAGTAACAATAATTCTTCAACTTCAGGGTGAACTACAACCCAGCCTTTGTTTTTGCCGTCTAGGGCGCCTGAAAGCTTAAGTTTTTTTGCTAATTCGACGAATTTAGCGTAGACATTTGATGTCGTCACTGATGTTGGGGTTGTTGTTGAGCCGATAACGTTTGAGCTGTGGGCGTTTGCGTGCATGCTGAACAAATACTGGTCAATGGCTTTTTCCACAGATTTGCTTGCCTGTGTGGTTATCGCGTCCATTATGCTTACATTTGTTTGCGCCTGGTCGATATCCGGCACTTCAAGCCCGAAATATACGTTCTGGTCAAGCGCTAGTTCGGTATCAGCGCTTGTAAGGCTGCCATAGCTTGAAATTGAGCCTGTGTAGTTGGCCGCAGTTACTGCTGTGGGCGAAATTATGTGAATTGATTTTATGCCTTTATCCGCTTCGCTTTGCCAGTCGCGGTTTACGCACTGAAGCATTGCACATGTGGAATTAAGGCCGTTGTTGATTTTTTGGCTCCACGCCTCGCCGATGAAGTTGGTGTATGAGGCTGTGGGGTTTGATCCGTAAGGTGTTGTCATATGTATTCCTTTCGTTGGTTGCTATAAGTTTTTTTGGAGAGCGGGCGTTGTGTTGAGGCTTTATTGCCTAAAAATTTTCTGCACTAAGCCGCCTTTTAAGTGTCAAATACGGCGCATCTTCAAAGCTCAACCCGTTCAATTTCCTGAAATTCGCGTAAGCTTCTCTGAACATCATTGTCCAAAATGCAAATTTGGGGAAATTCGGATTTGCCTTGGTCCGCATACATGTGCCGTAAACCAAAAGCTGCTCTGCAAAAGGCTGCGGGAGTATGGGCTCGTCATTTTCAAGCGTCATTACCGTTTTTAGCGTGCCATTGGCTGCGCGCACAATTTTATTTGTGTTGTAAAACACTTGATATGTTTGGCTTTCAGGGTTTTTCGGGAATAAAAGTTTGTCGTCATAAAAACTGTAAAAATTATTCACGTTGCAGCCGTTGAAAAAGCTTTCGTAAAAAGGGCTGTAAGCCAGGCGCTTCTTGCCTTTAAAGACTTTTGTGATTTTCCCTTCAACATTATTAACGGCAACAGTATCTGCCGGAACTGTAACATCCGCACTGCGGGCCAAAAACGGCCAATTTTCACTGCTGCAGATGTCGGAGTTTACACGGTTCAAATTTTCCAAAATGCGCAGATGTTCGCTTTTGAAAATATTGGCAAAAACCGTGATTTTACGGTAGTTTAGCTCAAGCATGACTTTGTTAAAAAGTTCAAAATAGTTCATGGTGTTTCCTTGTATCCGGTGTTGTTTATCGTTGTTTAGACGGTAAAAAAGTGTAAAGCAATAGGGAAGCGGGTTTTGCCTTCATGGCGTTTGAAGCACAGAAATTATCCCGCCCGGCATTTTGAATGCCTTGCGGCCGTGCGCGGGAGAGGGCAGAAACTTGTCCGTGCGATGTTTGGGCTGAAAAAACGGGTGGAAAATCGATGTATTTGGGATATTTTTTAAAACGATAATAACCTATTCATCCGTCAATATTTCTTTAAACTCAATCCCCACAAGCGCAAAGTCGTCCCCCACGCTGTTTCCTTCGATGTGAAGCTGAATTGCCGTGTTCGCGTCAAAAATCTCCGTGCGGTAAGCCTCTTCTGCCGGCTCTGCCCATTCAAAATCGTTTGTGCTGTCATCTGCCCATGCGGAATTAAAATCATCTGTTATAAAATTATCAACCCACACAAGGGATTTAGGGTTCAGCGTGTCAATTTGTTCAACATCCACACGTTCGTTTGCAACATAATCCTTGGAAATTGAGAATTTAAAACGGTTTTCGTACTCTTCATCAAAAATAAAGTTGAAATCTTCGACAATTTTGCGCACCGTGGGCGCTCCAAGATGGAAAAACGGGCTTGAGAACTGAAACTCAATCGGCAAGCCCGCGAAGGTGTTGCCTTTGTCTTCGGCGAAAACCTCTCCACTGAAAGTAGCTGTGTAAATTTTTCCCCCAACCGTTGCGGCACTTGTAATTTGGTAAGGTATAACCCGCTTGAACCACGCGTCGCAAGCGAAATCGTAAATAAAAACTTCCGAAAGGTAAGCATTGTTTACTTTTGGAATAAAGAACCAAATTTGATTTTTGATTTCATACAGAAGTGCCGCGGCTTTTGAGGTTTGAGAGTAGTTGATTTGTTCAAAAAAAGATTTTATATTGTCTGCAACGTTCCCGCTGAGTGCTATTTGAGAAAGCATTCCGGCTTGCCCAAGGTAGAAAACGCCGTTGTCATTGATAAAATATTGTTTGTTATCGGCACAAACAACGCTATTGTTGGACATTGTGCCTATGTTTGCCAATCTTGTGACGGCGAAATCCTGTGGGCTTGAACCGCTCAAAAGATAAACGCCGTCAGCTTTATAGATGGCAAAGTTGTTGCAGTATTCCTTCATAGCTAGAATGTCGGTAGTTGAGGAGTGAAATTTTGAAATATAGCCTGCGTCTTGCTCTGTTTCCCAATTGTTGTAAGTTCCCAGTGCCGAAAAATAAATTGTAGACCCTGCCGCAACCCATACACGGCTTGCAAAAACGCCGATGGTCGTGGAAAGAATGGGCGCACCACCGGCATTTTGCAGACCTAAGGGCTCAATATTCTTGCCCTGTTTATAATACACACCTGCATTATTATCGGCCGCAATTATAATGCCGTCCAAAAAGGGAGTAAATGAAACGGCGCCGGGGCTGATACTAAAGGTGTGCAGTAGAGTTAAGACCCTTGTAACATCGTTATAATAGTAAATTCTGCCGTCTGATGTGGCAAAAACAAAGTTGGGAGTGCTTTTTGGGTATTCGTGCATTGCTAAAACACTGGCTTGAGGGCTTAGGCCGAAAAGCCTTACATTGCCCTTTTGGCGGCACACGCCCTGGTTTTTGAGGATTTCAACATTCTTGGAATCCCACCAATAAAGCCTTTTCGTGTCTTGTCCCATGCCTATGCGTGTTTTTGCAGTATTTATGCCGCCACTTAAATTGTAATAAAAATTGCTCATAATTTCTTTTCAAAACATTTGTGTTTAATAATCTTTTTATTCATACCCGCCGCGGGTTTTGGCTGTTGGATGTGCGCAAAGTACTTGATAATGGCACCATAGCGGTTCGGAACCTGATTTTTTGCATAAATCCTGGTCAAATGCGCATGCACCGTGCGTACCGAAATCCCTGTACAGTGAGCGATTGCCCTATCCTGCATTCCTGTCGCCAAAAGCGACATAATTTGTTCTTCTCTCGCTGTTAAATTCATTTTTCTTAATCCTCAAAACCATTATAAAGTTTTAAAAATAAATTTTTCCTATATATTTTCCGCAGTTATGAAATTAAAAACCGCGCTATATAGTAAAATATTGGAAACCGCTTCTACACAAGGATTTTGTATTAAAGAAATGAGGCTGTTGCCTCATGTTGGATAGGATTTTTCATTATGGAATTTTTTTTCGTTAGAAGAAATCAACCTGTTTTTAAGCGTAAACGCAAGCCATGTAGACATTTCCAGAACTTTACAACAACACATTTTTTGTACTGACTTAAACTTTCCCGCAAAAATACTACTCATATTTTTTCCCTCTTTTCCTTATCACAATCCAATCATAACAAGGATTTTAAGGTTTAAAAGCCCGTAATCTTACTTAGGTAATTTTACCTAATCCTCCGGCGGAAAAACTCCTAAAATTAAAATCTTTCCATTTTTTTATTCCAACAAATTCCAAAACTTTCCATTATCTTCTATTGTGAAAAATCTTCTTCCAAAACAAATAAAAATTCTTTAAAACGATACTTTTTCACAAGCGCCCTTACAAGCTCTGAGCGCCCCAACCTCCACGAAGGGACCATTTTCAACCACCTAAACGCTTCTTCTTTTGTATATTCAAAAGGCTTTACACTTGTCTTTTTCGCTTCTTCGAGTTCATCAATGTACTTGCGGGTTTCTTCAATTGACGGTATAGCGCGGCCTCCCGGCTGCAAACCCTCATTATTGAAATTTTTAAAATTTTTGGTGTTCTTTCTTTGTTCATATTTATTTGTTTGTCCGACATTTTGACGGGTGTCGCAGCCGACATTTTGACGGAATTGGTCCGACATTTTGACCAATTCAAAAAATTTTTCACTAAACACATAATGGTTGACTTTTTTTGTAATGTAAGTTAAAAGACCCTTGCAGCGCAATTCTTTTACGGCACGCTCCGCTGATTTTTCGCTTATGCCGAGTTTTTTTGCGACCGATGCCTGAGACGGGAACATAGTGTCTTTGTTTGGATTATAGTGCGTACAAAGCGCCCATAGAAAGAGTTTTGACGAACTTGTCAAATCAATTTTGTCAAAAAACCCGCTCGTGTAAAGCGCCTTTGTAAGTTCAAATTGCGTGTATTCAACACTTTTCAAATGACATTTTTTTGCGTCTTCCGTTTGTTTCTGGCTTAAATTATTCATGTTTTCTCCTTTTGAAGACGAATTAAAACCTTCAAAAGCCCTATATTATAAGGCCTTGCGCCCAAACACAAACCTTTAAAACTTGTGCACCTTTATTTTTGCTGATTTTTGCCCGAAACACCCTGTATTTTGAAAATTCCAGGCATCGCACAAACAAAATAAAGTACATAAAACTTAAAGCAAAAAGTCCTTGCTTTTTAATTTTATTGTGCTATAATAAAACTGTAGTTGATTTGTGCTTCTTATGAGGCACTTTTTATTTTGTCAAATTTTAATTCGTTTCCTCCTTTGTTTCTGTAATTCCTCTATATTATCTGTCAAATTTTAATTCGTTTTTTGTAATAAATTTTATTGTTTTGCGCCCCCGCTTGTTCTTGAGGTTGTAGACCCCTGTTTTTAAAGCTTTTAGCTCTTTAGACAAAGCACTAACATTTAATTTGTGTTTATCGGCATGCTTTGGGCATGCCCCTTTTATTAAATTTTTTACATTCGAAAACCCTTGTTGCAAGCCTGTTTTCGCCTAAATGTTAAGAAAGTTTATTACTTTTCCTTCACACTCTATACATGCATGATAAAACATGTTATAATATTTGTCAAGTTTTAAAAAAATCAGGAATTACAGAAAAATTACTGTAAATTCTTGTAAAACACAGTAAAAAATAGGAAAAATTATGGAAAATTTAAAATTGACCGTGCAAGAAGCACAGGAAACGCTTTTAATGAGCCAGTCTTCGGTTTATGCCTGGATTGACAAAGGGAAACTTCAAGCAATTGAAGGGCCTAACGGAAAACTTATTGTAATTTCCAATAAAGAAGCAATGCAGATTCGTGATTTGAACCTTAAATCAAGACGAAACAGGACCTCCAAACAGACCTCTGCAGAATCTGAACAATTCCAGGAAATTCCAACAATAAACGCGGAATTATACGCGGATCAAAACCCGAAAAACCCTGATACACAAAGTGATAATATAACATTAAAGCTTATCTCGGAGCTTAAAGAATTGGCAATTGATGCCGGCAAATATAAACAGCTGGAAATTATTAGAAAAGAAGAGAAAGAACACGCGCGCTTTTGGCAGGAAAAATATTTTGAAATTTCTGCCGAATTAAACGAAAGATTGCTTGAAAATACAGCGCTCAAAAAACAGATTGAAGAGCTAAAAGCCTTAACAGAGAAGAAAAAATCAATTTTTGATTTTTTGAATAAAAAAGTTATTTAAATGAAGGCTCAATTTTCTCATCCAAGTTGCACTTATGGCGTGGCTTTATGCTTGGAAATCGAGAGAGCTGCCGAGCGTATGCAAGGCTGCGGCTGAACAAAATTCTTCGAGAATTTTGCCAGGCTGCAAAAAGCCGCCAAGCCGCAGGCAATAGGGCAAAACCGTTTCACAGAGAGATAATTTTTTACAGCGCCTTGAAATACCCAAAAACCACAAACTTTTGAGCCCGCCCGGGGGTATCAAGAATTTACGCCCTGCCACACTCCGCCAAATCCGCTAAAACAGCGGTGGTTTTGCTAAGCCCCGCTTACGCGCTCATAAATTTTATCGATTTTTACCTTAATTTCAGCGAACTGGTCCTTAAGTTCGCTCACCGAATCCGATGTAGCAAAGCGCTTTGCAACCTCTTCGATGATGTCGCGGTGTTTTTTTTCAAGCTGTTCGGGCGTTATAAAAATTCGGTTTTGGCTTAAAAACATAAAAATCACAAGAATTATAATGGAATATTCAAAAAAATCAGGCATAAATTTCCTTTTGGCTACAGGGTTTTGGCACAATCATGTTTATGAAATACCCTTTATTTTATGCTTTTCCCCTTAAAGCCTGCATCTAAAATCCTTTGATTTCGCCCCCTCAACTTGCTGTTTGCCCAATTTTTATGCGCGCGCTCATCCGTTCCGAAATTGCGGCGGCCAGGCGTTGCAGGCGAAACCGGCTATTCTATTTTAATCGGAAAATAAAATTCCGTAATATAGCTTATTGCATCAAACGGGTGCCCCAAAAATTTCAAGTCAGACGCCTGTTTTATCTGGTAGTATGAAGGCAAATTCAACATTGATGAGCCTTCGCGGTATTTCAAATTATTTATATTGTATAAAACTTTTTCACACTTCGGGTCAATTAAAAGCCTTCTCTCACCTGCAGCAGAGCAAACCATGGCGTTAAAAGCATTGATTCTGTTTTTTATAGGCGGGTTAAAAGCGCGAATTTCAACTCTCACATTATTATACCCCAATGCGCTCAAGCGGTTGCGCATAATTACATAATTGGTGTATTCGCTTGCTGTAGTGCGGTTGTCGCCTGAAGCGTCGCCGTTTATAATAACAGGGCCTTGATGGCCGCTGTAGCGGCTGTGAAATTCCATGCAGGCAGCGGCGGTTGTTGTGTTTTCAAGCGCAATTTCGTCAAAAACGTATATTTTCCTGTCATCTTTATATGCTAAAACCCAGCACATAGGGTCTACGTTGAAATCACAGCTTATATGAAGCGGTAAATCCTTGTTATATATAATTTTGCGGATATTTTCAGAAGTGAAATTTTTAACGACAAGCGCGTTGTTGTCTTCTTCAAATTCGCCCAAAACGTTTTTTCTGTAGTACTTTTCGTCGTATGCGTTTTTTAATTCTTCGCAGTAGTGCTTGGGCAGATGAATATTTTCGGTAGTGGGCGCTATTATAAGCCTGTAGTTAGGCTTTTTGTCCCGAATAAAAGTATTGTAAATCCACCCGCGGCGCGCTTCCGGATTTGTGTGTCCGAAAATTCTGTAACGAAATCCATTCCAGGAATTTCCAGGAATTTGCCTCATGCGTCCCAGAAGCATTTTAAAAGTATCATAAGGAACATCTGACATTTCTTCAATTTCTGCAAACCCTAAATTCAACGATTTTAACTTATTCGGCTCATCGAAATGCCGAAACATTATAATAGAGCCGTTTTTAAAAATAAGTTTTTGTTCAGATTTGCTGAAATCGAAGCCTCTGCCTTGTTTTAGCCCCATGTTTTCCAGATGTTCAAAGTAACTTACAAGCGTTGTATCACGCACAAGTGAATAAGTCTGCGCGCCCACAAGCCCTAAAATCTTCGGAAATTTTAAAGCCAAAAGAATGCCTAAAAGCGAACCTGCAAAGGTTTTTCCGCTTCCAAAACCGCCCTGGTAAACACAAACATCCAGATTGTAATTATGTGGAATTTCCAGGAATAATTTTTGGGATTTCAGGAGTTTGTATTTCATAATTTCAGACTATTGTTAAAATTTTGCCGGGCGCCCCGGTGCTTCTTGCGGCGCATCCGCATTCTGCGTGGGCGTTTCGATTTCGCTTTTTGTGAATTTTTCTATATTCTCCACACCCAATTGCTCCAGCGCCAGCTTGAAACACTCATCCCAATTGATTTTCTTTGAAAACTCGCCGATGCGCGCAAAATTTGCAATTGTTTCATTAAGTTCTTTATTGCGCGCCCTGCGCTGCAATGAGGCTTTTCGGTCCGAATAGCGGTAAATATAATCGGCGCAGCGGAGATTATCGTCAATTTCAAAAATCACGGTTTTATCGCCTTCTTTGCCTGCTACAAACTCTTTTCCGACCTTAAAGTTTGCAATTGTTTCTGCCACTTTTTCGACCATAGGCAAAATCACCTTACGGTTGATATGGTCTATAAATAAGTTCAGGCGTGCATTTTGCCCGCTTGTGGCATAGTTTAATTCGGTTGCCGTGCGCCTTTCATCAGCCATAGCGCCTGCCATGGTGCGATAAACGCCCGTTGTGCCTTCAATTGAGTCTTTAAAATATTTTAAGAAATCCCAACCGCAAAGCGCGTTGTTAAAATTAAGCGGGACAGGCATTTGCGGCAAGAGGGAAGAATCATATTCAATGATTTTGCCGGGCGCCACTGCCTGCTCTCCCCTAAAAGCGCCTTTTGGCGCCAAATAAGGCGGGTTTACAATAAGCGAATAAGCGTCCAGCTGGTTGTTCAAAATTTTTGCGGCAACATGGTTAAGCGGCAAAACGCACTTTAGGGGCGAAATTCCGCGCCTTGTTGCGGGGTTTTCAATCAAATTTGCATATATAAATGGGCTTGTAACAAAAGGGTTGGGCTCAAAACGCACAATAGCGTGGCGTCCCGCGCACACCGCAAACCAATTTTTCAAAACCGTGCCGTTGCAAAGTTCGATGTCGCCCCAGTATTCTAAAATTTCAATTTGCCCCTTGCGGTATCCCTTAAGAGTTTCAGAGTCTTTGCTTGCCACAGCGCTTGTTATAAGGGCGTCTTGAATTTCTTTGGTCAGATATACATTGTTTTTATCGCTTTTTATGTCGTCAAAAGTCAAATAAGTGCGAAAAATTTTAGGGCACGAATCCCAGTTGTCAACACGGGTGTAATCAAACACAAAGTCCTGTGCCGCAACTGTTTTCACGTTAACGCTGTCAAAAACCTTTTTGTTAAAACATTCAAAGCCTGCCTCTGTGCCGTCCAAGTCTAAAATACGGCGGCGCATTTGCTTATAGCGGGTTTCCCAGCCTACAAAAAGCGTGCATTCGCCTGTTTCGATTAAATCATTGACAATTTTATCAATTTTTTCGCCGATTTTCATCTTTTCCAAAGTGTCTGTAAGCATTGCCTTTTGTTTTAGCGCCATTGTGCTATCCGCGCCCGGAGCCGTATAAACGTCGAAAAGGCTTTCAGGGTTTGTGTATACGCTGTCTATGATGTGCGCTTTTAGCGTCTGGTGCTGTTCATAGATATTCGGAAGCTCGAGTTTGTTTTCCCACCGCCCAAAATTGGTATTGTTAAGACCATAAACCTGATCTTGCAGCGCCTTTATGTCGTTTAATTGTTCCTGACGGCGGGAGTTAAATTTGTCGAACATATCCCCGATTTTTTGCGGGAGATTTAGAAAATCCTTGTGGGAGAATTGTTTTGGGATGATATCATTTTGCATGTTTATATTCCTTTTTATTTTTTTATGAAGCGTTTGGGGCCTATTAGAGCTTGTTTACATCAAGCCCGATGATGTTTTTAAGCGTGGTGCAATCTTCTTGGGCATTTGCGCTGAAAATTCCGAGCGTGCGCGCCATACAATCAACCGTGCGAAGCGCTAAAGCCACGTCTTGAGGCGGGTTTTCGGCATTTTTTGGGGAAAGCGCATGCTTTATAATTTCAAGATATTTTTTAACTACATAAGCCTTGCAAATATCATATTTTGCAGCCTTTTCCTCGATTATTGCATTCAATTGTATGCGGCAGCGCTCGCGCTCAAGCATCTTTTCGGCCTGTGTTATGCCTCCTGGTGCTTTGTAGCCTGCTTTTTGCGCACTTTGCCGTGCATCGAGCGTATCGGCATAATTTAATAAAAATTGGCGTTGTTGGGCGCTAAGCGGGGTATTTTCCATGTTATCTTCATATTTCTTAATAAAGCGTGTATTTTTTTCAAAATTTGTGTATAATAGATATGTTGTTAATGCTTCGGCTAGTATGTAGGGACTTCGGTCCCTTTTTTATTGGGTGGAGCCGCAGATTGAGCCTTAGTGCTTGCACTTGGTGAAATCAAGGCGACCGATGGTGTGTGAGGCGAGAGCGGGGAAACGATGAGTTTTGCCGCAGAGCCGAAACCGTTCCGTGCGGTAGCCGCAGGAGCGAACAAATTTTTTACAGAAATTTGACAGGAGCATTGAGCCGCACTAAATTTTTTACAATCACACGCCACAAGGCCCATAGGGCGCGTTTTTTATTTTTGAGGCATTTACCCCTGTACGCGCAAATTAATACGGCTTAAAACGCTTTGTGCGGGTCCAAATTTTCCAAAATCTGAAGACCGTTTTGCGCCCTTTCCCTGTTTTTTATTTTAGTTTACATAATGTACATTATAGATACCTATCAAATAGTAATAAAACAGGTGCTATAACATTATAAATTATGCCTTTTGATTTTTAGCCGTACTTTTAGGCTTTAAAATTTGCTCTGATTTTGGCGAAAAATTTTCCGCTTGTGCGCTTGTACATCCGTATTTTATATACAAATTTCCGTGTTCAAAAGCGTCAATCTCGCCTTTTTCAAGCATTTGTTTAAGCGCGCCCTTGCCTGTCAAGTAAAACGCCGCGGCGCTGCCCGGAATTTCAAATTCGATAAGCGTTTTAACGTTTATAACCTGCCAGAAAGTTTCATCCGAAAAAAGCTTATGGGGTGCTGCGTCCTTAATTTGTGTGATTTTTTGCGTTGTCTGCTCTTTTTTTTGCGCGCGCATTTTTTCGATCTGCTTTTCGCATTTTTTGTTGATTTCGCGCTGCACATCAGCGTTTAGAGCAACTGTTTCTTCAAAATTTTGCATAAAATTTACCTCTCATACTCTTTTAAAAAGCATCCGAAGGCCGTTAAATCAACAGCCTTGCCCCCTACAATCGCTTCTTTTTTCAATATACCTTCACACTTAAACCCTAAATCTCCTAAAAGCCTTTTTGCACAAGGGTTATTAGAAAAGCACTGCGCCTTAAGCCTTTTAATTCTAAGCTGCGCGCAGAATTTCAGAAACTCGCGCCCCGCAAGTTTAGCGTCATTCCCCCAGAATTTACGTCTTAAACAGGCGCTGACACAGGCAGAATAGGGAGTTTCGCCCACGGCTCCCATAAGGTCATAAAGATAAACAAAACCCAAAAAATCATCTTTATGGTCCAACACTGCCCAAAAATAAGGAAAAAAACTATTTGTCAGGCTCTTTACAAGTTCATAAAAATTGCCGTGTTTTTGAAAAGCAAAATCATCAAAAATGTTGCGGCGCCAAACGTACGCCAGTTTTAAGATTTGTAACGAAAGCCATAAATCCTTTGCGCTCGGGTATTTTTTGCCAATTTTCAGGGGCTCAAATTTAAACATTTGCAATTTTTCCAAAATATGTTAGAATATGTCATAAAAGTGTACATTATGCGTCCGCTGCGGCGGAAGATTAGGAGAAATAATGGATAACAACGAATTACAGGCTTTAACAAAAATTTACAGCACCTACAGCGATGCCAAGGAAAAATTTATAGACAGGAATTTTGCCACAAACCGTTACTATTTGGCGCTTTGCCTTATTTTGCTTTTGGTTTCGTTTATTGTTTACGCTTTCACGCCGCTTATGCTTTTAATGCTGCCGATGAGCGCAATTGGGCTTGTGGTGACCATTTTGTGGTGGTTAAATCTTGATTCTTACCAATTTTTAATAAAAATTAAATATTCAAAAGTTTTGGAAAAAATGGAAGAACAGTTCCCGGCTAAGCCCTTTACAGAAGAGTTTAAAGCTTTTCAAGAGGCTAAGAAAGATAAAAAAGCAATTATTTTCGCGGATTTGCAAAAAGGGTTTGCTTTCCTTGTGCTGCTTACGTTTTTGGTTATTTTCTGCATTTTCCTTGCAAAAGCGTTTATTGCAATAGATAATGCACATACACCGCCTCCAGCAGCGCCGCAAATACAATCTGTGGAAGACATCGAAGAATAGCTGTGCAAAAACCTGTGCAAAACCAGGGTTTTAAAAGAGGTTTGCATGCGCAAACCTCTGATAAATTAATGTATAAGCCCGCGCGATAGCTGTTCGTTTATTGCAGCCTCGTTGCGCTTGAATTCTTCCGATGTCATAGCGCCAATCTCTTGCGGCGTAAAGATTTTCGCTCCTGCCGCCGTGGTTGTGTTGCCGCGCATCGTATTCGTGTTTAAACGCTCAAGTGCCTCGCTGTTGGCGCTTTCAAGCGCTTTATTCTGCTCAAGCTCTTGCTGGTAGCGCAAAATTGCCTCTTGTTCCATTTCAAAAACCAGCCGTGCAATTTTTTCAAATTCCCCCGCTGTCAGCTCCACATCGGCATTTTTAAGATATTCGCGCAAACTGCTGCGGGTCTTAAAAAATTCCGGATTTACCTTTTCAAACTCGGCGACTGCCGCTTCATTTGCGGGTTTTGGACCACTTGTGTTATTCAACTTTAAAGCCAAATTTTGCTTCATGGCTTGCGCCTGTTGTGGTGTTATAAGGCCAAAAGCCACTAAATTGTCGACATAACCGCACTGCGTAAGATAGGCGCTAGCGCCTTGCGGAGCCGTTTTTGGGGTGATATCATTTTGCATATTTATTCCTTTTCATTTTAATTTGGATTCTACGAAATCGAGCACACCATTGCGGCAATGGCTTTTGGTTCAAGCGTAAGC
>CAYYBA010000034.1:0-13216 GCA_964470205.1 uncultured Gammaproteobacteria bacterium | reverse complement strand
CCAACAAGCAGAACTGCATTTTACGGTCAGGATGGTATACTTTATATAATTTTTGCTTTTATGGGGGGAGGCACCGAGGTTAATGATATATATGTTGATTTAAACGGCTCTAAAAAACCCAATATCCGCGGACGCGATTTGTTTATGTTTGTAAGAACAGATAAAGGTATTTATCCTTATTGTTACGGTAATACGGGTGCAGCACTAAAAGCAATATAGGTTCATGCTGTGGTGCTAGAATTATGCATGACGGGTGGGAAATTAGAGATGATTACCCCTGGTAGAGTAAAACACATCGCTCTAAACTTAATATTTTAATTATTCAAACAAATCCTTAACCTTTAATCCGAAAAAATCGCCAATTGCAATAAGCCTATTTAAAGTTATATTTAATTTTTGGTTTTCAAGCTTGCCTATATAAGAAATGTCAAAGTTTAATTCCAAAGACAATTCTTCCTGGCTTAAACCTTTGTTTTTTCTGAAATTTCTTACATTTTTTGCAAGAATATATTTTGTATTCCTGTTGTCCATATGTTTATTTTTGTACATTATTAATAATTTTATTACGATTGACAATCGTGCTGATAGCTTATATAATATAAATATATAAATAATTTTCGGGAGTAAAAAATGAACAAGCGCGGATTTACTTTAGCGGAAGTTTTAATAACATTGGCTATTATCGGCGTTGTAGCAGCACTTACAATACCTTCTGTTGTTCGTAATTATCAGGAGTTACAATATAAAACAGCATACAAAAAAGCGTATTCAGATTTATCAAGAGCCTTTGCAAGCGCAATTGCATTTGGCGAGCTTGAACCGAGAAAAAGCCTTTTTGACAATGGAGCATCTAAATCCGAATGGGATGTTATGAAAAAAAATTTTAAAGTCATAAAAGATTGTCCAGGGAGCGAAACTTTTTTCTGCTGGCTTGATGCGGATAGAGTTTGTATCGGATGTGGAGGTGAGACGGCTCCCGGTGTGCCGTCCGGCGTATATGGAGCATTTCTTGATGCTTCAGGGCGCGCCTGGGCTAAATATACCCTTGATGAAAACATATACCTTCTTGACACTAACGGAGCAAAAAGCCCCAATCAATTCGGCAAAGACAGGTGGATTTTCACACTCAGAGATGCTCAGAATAACAGAATTACGGGAGGTTTACCCGCGAAAGTTACACCCTTTCTTTTAACCGATAATTTAACCAAAAACAGCTGGTGCCAGCACCCTCCTTGTTATTATAAATCCTGGCTTATGGAATAAATATTAACAATTCGTAATTTTTTGTGCCACATTGCAAAAAATCGTATATAATGTTTTTATAAAACAGATAGAGGATATAAAAATTGCAAAATTATACGGATACGCATGAGAAGTTATACGGTGTTGAGCAAGTAAAACGTGCACTCAATGCGGATACTTCCGAAATTAAAAGCTGGTGTTTAAAGGCATGCCTTAAACCGAAAACCGATAATGAAGGGCATGTGTATTTTTCAAAATCGGATTTTGACATTTTAAAGAAAATGCAGGAGCTTCATAACAAAACGCTTGAAGTGCAGGCAAAAAAAGAAGGGTTTGATTACCCTGCAATACAAAAACAGGCTAATTTCACCCTTGCACTGAACAATTTTGAAAACAATATAGTTGAAAAAATTACAAATGTTCTCTCTGAGAAAATGGACGGTTTTGATGAGATTGTAATTGAATTAATACGTGCCAAAACCGAAAATGAAACTTTGCGTCAAAGAGTTAACGAATTAAACAAAGAAAATTTTATGCTTAAAAACGAGGTTTTAAGCTATAAGCCTCTAGCACTAGGGTTATATCTCAAAAAAGATACAGAAGATTTTATTTTGTAATGAGTGAAGTGAGGGAAATAAAATTAATTTTAATTTCCCGAGCGCAACGAATTAAAACAGTACCGCTGTTATAATGAGTGAATGAAGCCGAACTAATTAAAACGCGAAGCGTTATAAATCTTTTTTGGTTATAAATTTGTGCCAGTTTTGCTCCAGATTTTGCATAGAATTATGCGCATCCAAAACATCGTCAAAGCTTATGGCAGGAATCTCTTCACCCTTTGAATTTACTAAATCCTCTCCGTTTAAACCTAAAAATGCAATTCCGAAACTTTTTGCACAGTTTTGACATCTAAAATGTAAAACAACAAGTCCGTCATTTTCGTCGCGAACTATTTGCATAGAATCCGTGCCAAATTTGGCTCCGCAACCTGAACATATGAAGTTTGAAAATAACCCTCTAATCTCTTTAATACTAACCATCTTATCTCCAATTATTTAGTTTTGTTACAATTTTGTAAAATTCCATAAAGTTTTAAATCTAAAAGTCGTAACTAGAACTGTAGGTACAAGGAAAGTGAGGCTAACATGTTTGAAGCACTGGGATTGATTTTATTTGCAGTTGTTATTTACACGTTTTTGATAGTAATACCAACTGTTATTGAAAAGGTTTCTAGTCCTGAATTTCGTAGAGCTTATTTTGCTTATTTAGGCAAGAAAAGTATACATTCATTCGGCAAGTAACTTTGTCAAGAAAAGGAATGCTAAACGTATAGGAACAGGAGGACCTATACGTTTAGTTGTGTTTAACTATATGTTATCCTCACTCTCCAGTCTAAGTAATTAGACTAAGGTTTTAGTAAAATGTTCCTACGCTAGTAGTATAATCTTTTATTATTTTGATAAAAAGGCTATAAGTGATATTATTAGATTATGGAAGAAAATTCTACGCTTTTGGGTAAGATTTGCTTTATAGTAGTCCTTTTCGTGATAGTCTATTCACTCTTTGGTGATGCGGCTTTTCGCATTAAATACAGTTTCCCGCAGGTGAATTCAACAAGCGCTAAACCTATTGATATTAAAAAAGATCCCGTACAACTTAATTATAAGCGCGGCAAAGCAATTATGCTGAGCGGAGAAAAATACAGATACTCCTTAAGCCCGCGTGCCTCTTATGTTCTAAGCGGCATTGTTGTTGCAAAAAACACAAATTTTTGGCTTAGAGGCTTTTTTAAAAACAGATTTGACGACATCTGCCTTTTAGATTTAGGAATTGCCTGGGGAGATCTTGCCGACAAAGAGGTTTTAAAGAAATATTTTAAATTCAAATCCCTAAAAACTTTAGGGGAAGCAAGAAGGCTTGAATATAGGTGGAGGGGCGAAACGCCATATTCAAAAGAGTATATAATAAGCCATATTTCCCATACCCATATAGTTCCGGCCACAATAAATGTTATGAGCGGCATGCTTACAATAAAAAAATGGGATACCGTTAAATTAGAAGGCTATCTGGTTGATATTTACACGGATAAGGCAGAGCCTGTTTCTAAAACAAGCATGTCAAGAAGCGACAACGATTATGAAAGTTTTGCACATGGCGGAAACGGGGCATGCGAAGTTATGTATGTAACAAAAGCGCGAGTGGGCGATAAGATTTATAAATAGCAAAAAAGCGCCCCTTTTAAAGGGCGCTTTTTAAAACCGGTTTAATTAAACTACTTAACCAATTCTTTGAATTTTTTACCTGCAGAAAATGCCGGAACTGTTTTTGCAGCAATTTTAATTGTTGCACCTGTTTGAGGGTTACGTCCTGTTCTTGCAGCTCTTTTTCTTGCTTCAAAAGTACCGAAGCCTACCAAAGTAACCTTTTTACCTTTAGCAACTGATTTTGTGATTGTTTCTAAAGTTGCAGCAAGCACTTCAGAAGCTTGTTTTTGAGACATTTTTGTCTTTTCAGACACGGTTTTTACCAATTCTTCTTTGTTCATAATGAACTCCTTTCTGTATTACATTCTTAATTATACCTATATTATTGAGTTTTGCAAGCTTTTTTTAAAAAAACCCTTAAGATTTAAGGTTTATTTAAAACTAATACTCAAAACCCTTGCAACACAACAGTTTTCAAAAATATCTGTTTTTAGAAAAAGTACTACAATTGTGACTTTAAAGTTGCAAAATGTACGTTTTTGTAAAAATAATTTAATATTTGATAATAATTATAGCCTTGATTTGCGAGATTATTGGCGCCGTACTGGCTCATGCCTACGCCATGCCCCATTTTTCTTACATTAGAGTCATAACCGTTAACAGAGTGGATATAAGGCAAATCCCTTGCCCAAACCTTGTTGGAGCGTACTGTTTGCCCGCCGGATGAGGCATGGTAATATGCGGGGATTATTTTACCGTCATAAGTGAGTACAATCCCTTTTGTAGCCTGTACTGCGCGCGTAGTCTGCGGTTTTTCGGCGGTAGCCCCGCCATAAACCTGGTCTTGTGCCGTATCGGTTAAATCGTACCCGTGGATGCCGCGTTTGCCGAGATTTGCAATGGCATAGCTTCTGGCTGCAATTGCCTGGGCTTTATGAGCCTCTATATTCCACCTGGATGGCATTTCAGACGGTACGACACCCATAAGGTAGTCTTCCAAACTAACATGGTTTAAGACAATCAGCCTTTTATCTATATTGTAAAGCACCAGATTTCCGCGATACCAGCGCCTTTTCGTACCTAAAAATCCCATGCCGTCGCTTGTTCTTATAATTATCCAATTTGTGTCTAATTTATAAACATGCCCGCCTATTTTAATTGACATGACGTTACCGTAAGGTTTTATTGTATAAGCTATCAGCGGCTTCATCTCCATCAAAACTTTGCTTGTTCTGGCATCAAGTACATAAGCTGTTTTTGAAGCACCTACATAAGTTGAGCGTACGCCATCCTCAAGCCCTATGCGTATTGCAAATGATGGCATAGAACTTAGCACAAAAAAGAGTAATATTAAACAAAACTTCCTCATATTATATATTGTACTTTTAAAAAAAATATTGGCATCAATTATTTGTTGTAGAATTATATTATTTTTTCTTATTGTCTTCTGAGTATTTTATTATAAACATGGCAATTTCTCTTTGAGCAATTTTATCTGCCTCTTTGAAATATTGCATAGCCTCATAAAACAGGGCGGAGGAATCCAGAGCCCTTTGCCAGAAACAATTATAAGGCGTATTTATATTCTTTTTAATTTCAATGCCGGAATCTTTAACTTTTGTTATTATATAATTTAAGCAAAATTTTTTGTCTTCTTCATCCGCATTCTCAATTGAATTAACCGCCAAACTTATAAACGGGTCAAAATCATACCAGCGCTTTTGCATGAACTAATTTTCCTTTTTTATAGATTTTGAAACAATACTCAATAAAACCAAAATACCGACAAGAATTATTGCGTACATAAAATATTTGTTTAAAGAACCTGCTATTATAAAAGCAATTACGGCGCATATCATAGCTATTGTTGCAAGAAGAACAACTGTTTTATCCTGCGAATAGCCTATGTGCAAAAGCTGATGGTGGATATGTTCGCTGTCTGCTACAAATGGGCTTGTACCCTTTAAAATACGCCTTACGCTTGAATAAGCCACATCTAAGATTGGAACGGCAAGTATTAAAAGCGGCAAATACATTAAAGCGCCGCCCCCTTTTGCAATACCCGTTATAGAAAGCGTTGCAAGCATAAAACCTGCAAAAAGTGCACCTGAATCGCCCATAAAAATTTTTGCCGGATTATAATTATATGCCAGAAACGACAGCATAGCACCGAGCAAAATAAATGCCACAAGGGCTGAAATAGTAGATGGCGGTGTTAAAACAAGTGAAATTATTGCAATAGCGGCAGATGCTATGGCTACAATTGAGCCTGCAAGACCGTCTATACCGTCTATAAAGTTAATGGCGTTTGAAATACCCACAATCCAAAGAAGCGAAATAGGGTAAGACCAAAAACCAAGGTGAATGTTTGAGCCCAACGGATTATAAATGCTCTCAATACGAACGCCCAAAAGTATTACCATTGTTGCAATTGCTATTTGTATGAAAAGCTTAAATTTTGCACCCAAACAAAAAACGTCATCCACAAGGCCCAAAAGAAACATTAAAGAGCCGCCCATAATAATGCCTGATAACCCCACACCTTTCGGGTAATAGCTTAACATTACCAAAAAGAGAAATGTAAGCATAACAGAAAGCCAAATTGCAATTCCGCCAAGTCTTGAAATAGCGCCTGAATGGATTTTACGGGCATTTGGTTTATCTAAAAGCCCGGCTTTTTTGGAATAATAAATAACGCCCGGTACTATAAAAATGCCAAGCAGAAATGCAATTATTGCGCCTATTATATGTGCCTGTGTCAACTGTATCATACTTAAATAATAGCATAAAATTGAAAATACAACATAAATTTATGGGCTGTACAAACCCTTGCGACATGGGTTTACATGATTTTTATTGTGAAGTATTGTAAAGTTTATTAAAAAAAAATAGCAATTAAATTTATCTATCGTATTTTAATTAAGTAAGTAGTAAAATAATGAAGGTTAATAATTTTATTATATAGTGAAGGAGAATGTTATGTCAGTTAGTGCAGTAGGTACAGTCGATCAAAAACAACAAAGCCCCCTATTATATGGTGTGGGTGGTGCAGCAGTAGGCGCATTAGGCGCAGGTGGAGCAACTTATGGTATTTTAGCAAATTCTTTAAAGAATGCTACAGCAAGCGATGCCACAAAAGAAACAGTTGACGCGTTTGTTAAAAGCAATCGTGTTCAAAGGGCGGTAACAGGACTTGCCCAAAGTACAAAAAGCGAATTAGAAGCCACTCAAAAAGGCGTGTTAGAACTTGTTAATTCACAACTTCCAGAAGGCGCAGAGAAGATTAAAGATTATGCCGATGATATGCTTGCAAAATTAAGTGGCTATGTAACAGCAGGCGGAGAGAGTGCACCTGATGCAGCAAAAACTTTAGGAGCGAAAGCCAAAACTCTTTTAGAAAAAATTGAAGGTACTCCTGCGGTTGCAGAAGTTAAAGATGGGGCAGGTAAAATTACAACACCAGCCAAAAAAGCCGTAAAAGGTTTGCAAGAAAAAGCTAAGGAATTTACAGACGCTTTATACGTAGACAAAGAAGGTAAAAAAGTTTTAAAAGAAGGCGATGCGCTTACAAGCGGCGTTGGGACAGTTTGGAAAAATGCCAAAGAATCAGTTACAGATAAAATTAAAAGCTTGAATAAAGGTACTGCCATAAAAGTGGCTTTAGCCGCTGCAGCAGCAGTAGGTATTGTAGCAGCATTTATTGTATCAAGCAAAAACAAAAAAGCTGCGGCTGAAGCACAAGCACAGGGATCCGCTGAAGTGCAAGGACCGTTAGGCACAAAACAAGCGTAAAAGTTCCCGACTATATAAACTATTAATTGACAAAAAATCCTTAAAAACCGCCCGCCAAAAAGGGCGGTTTTTAACTTTCAACATATTTGCAAACATCAATCCACCCCTTTGCGTTTGAATATTCTTCCAATTCCGCAGGGGTCAATTTAACGGCACTGTTGGCGCTGCCTGCTGCGGGGAATACTGTTTCAAACCTTTTTAGGGAATTATCCAGATAAACTTCAACATTGCAATTTAGCGCAAAAGGGCAAATTCCGCCCACTTTATGTCCGACCAAAGTTTGCGCTTCATCAAAATTAAGCATTTTTGCCTTTGTTTTAAAAAAAGTTTTAAATTTTGAATTGTCAACTTTGGTGTCCCCTGCCGTTACAACAAGAATAACACCTCCATCGTTTTTAAAAGACAAGGTTTTTGCAATTCTTCTCTCTTCGCACCCCAAAGCACGTGCAGCCAATTCAACCGTGGCGGATGATGTTTCAAATTCAAAAATTCTATCTTCCATATTAAATTTTTTAAAATACTCTTTTACTTTTTCAATGCCCATTAGTGTTTCTCCAAATCAGCTTCTAAAACACACTACTTGTGCTTCATCGCCTTTTAATTTATTCACACTTTGAAAACACATAACCTTTATTTTCAAAAATTATGTTCTTTTCACATTTACGTTGTATTTTATCGATTCGCCTGCTTCTGTCTAAATTCCAATAAGCTTTTTCGCGCACCAAAATGTTTACGGCTTTTTTCTTAAATTTGCCTCTCAGGCAATCCGAAAAATTATTTACGCCAGGCAGTATATATTCCAAATGTCTGTTTGCCCACCAGCCGCAGCCATAGTATTTATAATCGGGATGAGACAGTATAAATCCACTTGCTTCTTTTAATTCATAAGGCGTATCAAAAGGATTTTTAGGATTAAAAAGAGCTTTTGAAACGTTTAGGGAAGACGGTACAGTTAAAAATAAAAGTATTATTAAAGAAAGCATTAATTTGTTTTTATTGTTAAAGATGAAAACAGAAAAACTTAACATAGCAAGAAACAAAATATAGCCAATCAATAGATGCCTAAACCAGTGCGTAGGGCAGAGCACAAACCACCAGAGCGCATTAAATAAAACGGCTGCCGACAAGAGATAAACAGGAGCATATTTTTTATCTTCCCTTTTTCTATACATCCATACCAGGGATACCAAAGGCAAAATTATAAAAATGCCCATTCTTAAAATTCCGAATTCCTTTACAAAGGCAAATGAATTGCGAAACAGGTTAACAAAAACTTTCCATATAGAGTCTACGCCGGAGCCCGATGATGAGAAAAACAGGCTCTCAGTATTCTTTAATTTAAGATATTTTGCAAAGCTGCCCAAAGAAGCTATTTTATAAATTTCAAATAAAGCAAGCGGAACTGCCAAACCTATAAAAAACCAGGCAATAGACCATATTTTTGCCTTTAATTCTTTAAAAGAGCGGAATTTTAACAGAAGATAAGCTAAAAATACCGGTACTACGGATATTAATGTCAATATTTTTGTAACAAGGGCGCAAGATGCCAAAAACCCCGCCAAAAAATAAAAACTTTTTCTTTCTTTTGATAAAATAAGTATCAGGGCGGACAATATAACAAAAAATGCCGCAGGCACTTCTCCTAAAAGTGAAGTAAAATACAAAATACCGTTTGAAGCAAAAAGCATAAGGGCTATAAATACAATACGCCAGCTCCACAGCTTCTTTTCATCAATAAAATTAAAGTGCTTGGGTACATATAAAACTGCCAATAAGAGTGCAAAAATTAAGAGGGTTGATACTAAACCCGGCACCCAATATTGATTGGAAAATATTTTAATACCGAGCGCAACGGGGAAAATCATGGTGTAGCCGGTTGTAATTTCAGGGTTAAAAGTGACAATCCCGTTGTAAGAAGATACATATCCAATCCCCTGTGCTATATTTTTAGAAATTGTAGCGTTATAAGCCGCGTCATAGTCAAAACCTATGTTTGTAATTTGTATGTAGAAAAATAAGCCCAGCATTAAAAATGTTGCAATTTTTAATGCTTTTAAAGTTATGGCTTCTGTTATTGCAAAATTTTTATAGAAATTTATAATTTTATCTTTTCGTTTTTGAAAAAATAAAATTGCGGCAAAAAGTATGCCCAATAACGCACCAAAAGCAGAAATTAAGCTAAAACCCGTAATATAAGGATGTTCGAAAACAGGTTTCATAAAAGCGCATTGCGACGGTGCGGGTTCTTTCAACAAAAAGGTTGTTGCGCCCTTTGAATAAGAAACATCATAATAATTTAGAATTTCAGCTTCAGGGCTTCTTTTATCCCCTATTCTTATATAATTAGGGTCAACTTTTTCTTGCGATTTTATGTAGATTTCAACTTTAGAACCGTATGGTACATGCAATTTAAAAGAACTTGGACATTTAAATTCTTCAATAACGCCGTTTACTGCACTTTTGCACGTTGCGGCTTCATCTTGAAATTCCATATATATTGTTGTTGGAAAAATTTGCACCCTGAACAAAATTAACACGGTTGTAACTACTGCAAAAACAGCTAAAAATGCTAAATAAATTTTTTTAAACATCATTTAACCTCAAAAGAAAATTTAATTGTCTGTACAAAAGATTTCGCCGCAGCTTTTAAAAGTTTCCATTTTTTAATCGAAACTTCGCCTGTTGTCCTGAATGTACATTTAACAGGTGTTTCAAAAACCCTTAATTTCTTTTTAGCTGCATAGCCTGATATAATAACGTTCGGGGCAAAAGTGTTATCCGGGATTTGATTAAATAAATCTTTGAATTTTTCACTTCTAATAAGCCTGTAGGGGCTGTTTACATCCCATGGGCCTCCCGTGCCGTAAAATGTTTTAATACACAAACGCGATACCGCACTTATAATTTTTCTGGGCAATTGCTGCACGCGCTTATCGCGTATTCCCAGCAAAAAGTCGTAATCTTCCCTTTTATTCCAAAGTTCAATAAAACCAACTGTACCCATTTCATCGTCAGAATCAATTTGAAAAATCCAGTCATACCCTTGTGAACATTGCCTGTAACCCGTTAAAATTGTAGGGCCATGGCCTGAATTTGCTTTGTTTACGGCAATAAGCCGCGGTTCTTTATGCACCAATTCTTCCAGTATCTTTGCCGTGTTGTCTTTAGAGCCGTCATTATATACGCAAATATTGTAATTAATCCTATGTTTATTTAACTCTTGTGTCCATTTTTCTACTACATCTTTTATGGCGCCCTCTTCATTATAGACAGGCATTATAACTGCTAATTGTTTCATCATTATTTCCTCTTTTATCGTAAATTTTTTCAAACAATTCAATAGCCCTTAAAATGGCTTTATCCATATCATAATATTTGTAATCGCCCAATCTTCCTAGAAAATAAACATTTTCAAGTTTCTCGGCTTGCATTAAATATTTTTGATACAACGCTTCATTTTCCTTATTTGAAACAGGATAATACCTTTCGTTTTTGTTTAATTCAAAATCTTCGGAATATTCTTTTGCGATAATTGTACAGCTTGATTTATCTTTTAAATAGTGTTTATATTCGTGAATTCTTGTAAAGTCATAATCGCAAGGGTAATTTACAACAGAATTTGATTGGTAAAATTCTCTGTCTTCGTATTTTTCCATTTTAAAATTTATGCTTCTATAGGGAAGAACACCGAATTTATAGTTAAAAAATTCATCAATCGAACCGGTATAGAAAATTTTTGATGCAGCGCTTGTGTCAATATTTTTAAAATCGGTGTTTAATTCAATTTTAATTTTAGGATGATTTAACATATTTTTAACGGTTTCACTGTAACCTTTTTGAGGTATACCTTGGTATTTATCCTGAAAATACCTGTTATCACGGCTGATATAAACAGGCACGCGTGCAGTTACAAAACCGTCTATTTCATCAGGCGCCTTTCCCCATTGTTTTATGGTGTAGTGTAAAAATACTTTTTCATAAACATACTTTGCCAAAAATTTCAGATCTTCATCGTCCTGCTTTTGAAATTCTAAAATCGGGATTTTAGCGTTGTATTCAAATTGCTTTAAAAGCTTTTCTTCAAGCTTCTCTGCCAATGTTTTTGGCAGAGTGTCGTAAAGAGAATTTATATTAAAAGGTATTGTGGTTTCAATTCCGTCAATAACTGCAATAACTTTGTGCATATATGTGTTAAAGCTTGTAAACTTACTTATAAATTGCCAAACTTTTTCGCTTTGGGTGTGAAAAATGTGTGAACCGTATTTATGAACACAGATGTTATTTTCAAAATAGTCATAGCTGTTACCTGCAATATGCGATTTTTTATCTACTATTAAAACTTCTTCATCAAATTTTTCAGCTATTAAATTTGCAATTGTAGCGCCCGAAAATCCTGCTCCCACAACTATATTTTTATGCTTGCTCATATCTTTTTACCCTGAATGTTATTATTTTATTTAAACTGAATTGTACAATTGTTATAACAAAAATTGTTAAAATTTTCGCGATTATTTTATTTGTATGCAATGTTTCAACCAAAACAAAAAGCATGGCGGCACTTATTAAAAGACCAAACATTCCAACCGCGTAAAAGGATATAAATCTTTTAAAGAGCCTATCCTTGACCTTGAAATTGAAATATGCGTTTAAGAAAAAATTGTTTGTGATACCAAAAGTTACCGAAATTGCATTGGCATACTGGTAATATATCAAAAAATGTGTTAAAAGCGCGAATAAACAAAAATCAAGAAAGGCACCGCTAAAGCCTATAACACAGTATTTTATGAAATTTTTGTATCTTTGATACAGGTTTTTGATTGTGTTCACGCTCAATTTTCCACCAAAAGTATAAACATATTTTAATTATAATACAAAAAAATTTATAAAAAATTAAGGGGCAACATTTTTTAATTTTATGATTTTTTTATGCATTCAAAAAATCTGAAACAATCAACAGTGTGGTCACATACAAGGCCTGTTGCCTGCATGTGCGCATAAATAATAGTTGAACCCACAAAAGACATGCCCCGTTTTTTTAAGTCTTTGGCTATTTTGTCGCTCAATTCTGTTTTTGCGGGAATTTGGGAAATGGATGTAAAATTGTTTATTATAGGTTTTCCACCTACATATTTCCAGATGTAATTATCAAAGCTTCCGAATTCTTTTTGAATTTGCAAAAAAGCAGCTGCATTTTTTCTTACGGAAAATATTTTCAGCCTGTTTCTTATAATATCAGGATTTTGTATTAGTTTTTCAAGATCTTGGTCGCTCATTTGAGCGCATTTTTGTACATCCCAATCGTAAAAAGCTTTTTTATATCCTTTTCTTTTTTTCAAAACTGTTTCCCAGCTTAAACCTGCCTGAGCACCTTCAAGGACAAGCATTTCAAAATGCTTTTTATCATCATGTACGGGTACACCCCACTCCTGGTCATGATATTTTTGATATTCAGGATTGTTTTCAGGCACCCATGCACAGCGTTTTAATTTTTCCATAATTAAATAATAGCAAAAAAGATTGTTTTACAAAAGATGAATTTTACATTTGATTTTAATGTTTTATAATGAGTGAAGGCGAAAGTAAAAAAAATTCATTTTTTTACTTGAGCCGAACGAATTAAAACGCGAAAGCGTTATAATGTATAAGTATGAAACGTTTTATTTTATTAAGTTTAATATTAATATTAACACTTCCTGTTTTTTCAAGGGACGAATTTCCTATGGATGGAGCGCAAAATCAATGTAATCAAGAAGAAACACAGCCGATTTCGCAAGAAGCGCAGCCTTTTTTGGAAAAAGAGGTGCAGGAAGAAATTTTGCTTGATGATACATCTTCTTTTCACTATAAAATAGGTATTAAAAAAATAAAAAGAATCGGCGCAAAAGATATAGAAAAAAAACAAGATTCCGATTCGCTGAGCTTTAAATATAAAAATTTAAGGTTTGATTCTTACGCTTCAAAAGGCGTCGGCAGCAACC
>CAYYBA010000033.1:0-13716 GCA_964470205.1 uncultured Gammaproteobacteria bacterium | reverse complement strand
GCTAAAAATTTATATATTGCATTCGTGTGCGTAAGGCTCGTAAACTCGCCAACGCAGCACCTATCATCCCGATATTATTTCTTGTCATTCTGAACTTGTTTCAGAATCTTTTAATTTGAAAGTATAAGAAACAGAATTGCATCCTGGCACTATATTAAATTTTTTACGCTTTCGCTAAAAATTTATATATTGCATTCGTGTGCGTAAGGCTCGTAAACTCGCCAACGCAGCACCTATCATCCCGATATTATTTCTTGTCATTCTGAACTTGTTTCAGAATCTTTTAATTTGAAAGTATAAGAAACAGAATTGCATCCTGGCACTATATTAAAAAGGGCTTGTATTTCTACAAACCCTTTAACTTATTTTTATTATATTAAGCTTTTGATGTCGGCAAAGTTACAAACTTATCGCCATACTTAAATGTAGCGCTTAAGCCGTCAGGGTTTGCTGTAACATTTTTTGCAATTTGTGCTTCCAGCTCTTTCGGGAAAACATTATTAAATTTCCCGCTTGCAATGTCAAGCATGGTGTCTGTAAAAATTGTACCGTTTCCGATATCGGCAAATTGCCCACCTTTAGGGATAACATCCAATGCGCCTTCGCGCCCTGCAGGTTTTAAAATACCTTCAGTAACATGCCATTTCGGTACACCTTTATCCATTTTAGTTAAAGACATAGGGTCTGCAATTCTTCTTGCATCTATATCAGCTAACCCCTTGGGTGTGAAAAGTGTTTTGCCTATGTTTGTCATAACCATTTGGTCACCCGGCAAAAATTGATTTAATTGTTCCAAAGAGGGTTTTTCATAAACAGCAAACGCTTTTCCTTCAGGCAAGAAAGTTCCCAAAGTACCGGCCGCTTCTTGTTTTGTTGCCATATAACCTCTTGAAATTACATTGTAAGGAGATTTAGCACCGCCCACTTCTTTATATCTTTTTGTAAGTTCGCTGTAATCCTGATAGCCTTTTGTCCCGACATCATCGGTATAGGTGAATAAAACAGGCTTTCTTCTGGAAATTTTGCCGCTTTTTAAACCTTCTATCAAAACAGTTGCATCACCTTCGCTTGCCTTGGTTGTGATGTGATCTAATCTTTCAAAAGGCGAAAGTGTTTTTGCTTCCATCATATGTAAAAGTTCATTATTTGCCGTCGTTAAATAAATATCTTTACCTTTATGGCGGCCTATAACGGCAGGAAGCGGCAAGTCTGTTTTATTGGTTCTTGGTAAATTCAAAGCGTCTGTTACAGTGTTTCTTATTTCAGAACCACGTGTGCCATGCCCGCTCAAAGGAAGCGCTTTTGTAATTTGTTTTGTTCTGTTTGTATACGCTTTTGCGTCTCTTACAATTTCAGATGTCGCATCTTGTCCTATTAAAGATGTTAATTTCTTTTGTGCATCTTCGCTTCCGGATACAGCCTGTGTTGCCAGCTCTCTCATATAATTCATAAACCGATTAAGCCCCTTTTTAACCAGAGGCGCGAAAGAATCCTCTGCAACCTGCGTTACAACTTTTCCAAAAGATAAATTTTGCTGCTGCACTTTTCTGTTTGAATTCTGTAGGCCGTAATTATGACCTTGAATAGGATAAATTTTCATTAGTTTCCTCTTTTCTTACCTAACTACACACTAAAAATGTGTGTGTATAAAAATCGTGAATAATTATTTTTGTCATTTGTTAAGTAATTGTTACAAAATTTTAAATTTATTTTTTAAAAGTGTGTAAAAATTAATATACTTGTGTTTTTTAGAAAAATTGTTTAACATAGGAGTTAAAGGAGATTAGCATGAGTGATAAAAAAGTTGTTTCAATAGGTTCTAAAGCCAAGAAACATAAAGAAGAGCATGCTCAAGAACAAAAAATCGAATACTGCAGTTTTTGCAAACGCCCAAACACAATGGTGCCAAAAATGGTAAAAGGCCCGAACGTTAATATTTGCTCCGAATGCACGTTAATTGCCGTTCAGTATTTAATTCTGCAAGACGGCGCCTTATCAAAAGAAGCACAAAAAATACTTGATTTGTTATGGAACACACCGCAAAAATGACGGAAAAAAATTCAAAACTTTTTTCGCGCTCCATCGTATTGAGGGAACTTGATTTTTTAAAGGCACAAAAAGATATTGAGCCTAATCTTGTTGCAAAAAGTATAGAAAAATTATCAGAAATAAAAGATAAAGAGCTTTTGGCAAGCCTTGTTATTGATGAAATAACCGGAAGTAATACCGTGTGGGATGACGCCCTTAAACTTATTTTGGTTGCATGTGCCGGAAAAAACGCTGAAAATATTATTTTTAAAAACCTCTCTTCAGCAAATATTTCGAATGACAAAAAGCTTTATTTGATAACTATTTTGAGGGAACTTAATTTAGAAATAAATTATATAAAGCTTTCGGAATTTATTGACCCTGAACTTTTGGTTGATTATGAAACCAAGAAATTTTTATCAAATGCAAGAGTAAACCCACAGGCGCAAGTTGATTTTTTGGACTTCTTTTTCGGTATCAGTGATAAAGATAAAGAAATACTGATGGATTCAATTATAAATGATTTTTCGCATGAAGAATTTGTCAGTATTTTAATACCGGTAATTTATAATAATCCCACAACAAAATTTGCAAAAAGAGCTATGGAAACTTTAAAAACTTCAAAATCTTATTTGGTTTTTGAAGTTTATAATTGGGTAATAGATACGTCAGATGACCCTCTTGCCGTAAGTTTAGCTAAAAAATGCAAAAATGAGCTTAAAATGCTGGGCTTAAGAAAAGAAGTATCGCAAATTGAACTTTACAAAAATATTTTAAAAGATTCCGTACCTCTTGGTTTTTGGGCAAGCATGCTTGACGGCGCTTCAAATTTTGTTTTACTTTTTGCAAGAAAAAATTTAAACGGAACTTTCCGCTCTTTTGCAACGGTTTTAAACCCGCACACCGCCCCTCTGGCCTGCCTTGGGTTTGACGATATTAATCAAAAAGATTTTGAAACCATGTTTGGAAGAATCTTTAATGAAAATATACCCGTTAAAATAGATTTAAGTGCAGGGGTTAAAATTTTAAATGAATTAATAAATAAAGCGCAAAAAGAAAAACTGCAAGTTCCCTATGAACTTTTAAGCTGGCGCCAATTAACCTATGATATCGAACCTTTAAGCCAGGATTTAGAAGAGTTCTTTAAATCAAACCTTAAAAAAATTCAGCTGAATGAATTTTCTTTTAAAAAACTTTTAAAGCAGGATTTTATGAAAAATTGGTTTATAACATACGGTGATAACCCTGCTTTTGATAATATTTTAGAAAAAATTGAAAAAAAATCCTTCACTATAGAAGATATTGAAGAGCGCATAAAAGAAAATACGGATGAAATTTTTGCATCTTTTGAAAAGACACTGCTTTATCAGGCATATTTTAGCCATTGCGCCAAAATGTACGACATTGCGAATATTTTGTATTCCTTAACACAAAAAAGCGAGTTTAGAAAAAAATTTCAGGAAATAATATTGAAAAAAAGCGTATATGAAAACTTTTTAAAAGAAGTGCAACCCGATAACAATACAACGGTTTTCAAAAAAGATAAAAAAGAAAATGCAAATGCAAAACGCATTTTAAGTATAATAGAGGATAAATGGCAGAGCGAATTTTAGGACTTGACATAGGTACAAAGCGGATAGGTGTTGCAATAACAGATCCTTTAGGAATTTTTTCGCGCGAACTTTGCCTTGTTCAAAGGAAAAAAGATAAAGATGCACAGGATGAAATAAGAAAATTGGCAAAAGAAAACAGAGTCACAACAATTGTAGCGGGTATTCCTTATAATACTGACGGCACTTTGGGGTTTCAGGCGAAAAATTGTATTGATTTTATAAAACCTCTTGAAAACGAATTTAAAATAGTGTATTGTGATGAAAGTTATACATCTTCTGAGGCAGAAGAGCTTTTAAGAAAAGAAAACGTTAAATATACCAAAAATAAAGGGCTTGTTGATTTGAAAAGTGCTTGTTTAATATTAGAGGACTACTTAAGAAGTGGAGAAAATAAATGAAAGAATTGCAGGTAATCAAAACAGTTGATGAAAATGGGGTAGAAGTCAATTTAAAATTAATGGATATCGTAAATGTGGATAGTCAGGAATATGCCCTTTTGCTGCCGGAAAACGCCGATATTGAAAGCGAAGACACTGAAGTTGTCTTAATGCGCCTTAAAACGGAAGGTGATTCCTACATTTTTGAGGTTATAGAGGATGATGACGAATTTGATTTAGTCTCGCAAGCTATTATAGATGACGTGCAGGATGAAACCGATTAACTTTTTAACATTTATTTAAAATTGTAATATTTTTGTCATGTGTGTTGTATAATAAAAATTACTAAGAGCAGAGTTTAGTTGAAAGTTTTTATGCAAGTTACCCAAACGCTAAACAATACAGTTAATATTGTTTTTGACCCGCATGCAGATGGTTTTTGCCTGCTTGATTTTGTGCTGATTGAAGATTCTGGCAAAAGATTTTTAGGGCAAATTATTGAAATTGAAAACGACAAATTTGATGCAAGCCTAAATTATGCAAGCGTTAAAATTTTATATATGCTGAACTCTGTTGATGAAATTATTGAATACAACGGTTTTACGCCGACAAAACTTTGCAAAATGTATCTATGCAATCAAAAAGAAGTTGAAGAATTTATCAACCTCGATAAAAATAAATTTCAGGTAGGGCTTAATCCAAAAACTATGCTGCCGTTGGATTTCAATCTTGAGTTTTTTACAAACAACCCTGTTATTTATGCGGACAAGATGGAAGATTTGCATGTTTTAAGCGGAAATTTCGCACAAAAACTCTCTCAATTTAAAAATGTTGTAATTATAGATTACACAGGTTCTCTAAACGTTAAAAACTCCTTAAGGCTGCGTGCAACGGTTGATTTCAAATTGCCTTTGGATTTTTATTCCCTTGATTTTGTTTGGAATATAGCACTTGCCAATGCATCTTTGGAAACTCAGGCTGTTTGCGAAGATATTTTTAATGAAGTTAAAGAATACGCAAAATCAATTGAAGGCGGCTTTATCCCTTTCAACCAGTTTGTAAAAGCTGTTGCGGGACAATATAAGCAAACGCCTATTTCAGAACTTTTGGTTTTAAGAAACAGGCTTGTAAAATACCAGCAAAGTTCAATATTTGCAAAAACTGCTAAAGAAATTGATATAGTAAGAAAAACCGCCGCACAAGAAAAAATAACAATTATTGATTTGTCACCGCTGAATGTTTTGTGGCATAAGGAATTTGTTAACTTTATTCTGCGCAGCATTAAAACTCCGTCATTTATTTTTATAAGGCTTAATGAAACAAATTCAGACCAAAATCTCATAACAAAAATTTTTCAAACAAGAGGTGCTGTAAGTATTATCCCAAGCATTTCTTACGGGTACAAAAAGATGCCTGCAGTGGCTGAACATTCAAAAAACTATATTCTGCTCCCCACCCTTAAACCGAGCCGCGATTTTGGCTATGCAGATTGCGCCATTTGGACTCTGGATCAAAATCACGCACTTTTATTCGGCACAGACACAAAAGAACTTATTTTTAAAATTCAAAATACCGTTACCATTGATGAAGAAACAGCTAAGGATAAAAAGTCCAGAAGAATAAAATTGAGCAATTTGCAAAGGTATTCGGCAAAATTTGAAAATAAATTTGACAAAGTTAAATTGAACCAAAAGCAAGATGAAATTGTACTGGAAGAAATTAAGCCAACCGTTTTGCCTTCCGTTCTTTTTGAAAGAGAAGAAGAGCAGAGGCCATCTAGCTCTGTTCAAGAGGATGCGCCTACAATTAAAGAAGAAGTGCAGAACAATTATGAGGAAATAGATTTTGATGAACCAAAAACAGCACCGGCACAAGATTTGGGACATGATGCTTTTGAAAGTAACGATGAAGAAGAAAACCCTATTCAATACATCGAAAAACCGCGTGTAAAAGAAATTTTACAAGGCGATGAGGATGAAGATTTTATACAATTGGTTAACGATATTGAAGATGTCGAACTTGAAGAAACCATCAGCAAAATAGAGCCTAAAGAGGTTTATTCAAAAGTTTATGACAGCGGAATTTCAAAGCTGATTTCAGAAGACGAACTTGATTATTTTGATAACGCTAAAAACACAACTTATCAAGAAGTTGATTACTCGCAAAAAATGCCTGAAAAAGAAAAAGAAGAAGTTGAAGAAAACTGGCATGAGGGCGAAGTTTACACACAGGCTGAAGAAGATGACAATTTGTCTTTAGAAGATTTGGCAAAACAATCCGTTGAAGACACTTTTGATGAACTTGTTGAAGACAGTGCCGCCGATATCAATGAAAAATTTGAAGATATTGTTGTTGAAGGAGAAGGTACAATTAACTTAGGCAAAATTCAAGAACAAATTAAAAATAAAGAAAATGAACTCCCGGTATTTAATAAAGAAGAAGCCGAACAAACAAAACAAGATTTTGATGAAGGCGATAGCGTTATGCATGAAAAATACGGGCAGGGAAAAATTTTAAAGGTTGTTACATATTCAAACAGGTGCCTTCTACAGATAGAATTTGATAAAATAGGAAAAAGGCTTCTAGACCCGACAATTGCAAAATTGCAAAAAATTTAGCGGGGTTAATTGTTTTTCATTGCAAGCCAGAGCACTTTTTTCGCAGGGTAAGAAAGTAAAATTGCAAAAAATGATATTATGATATCGTACAAAAATTTTATTCCTCCCACATGCACGGCTGCACCCATAATAAACCCGAAATCAATTTGCCTGAAAATTAAAAGAATTATGCTGTATAAAAATCCAACGATATTAACAACCGAAACACCGGATAAAACCGCGAATAAAATTCCCTTAAAGCCTTCGTATTTACGTAAGAAAAATGACACAAAAAACACGCAGGGAAAATAGCCCAAAATATAGCCAAAAAAGAATGTTTTAATATAAGATATACCTCCGCCAAAAGCAAAAATGGGCCACATAAATAAACCCATTAAAATATATAGCATGACTGTTAAAACCCCAAATCGTACACCTAAAACGGCGCTTATAAAAATAACAACCGGTATTTGGGCAATGTAGGGATAAACATGGGTTTTTAGCTCCCACACGCCCTGCTGATTAGGCCAATATAAAAAATGGCAGATATTAAATTCGCTAAAAGTTGCAACAATAAGTAAAAGCAGGCAGGCACAAACAATTACAAGAGTGCCCAAGCTTAATGGTGTTTTTTCGCCTTTATATATAAAATCATCAACTTTGTCCTGAAGCCTTTTGTTTGCCATCTATTCTTCAAACTCCGTTTTATTTTTTTCAAATATTTCTCTATAACTTTTATCAAAAATGTTCTGGGTCCACATTATCAAGGCATCTTCACCGTCATTTTGATAATATTTTTTCCTTAAACCCAAAGATTTGAACCCGAATTTTTCATATAAGCCTATCGCGGCTTTATTTGAAGCGCGCACTTCAAGCGTTATATATTTAATTTTAGCATCATAACATCTTTCAAGTACTGCAATTAGAAGTGTTTTTGCAATGCCCTTTCCTCTATATTCCGGGTGGACTGCAATGGTTGTGATGTGGGCTTCATCTATAATTTCCCAAACTCCGATATAGCCTATAACACGCCCTTCAACGACTGCGCATAAATAATGCGCCACATCATTTTTAACTTCGTTGACAAAAGACTCTCTCGGCCAATGGTGTTCGCCATAAGCATTTTTTTCAATTTCCATGACATCGTCAACGTGTGTCAAACTTAAATTTTCTATGTTAAGGTTTAACATAAATATATTATAGCCTAAAATAAAAAATCTTGTTTAGCTTTGAGAATTTATACAAAATGGTGTATGTTCCACATGCAAATTCTTTTCATCCAAATTTCCGCGGTTCAATTGGCTGTAAGAGCTGTCTTTAGAACCAAATTTCTCTTTTAAATACTCATATGCAACTTTAGGATCACAATTTTCACCGCAGGTGAATAAATCTATTGCGGCGTAACCGAGTTCCGGCCAAGTATGTATAGCTAAATGGCTTTCTGATATAATTACAACCCCTGAAACTCCAAAGGGAGCAAAAAGGTGAAAACATTTTTGAACAACAGTAGCACCGCATTCAATTGCAGCTTCTGTCATAAACTTTTCTACCATCTTGGGGTTGTTCAAAATGTTGGGGTCACATTCAAAAAATTCAGCTAATATGTGTCTGCCCAAATAACGCTTTGGAGCAATGCATTCAAATATCTCGTTGTTTTTGATAGGTATAGTTATCGCCAATTCATAATCCTCCTTAAAGGGTTTTTAGTACATACATTTTTTAATAATAAAATATAATACATTAAAAAAATAAAATATGCAAAAACTTGATTAAATTAAAAAAATTCTTAACAATATTTAACGATTTTTTTTAAAATCAACTAAAGATAAACTTAAGTCAATACACTTAAAAATTCATAAAGTATTAAAGCAAATTTTACACTTCTTATTTTTTGTGTTAGAATTTATTTAAAGCGGAAGATAAGGTAAAAATGCAGCAAAAAGAAATTGAAGTCGTTGTCGACGTTGAAACAACAGGTTTAGATTACACAAGAGAAAAAATCATTGAATTTGCAGGCGTCAAGCTTGTAAACGGCAAAATTAAAGACACCTTTGAAACACTCATAAACCCGCACCAGCATATAAGAAAATCTTCTGTCGCAATCCATGGTATTACTGAAGAAATGCTTGAAGGCCAGCCCGAAGAAGAAGAAATTTATCCAAAAATCTTTGAGTTCATAGGCAATGCACCTATTGTTGCCCATAATGCAATTTTTGATTTCAGCTTTTTAAACAGAACATCCAAACGTTTGTATGATAAGCCTTTGGAAAACCAGTATATAGACAGCCAGGAAATGTTTAAAGAGGTTTTCCCGCAATGTGAATCTTGCGGTCTTGAATCTTTAATGCACAAATTTAAAGTGGATTTTTCTACACGCCACCGTGCTATGGCAGATGCCATAGGTCTTGCACAGGCTTATCCTGATTTAAAAAGAATGTATTTTGAAAAATATCATTGGCAGCTGTCGCAAATTGAAAATGTTGAATATCTTTTCGAAAGATATTTGCGAATTCAACAGGCAATTAATGTAATGCAGGCAGAAATACAAGATTTGCGCTCAATTTTTAAAATTTATTTTGAAAAAGGCGGAAAAGAAATTGAAGCAAGCACTGGAGAAATTTTAACTTACAGCTCCAAAAAAACTTTTGCTTATGATTTTCCATCCGTTAAAGAAGTTTTAGACGATATAGGTGCTTTACCCAAAGCTGTTAAATTAAACCATGGTTTTGTTGACAGACTTGTACAAAGTGCAGGTATTGATGAAGATACAAAAAATAAAATTAAAACTGCGCGTACAGAAATAAATGAAAGCAAGAATGTTACTATAATAAAGCCGGACAGGCATTAAAAGCACTTACTTCATAAAATAGTCGCAAATGAGTTTTTTGCGTCTGTTAAAAGTAAACAAGCGCTTAATTCTTGGCAAAATAGTTTTCTTTTCCTGCAGTTGTTTATGTTCATTAATTAAAATTGCTTTTTTAACCAGCGTTTGATTATAAATAATAGCAAGAGCGTTATTTTCAGCAATATAAGGTTCAAGCTCTTTTAAGCGCTTTTTGCATACCGATATTTCACATTCAAGTTCTAAAAGTCTGGGGGTTTTCATTATTTGCCTTATTCACTACATAATATAAGATTAGAGAGATTAATTTCTTAATTGTATTCACATATTATAAAAATTTCTCCCCGCTGTACTCCCCCGAGCAAAGTATTTTTAAACAATATATTAAAACCGGCACTTAGGCCGGTTTTAATTGAATTATACTCTCCTCGTCTGCTTTATATCTTGAATGGTGTTTTGAAAAAACCTTGTAAAATTAGTTTCTTCAGGTTCGCAGCCATTGCCGGATAAACCGTTTCCGTTTATTCCGTTGCCGCACACACCATCCCCGCAAATTCCGTTGCCGCACACACCACTGCCGCATATAGTGCTTATAGATTTATAACTTTTTTTATTCATTTCAATATGCCCTATTTAGTTCTCATATATAATAAAAATTTACATATATACTTTTTGCATAAAAAGTGAATATTGTTACAATACTTAATAATAGATTAGATGTAAAGTTTTGTAACAATAAACAGCCCAAACATAAAGTTAGTGGCAAAATCTGCCGATATTAATTATGTTAAAACAAGGAGACATAAACTATGGGTATGGCAGCATCACAATCAAGATTTTTATCATTGACGGCAAGGAAATCCAACACTGAATATCAGGGCCAACAAGTTAACCAGCAAAGGGGAATTTTGGCGAATGAAAGTGCAGGGTTGTACAATAAAATGATGAATTTAAGTGTTCCCACACCGCCATCTGCCAATGATTTTTACACAAGTAATTACACTTTTAACAATGGCGAAGAAACATGTTCTTTGACAGGCATTAAAAAAAGTACTGCTGAAAATAACGCAGGCGGATATACTGTAGGGATTAAGTATAATACCGAAGCCACAGCTGCCGCAAGAGGAAATGGTATAAAAGGCACTACCATAAAGCAAGGTGATGACGGTAAAACGTACATTTGCTATAACGGTAAAGAATATGAACTTAGTGATGTAACAAGTCAAATCGACGGTAATCAAGACAGTACAGATCCGCTTGATTTGAAAAGAAGCACATTGGGTGAGATGAATACAACATTTAACAATAGCGGTTCTAAAATTTATTCATACACTGTTGATGCGGGAAAAGATACAGAACGCACTTGTTACTTATCGGAAAGTGTTTATAACAGCTTGCAATCAGGCACAAGTACAACTTATACACCAGTTTACACTTACCAAACGACAAAAAGCCAATACGGCACAGCTGAAGTAAATTTGGAAAAAGACCCGTCAACAGGCAGATATACAAAAATTACTTTCTTATCTTCAACATTGGGAAATCTTAACGAGCAAGGTATTTCTTATGACTTGAGCATAAGCTCTGTTAAGGATGATGAAGGATACGACGAAGCTATGAAAGATTATGAATACCGAAAAATGGAATACGAACAACAAGTTGATGAAATTAATGCAAAAACAGAATCTTTACAACAAAAAGACAAAAGTCTTGAATTAAAATTAAAACAACTAGATACCGAAAGAAATGCACTTCAAACAGAAATGGAAGCTGTTAAAAAAGTTATTGAAAAGAACGTTGAAGATACATTTAAGACATTCGGTTAATAAAAAATATGCTTTATCCAAAAACCCAAGCTTTACTTGATTGCTTGGGTTTTACTTTATTACATCAATAATAAGTTTAAAAAGTCTGATTGAAAAAAGCCTCTTTATCACGGGAACTTTATTTTTAAACGGCATTGAGAAAAGTATTATATTCATAATATCTAACGATTTCATAAAAATTTTTATGAAATTCGTTTTTTGTATTCTTTTAATAAAATCAAGCGTTTTGTTCAATTCTTTAATTCGCAGGCGCAAAGATTGCAAGGAGTTACATGTTTTATCAACATAATTTTCAATTTTAGCAGATGTTTCAGACGCCCAATCTTTCGCTATTTGCAAAAGCGTGCACAAAACAAGTAATAAAAAAATTTCAAATAAAATCGCAAATTCTACCATTCTATTATTATATTTTATATTCTCTTTTATTCCTATACGCAAATTGTATTATTTTTATCTATCTCCTTGACCAAAAAAACAAAAAAAATTAAAATAAAAAATATAAAGGAATATTTAAATGGCTGATACTAAAAAAATATTAAACTGTCCCGCTTGCGGAAAAGAAATGAAAAAAATTGAACTGCAAGATTACGGCTTTTGTGTTGATATTTGTCTGGACGGCTGCGGCTCAATTGTTTTCGATAACAGGGAATTTCAAAGATTTGATGAAAAAAGTGAAAGCATAGAGCCCATTTTAGCTGCGTATGGGAAAAAAGAATTCCCGCAAACAGAATCAGAGGATATATTAAGATGTCCTGTTTGCGGCGCTAAAATGGTTAAAAATATTGCTGATATCATGAACAGCTGTAAAATTGATGAGTGCTACAATTGCGGTGCAAGATTTTTGAACTATAATGAACTTTTAAAAATTAGGGAAAATTCCGGCAAAACCAATCCGGAATATCAAAAAGCCATGCAACTTGTTATTAATGAAAATGACAGATTAGAAAAACAAAATGAAAAAAATAAATCAATGTTTAGAAAAGTACAAGAAATGATGTCGAAATCTTTTAAAAAATATTAACTTTACTTACATAAATAACAATAATCTTTACATTTAAGTCAAAAGCCTTACAAACAAGGGTTTGGCTTTTTTATTTTTTAATTTAGAATTTACCCCTAAATTCTTAGCCCTGCCTCTTTCTTCCATAATATATCTATAGAAAGAGGTAAATTAATGGTAAAAGAAAAAATTTTAAAAGTAATATCAGATAAACTGCCGCAGGTTGTAATACGTGTCATTGGAAAAGATGATGATAAAATTTTGGTAACACACAAGAAGAAATTCCCCTTTAAGCTCCAAAATACTATAAATTATACAGTCGAAACAACGCAAAGGGTTTTCAGTTTCAGAATATATCAAGGTTACAGCTGGAATGGGGCTGATATACCAAAGCCCTTATGGTGGGTAGGGCAATCTAAGGATAATGCTTATTTAACAGCATCTTTAGTGCATGATTTTTTGTTGGAATACAAAAAATATATTTATAATATTATTTTGGATAAAAAAATAAGCGTAGCGCAATACAGAAGGCTTACAAGCCTTATTTTCAGAGAAATTTTAAAAGAAGATAAAACAGCTGTTATAAAAGCTAATCTTATGGCAGGAGCTGTTGATTGTTATCAGAAATATTTTAACAGAAGGGAATGGAAAATATGAATTTAAGAGCAAAACTTGCCCCGAATTTTACTCTTTTGGAATTTGTCTATTCTCAGACAGCTTATGTAAAAGGGATTGTAAATATGCCAAGTGAATATGCAATAGAGAATTTAAAAGAACTTGCCACAAAAATTATGCAGCCTATAAGAGAGAATTTCCAAAGTCCGGTTATAATAACAAGCGGTTTTAGAAACCGTAAACTTAACTCTTTAATAGGCGGAAGCGAAACAAGCCAGCACATTTTAGGGCAGGCATGCGATTTTGTGGTAAGAGGTGTGGACAATAAAAGTGTTTGTGACTGGATTGGGGAAAATTTAGAATTTGACCAGCTTATTTTAGAAAAAAGCTGGGTGCATGTTTCATATAAAAAACCAAACAGAAAAGAGTTTTTTGTGGTGTAGGAAGTACTTAAGCGCCTGGGTCCTTTGGGAGGGCACAGGCTGTCGCACTTTTGCTCCTGGCAAATTTCTTTCCAGAAATTTGTCCATTCGCTCCGTTTCACTTCGCTCATAACGTCGCCTGGGTAGGGTTTCGGCCTACAGCTTTGCTCATCGTAGCCGTCCTCTTGATTTTTAAGCGTTTTGTCATGCTGAATTTATTTCAGCATCTGTTGAAAATCAAGCCTCCATTTAAAACCTGCCCCTGGCAGCTCTTTAACGGAGTCCTTGCACCGTATTGCACACTCAGCGCCTGTGCAATCGAAGATTGCTCCGCTCGCACGTTCGTTCCTCACTTACGCTCGCAACGACGCCTGGGTACGGTTCCGTTTCGTCGGC
>CAYYBA010000032.1:9512-14500 GCA_964470205.1 uncultured Gammaproteobacteria bacterium | reverse complement strand
CAGAATAAAGCCGGTACAACGGGCGTTGAAGGAAAATATATAGGCCAAGATGCACAGGTTATAAATGCTATAGGGGCTCCCGGCACAGACGGTATCGGCAAAATTAAAATATACGGTGAAGTTTGGCAGGCATCGAGTAAAGACGGTAAAGAAATTGAACCCGGGGCGATGGTTAAAATTGTGTCAAATAATAGTATTATTATGGAAGTTGAAAGAATTTAGCGAAAGGAGATAAAAATGTTTGGTGGTTTGTTGGTTGTAATTTTAATTTTTGCAATTGCGTATTTTATAAATGCACTTAAAATTGTAAATCAGGCACAGGTAATCATAATAGAGCGTCTGGGAAGATTTCACAGAATTTTGGAACCGGGGTTAAACCTTATTATTCCAATTATTGATTCCGCACGCCCCATTGCCTGGAGGAAAGTAATACGTACCGCTGGCGGTGATACTTTCCCAATGAGTTCTTATGTTCAAAGAATTGATCTAAGAGAAAGTGTTTTTGACTTTCCGCGTCAAAACGTAATTACCAAAGATAACGTTACAATTTCAATTAACGCTCTTTTGTATTTTCAGGTAATTGACCCTAAAAGTGCCATTTATGAAATTGAAAATCTGCCTGAAGCTATTGAAAAGCTAACTCAAACAACTCTAAGAAACGTTATCGGCGAGATGGATTTAGACAGCACGCTTGTTTCAAGAGATACAATAAATGAAAAATTAAGAACAATTTTAGATGAAGCTACAAATAAATGGGGTGTTAAAGTTAACCGTGTTGAATTGCAAGACATTATTCCTCCTAAAGAAATTCAAAATTCAATGGAAAAACAAATGAAGGCAGAACGTGACAGACGTGCTGCAATCCTTGAAGCAGAAGGTCTAAAACGTGCTGCAATTTTGGAATCTGAAGGTATCAGGGAAAGCCAAATCCAAAAAGCGGAGGGCGAAAAAGAGGCTGCAATTTTAGTTGCAGAAGGTAATGCACAGGCAAGGGCAAGAGAAGCGCAAGGTGAAGCTCTGGCTATTAAAACAGTTATAGAGGCCATTGCGAATAAAGGGCAGCCTGATAAATACCTGATTGCAATGAAATATCTTGATACCTTAAAAACAATAACCGCGGGCAAAGATAATAAAATTATCTATATGCCTTACGAAGCAACGGGAATATTAAGTTCTGTTGACGGTATTAAAGAAATGTTTAAAGGAACTGCAAAATAGTAACTAAGAATGGCAGTATATACAAGCAAAAGGATACTTATTGTTGACGATGACGAGCAAATTCGTGATTTGCTTGAATTTGACGTGTCTTCCAGCGGATATGTGGTTGATATAGCCTTCAATGGTGAAGAAGGGCTTAAAATGGCTCTTGAAAATGACTATGACTTAATTATGCTTGATGTTATGATGCCAAAAATGAACGGTTATGAGGTCTGCAAAAACATTCGCCTTGTAAAACCTAATCTGCCCGTACTTCTGCTAACCGCAAAAGGCAGCATATCAGATAAAACAACGGGCTTTGATTGCGGCGCGGACGATTATTTAGTGAAACCGTTTGAAGTGCAAGAGGTTTTATTAAGAATCCGTGCGCTTTTAAGGCGCGGAGATGAAAAAAATACGCAAAACCAAAACAGTGAAATTTTAAGAGCAGGCGATATTCAAATTTTGCCGGATTCGCTGGAGGCTGTAATATTAGATAAAAAAGTCAAATTAACGCCAACGGAATTCGAAATACTTTTTTGTTTAATGCAGCATTTAAATAAACCCGTCACTTTGGCAACCCTTTTGGACGAAGTTTGGGGCTATGAAAGTGATGAAGATGTACGTATGGTGCGGGTTCATGTAGGCGGTTTAAGGCAGAAAATTGAACAGGACACAAGAAAACCAAAATATCTGCATACTGTTTTAAATGTCGGTTATAAACTTACACCATTCGGAAGCGGAGATTCAAATTGAAAAGGCTCAAAATTGCACAACAAATGATTATAGTCTTAATTTTAGCGGTTTTGATACCTTCAATCGTTATCGGGGTTGTTATTTCAAACGTTTCCCAGCAATCTATAAGACGCCAATTTAATTACAGCGCAACTCTTTTATCACAATTTATAGGCGAGAGCATAGAACAGTATCTTGAAAATTCTAATGAGAAATTGCGCCAGATAGCAGACGCTATTCCTTACTTTTATATGGAAGCGGACAAAAACGATTATTTAAACGAAATTTCAAAAAAATACGGTGAATTTAAGAACTTTGAAATAATAAATAAAAATAAAGTTTTGGGCGATTTTGTTTTTGATATCAATTCGCTTACCTTAAAGTTTTATGCTCCGATTGACAATCAAAATTATTTAAGCGCGACTATCAGTGTTGATCAGCTTAAAAGGGTCGTTGCAAAACGTTTTGAGAATGAAAAGAGACAAATTTACGTTTTAGATATTGATAATACTTTGATTTCTTCAAATACGCCCGATACCAAAGATTTGCCCAATATAATAAAAAAATTACCCCAGAAAAAGGAAATTGCGCGTGCAGAACTTTTTGGCGATGTTAAAAACCAGCCTATGGCTTATTACAGGCTTGAAAAACCCCAGTGGACAGTTGTGGTAAGCACAACCGCAAAATTAACCGATAATACTATTAATTTAGCGCGCTTTAGAATAATTTTGGCAATTTCATTATCGGCTCTTTTTATAATTTTTGTAATAAGTTTATACACATATTACCTGTATATTAATATCAGACAGCTTTTCAAGGGAATTATTGCAATTTCAAAAGGCAGCTACGAGCGCAAAATCCACTTAATTAAAAATATTTTTACCCCCCATGAGATTGTTTTTCTGGCAAGGGAATTTAACTTTATGGCAAAGAAAGTTGCGCAGTCTCATAAAGAATTGTATGCTCAAAACCTTGAACTTGAACGTTTAGGACAATTCAGGGCAAACCTTTTAAGTTCAATTTCACATGAATTCAGAACTCCTTTAACAAGCATTATAGGCTATTCCAGCCGCCTGTTAAGGCAGGATATCAAAATAGATGAAGCCACAGTCATTAAATCTTTAAAAGTTATAAAACAGCAGGCTCAAAGGCTGACAAGAATGATTGAAGACGTTTTAGTAGTACCAGATATTGAAGATTTGCACCTGCACCTTAATTTGCAAGATGCCGATATTGCAAAGCTTGTAGAATCTTCAATTTTATACACTAATTGCGCAAACAGCCAATTCAATATCCTGATTCCTTCAGATCTGAAGAAGGTGCGGGTTGATGTTGACAGGATGACACAAATTTTGGTAAATTTATTTGACAATGCCATAAAATATAACCAAAATGACGGGCAGATTTTAGTTAATGCACAGGAAATAGACGGCAAGGTAGTTTTAACTATTTTCAATCAACATTCAAAAATAGAGCAGGAAGTTTTAGATAAACTTTTTGATAAATTTGAGCGCCTTGATTGCGAATTAACACGCACAACAAGCGGCTGCGGGCTTGGGCTTTTTATAGTTAAAGGGCTTGCAAATGCAATGAATATAGATGTCTTTTTAACCTCAACAGACGAAGGCTTTATGGTTACCCTGGTTTTTAATGAAGAAGAGCCTGAAGAAGAAGAAAATGACGATGATGAAGAATAACACGCTTGACCCTGTTTTTTATATGATAAAAGCCCTTGAAGCTGCAACGCTCTGTGGCGAAGATTTGCCCGTGGGCTGCGTTATAGTTGATGATAAAAAAAATATTATAGCAACAGCGTGCAACAGAAAAGAACTCACACAAGACCCCACAGCCCATGCCGAGGTTTTAGCCATAAGAGAGGCAACGAAGAAAAAAGGCAACTGGAGGCTTGAAAATTGCACTTTATTTGTAACGCTTGAGCCTTGCCCCATGTGCGCCTGGGCTATTTTAAACGCCAGAATACCACGGGTTTATTACGGCGCGAGCGATTTAAACTACGGCGCTTTAGGCACAAAACTTAATTTAGCGCCCCTTATGAATTCTAATGTAAAAGTCTATGGCGGAATTTTGGAAAAAGAGTGCGGGGATATTTTGAAAGGATATTTTAAAAAGATAAGATGAAAAAAGAGTTTGATGAACTTGTTAAAAAATATGAGGTTGAAGATTTCATAAAAGATGACCCCGTACAATTTGCCCATAACTATAAAACGCGCGAAGACATTGAAATAGCGGGTTTTATTGCATCATTATTTGCATATGGCAAGCGCGAAGCTTTTATCAAGAAATTAAAAATTCTTTTTGCACTTATGGGGGAAAGCCCGCTTGAATTCCTTTTAGAATATAAGAAAAAAGAATATTTATTGAACGGCTTTGTTTATCGGTTTGTAAAAGATGTTGATTTGAAAGGCTTTTTGGGGGGGCTGAGCAAACTTTATAAAAGCAAAAGTTCTTTAGCAGAACTTTTTTATGAAGGCAAAACGCAGCATGTGTGCGATTTTTTCTATAATGCTCTTGAAAACCCTTGCTCTATGGGCTTTTATCACTTGATTTCAAACCCTGCTAAAGGGGGGGCGCAAAAAAGGTATAATATGTTTTTGCGCTGGATGGTGCGAAAGGGCCCTGTAGATTTAGGAGTGTGGGATTTTATAAAGCCGTCTGAACTTTTCATTCCGCTTGATACCCATGTAGCAAGAACCTCAAGGAAATACGGGCTTTTAAAACGTAGTTCAAACGATTTTAAGGCGGTTATGGAGCTTACCGATAAATTGCGCGAATTTGACCCCAATGACCCAGTAAAATATGATTTTGCACTCTTTGGCTTAGGAGTTGATAAATCTTACCATGGGTAATCGTCTTTAATCTCCCACCTGTCTTTCATAATAAGCCCCATGCAAGTATACCCGGTACCATCTTTATGACATCCGTCTTCCCCGCTCATTAAACTGCTTCTTGAGCTATTAAAGCTTCCCACAGGCACAAATTTGCCGTTGCTGCTGGGCGTTGCATAGTTTTTTATTTGATAATTAAATGCAAAAATA
>CAYYBA010000032.1:0-9502 GCA_964470205.1 uncultured Gammaproteobacteria bacterium | reverse complement strand
AGTATTTGGCTCTTTTTGCCCGTTTATATCTATAACTACTCTTGCCATTAAGGGCCCTTCAGGAGTGCCGTCACTGCTCATTAATGTTATACTTACTAAAGTTCCGTCATTTAAATAAAAGCGCGTATATGTGCTGGGAAAATTAATATCTGAAGCTTTGTTTAATGTCCTGCGCTGAAACCTGCACTCACCTGTTGTTTTATTCTGGCAATTTTTACTTACTTTTAAATACGGAATCAAGTATTTATTTACAAAATTTTCGGTGTCTACCAAATCTCTTGGTGTACCGTAGTCCCAACTGTTTATGGGTCCATGTTCTGTTATTGCCAAATTTGTAGTATTAGAAAGTGCAGAGTAAACTTTTTTCAATTTTACGACAGTTTGATGTTTTTGGTAATTACGTACAACAGTAGGAATTGTAAGCGCTGCTACAACACCGGTTATAGCCAGGGTGATTAAAACTTCTGCAAGGGTAAAACCGTTTTTTTGTATTCTTTTAAATCCCATACAAAGCTCCTTTTACTGTTACTTATATTATATAATATAATAATGCACAAGTAAATGAACTTTATAATTCATATAAGCGGAATAAATTAAACCTCGCACACCCCGTGGGGCACTGTTTTAAGCCCTTCTTTTACCCAAAATTTACGCCTGTCAAACTTTACACCCAGCGTATCAGCCTCTTTAAAAAAGGTGCTGCCGCTGCCGGACATTGAAAGGCCAAGATTGTGCAGCTCTTTTAAGATTTTGTATTTATCCAAAAGTGCAAATTCAAGATCATTTCTAAAGGTACTTTTTTCTTTTAAACTGTCAAACGCACTGTACGCCTTTTTTGTACTTATGCCAAGATTTTTTGGTTTGACAAGGCTTATCGGAGTTGCTTCATACGGCAATTTTTCTATAATCTCTCCGCGCCCCTTAACAAGGCATCTCCCGCCCTGAAAGCAAAAATTTAAATCAGAACCCAGCTCTTCGCACATTTCAAAGAGAGTATTTTCACCAAAAGGCTCTTCCATAATTTTGTTTAATCCATATAAGACCCCCGCAGCATCAGCGCTTCCGCCTGCAAGCCCTGCGCTTATCGGAATATTTTTTTCAACATAAATATTAATACCCTGCCTTATACCCATTCTCTTAAAGAAAATTTCAGCGGCTTTATAGGCAATATTTTTTCCGTACATATGGAAAATCTCGTGGTTACCGTCCATTACAATGTTGTTATGCATATGAGTAAGCGAAAGCGCTATATAGTCATACAAATTTATTGTCTGCATAACGCTTTCAATTTCATGGAAGCCGTCAGGACGTTTGCCCAGAACTTTTAGCGATAAGTTAATTTTTGCCGGTGCTTTGATTTTTATTGTTTTCATATAATTCCTCCGCGAGTTTTTTGAATTCGTTCAAAGATAATTTTTCGCCGCGAATATTGGGTGAAATCCCTGTTTTTTCAAGTGTTTGTGCTACATTCAAAAACCCCGCATTTTGCAAGCAGTTTTTTATGTTTTTGCGTCTTGTGCTAAAAGCAGCTTTTATAACGCGTCTTAAAAACGGATTAATTTCAACCCGCGGCATATTATTGATTTTAAGTCTTACAAGGGCTGAATCTACCTTAGGTGCGGGATAAAAAGATTTCCTTGATACCTGTTCAATAATTTCAACATCTGCCCAAAATTGTGCTAAAATCGATAACAGCCCATAGTCTTTCACTGAAGCTGATTTTTCATTTGCAACAAGCCTTTTTGCAACTTCCAGCTGTACCATTAAAATGATTTCATCAATAACACTGCGATTTTTGTAAGCAATATCATCAATTTCGCCCAAAAGATGAACTAAAATAGGGCTTGTTATATAATACGGTATGTTTGCGACAATTTTGAATTTGCGCCCTTGTGCAAGTTCATGTATATCTGTTTTTAAAATATCTTGCTCCATAATTTTAAAATCACATTTTTTATCAGATGTTGCAATAGCCATGTTGCAATTTTTTTGCAGAATATTAATGGCGCTTTTATCTATTTCAACTGCAGTAACACTTTTTACTTTTTTAACAAGCTGTTCTGTTACAAAGCCAATACCTGCGCCTATTTCAAGCACATCATCATTTTCATTTACATGGCTTAAAATGGTTTCAATTGTTTTGTAGTCGATTAAAAAATTTTGCCCTAGGCTTTTTTTTGTGCGAAAGTTTTTAACTCTTTGCACATAATTTGTATAGTCCATATTTTTATTATACGCAGCTGAATGTTTTATGTCAAAAATATTTTTCTATTGACTTTTTAATTTGCCCGGAAGATTAAATGTTATTTTTTAAAGCTTGTGGTAATATAAGGGCATATGTTAAATCTTACCAAGAAACACCAAACGCTTGAGAAGGCGCAAATAGTCGAATATTACAAGAGCCACATAAAAAAAGAGTGTGATTTTAAAGTAGGGCTTGAATATGAGCAGCTTTCGCTAAATACTAAAACGTTAAAAAGCGCACCTTATAAAGATTTGGTAAAAATTATAGAACATTTTGCCGCAATAAAAGGCTGGGGTATTATAAAAGAAGACAAAACAACGCTTGGAGCTATGAGCGGCAAAACATCAATTTCTTTAGAGCCGGGCTCCCAGTTTGAAATATCGCTTGAACCTAAAGGAAGTATTGATGAAATTAAAAAAGATATTGAAGAGTATCTTAAACTTTTAAATAATATAGCAAAAATCTATGACACCACTTTTTTGCCTTACGGGGTTTCGCCTCTGTCATGGTATAAAAATATTGAATTAATGCCGAAAAAACGTTATTTAATTATGGCAGATTATTTTAAAGAAAATGCGCTTCGCTTTGCACCCGTTATGATGAAAGAAACTGCAGGCGTACAAGTCAATCTTGATTATAAAAGCGGGGCGGATGCTATTTTAAAGTTAAGGGCATGCGCTCTAATGTCGCCTTTTTTGACGGGCTTTTTTGCAAATTCTCCTATAAGGGGCGCAAAACTCACTCCCTACAAAAGCTTTCGCGCTCTTGCGTGGAAATATACGGATGGTGACAGGTGTGAATTTTTCTATCAGAATCTTTTAAAAAACCGCTTCGGGCTTGATTTTGAAGATTATGTAGATAATATTTTGAAAGTTCCTATGCTCTTTATTGAGAGGAATGACCAAAAAATTGTAATCGGAGGAAAAATAAATTTTGAACAATTTATGCAAGAAGGATTTGATGGGTATTATCCCGATTTAAACGATTATATCCTGCACTCCAGCCTTGTTTTTCCTGACGTCAGGGTTAAAAATTGCATTGAAATAAGAAATCATGACAGCCAGAACCTGCCCCTGACGCTTGCAATTTGCGCATTTTATAAGGGCATTTTGCATAAAGAAAGCAATGTTATGAAGGTTTTAGATTTATTGCGCTTTAGTGCCGATGAAATTAAAGAATTCGGTTTCAAAAGTGCAAGATACGGGCTTTCTTACGATGTTGCAGGCAAGAGCGCTTTTGATATTGTTCTTGAGCTTTTTGAACTGGCGCTCGAAGGACTTTCAGATGAAAGTGAAAAACAATTCCTTCAAAAGCCAATGGAGATGATGAAAAACAAAAAATGCGTTGCCGATTTAATTTTAGATGAAGGCATTAAAACACCTCAAGAGCTTGTTAATTATATAAACAAAAATTAACATATTGGTCAAAAACCGCGGAATTTGGTAAAATATCTGTATGACACGGATTTTTTTAATTTCTGACAACAGCAAAAAAATTGATAAAATAAAGCATTTGGCACAAAAGCTTGATTATCAATGTGAAATAAGTGCCGACAGCGGGGGAGATTGGGTATCGCAGTTAACAAAAACCTTGCCTGATGTGGTTTTAATTGATTCTGAATTTGAAAATGCGCCCAATATAACAAAAATATTAAAATCATCTTTGAACGAATACAATACGCAGGTTATTATACTCTTAGCGCCTAATATTCCAAAAGATTACGATTTTTTAACCTTTGCAGACGGCTTTATACAAGATGAAACCCACGAGGACATCTTTAAAAATATACTTAATTCGCACATAAAAACCAAAAAATCGCTTGACAGATTGAGCGAAAATAATAAAGAACTATCCCGCAGCTTGTATCAAATTAATGCGCTTTATAACACAAGCACTCAATTTGCAGGCACTTTAGATAAGGAAGAATTGTGCCGTATTATGCTGGGGGGCTTAGAAAAGATCTTAAGCTTTGATATTGCAAACGTTCTGGTGTTTTTGGCAGACGGCAGCATAAATTTATATCGCAATTCCTTGTGTGAATTATCAGAAACACTTGATCAAGCCTTGCGCTTGCGGCTTGTTTTAAATTATAAAAATCTTTTTAGCGAAAACAACCTGCCCCATGCTCTTGATTTTTCAGAAATTAATACCATTAAAAATATAAAACCTTCTCATCAAATTTATGATTTAAAGGCTCTTAATTTTGATAAACTTTTTGCGCCGATTCAGGTCGGGGATAATTTTTTCGGCGTTATTGAAATTTTAAGGCAGACACCTTTTTCAAAAGAAGACGCAACTTTCTTTCAGACGATAGTGCATCAGGTGGCTCTGCCCTTAAGAAGTGCTACTTTTTATGAAGAGATTAAAAATACCAACGTTAAACTTGAACATCTTGAGCGTGTAAAATCGGAATTTGTGTCAATAGTATCCCATGAATTAAGGACACCTTTGACCCCTATAAATAATTCGTTGGACATTGTTTTAAGCGAAAAGGCAGGCAAAATTACGCCGGAAGTTCGTAATTTTATAAATATGGCAAAAAGAAATATGACACGTTTGGCAGGCATTATTGAAGATTTACTTGATATTTCAAGGGTACAAACCGGGAAATTAGAATTTAAATTTAAAAAAACGGGAATTTTGCCTTCTCTTGAACTTGTTGAAAAAACCTTTAAACAAAGCGCTAACGATAAGAAAACAAAACTTGAATTGAATGTGAACACTCAATTGAGCGATGTTTATGCTGATTTGCACAGGATTGAGCAAATTCTATCCAATTTAATTTCAAATGCTCTTAAATTTACGGCGGATGAGGGGAAAATAGAAATAAGTGCCGAGAAAGTTAAAATAGATGATGAGAAATGTGATTTTATAACACCCGTTAAAAAAATTGCAGATGAATATTTGAAAATCAGCGTTAAAGATAACGGTATAGGCATGAATCCTGAGGATATAAATAAAATTTTTGATAAATTTTCTCAAATTGAAAGTTCTCTTGCGCGAAATATTGGGGGCGTGGGCCTGGGGCTTACAATAACAAAACAATTAATTGATGCACACTTTGCACTTATATCTGTTGAGAGCAAAAAATCAAAAGGGTCAACGTTCAATGTCTATCTGCCTTTTTATACCCCTAAAACCGCATTTCAGGTAGATTTAGCTTATGAACTTTCAAAAAATAAAAATTTGGGCTTGTTCTTTATAGAACAAAATAAAGGATGCGGTTTTATTCAATATTTAAAGGAAAATAACCTTTTAAAGCGCACCCAGAATTCAAAAGAGCTGCTTTTGAGCGATAATAAAAAAGAATACTACAGACTTTTTATCCCGCAGGCTGATAAAAGTGTTATGGATTTTATGGAAAGCAGCGTTAAATCTCTTTTAAAGAAAGAAAACACAAAATGGGAAAAGTGTGGTATAGTATTAAAAAGAGCTGATAGAAAAGACACAGAAAAAATAAATAAACTCATGCAGGATGTGAAGGGAAATTGAACCGGGGGTTTTAATGACAAAGATATTAATTGTGGACGATGAGAAAGATATAGTTGAAACGCTTGCCTTTATGTTAAAGCAAAAAGGATTTGAAATAATAAGCGCATATGACGGTGAAGAGGGTCTTAAGCTTGCAAAAGAAGCTAATCCGGATTTGATTATTTTGGATGTTATGATGCCCAAAATTAACGGCTATAAAATTTGCAGGCTTTTAAAATTTGATTCAAGATACAAAAATATACCGATTATTATGGTAACAGCGCGCTCTCAAGCACAGGATATTGCTATAGGCGAAGAAACAGGTGCAGATGAATACATCACAAAACCGTTTGAATTTAATGATTTATTCAGATGTATTGACAAATATACAAAAACTCCGGTTAAAGAATTATAAAGTTAAAAATTTAAACAGGTGAAAGCTTTGGAATCAATTGAAAGCAGAACAGATAGGGGAATAAATAATAAAACTGTCGAAAAATTACAGTACGATTTGGTGCGTGATAACCTCTTAAAATTTGAAGATTTAGAGCGTGCGCGCGAAATTGCGCAGGTGCAGGGCACAAATTTAGGGCAGGCACTTATTAATTCTTCTTTAATTTCAGAAGAAAAGCTTCTTAAATTTTTGGAAGAAAAATTGCACATCCCCTCTGTCGACCTTGAAACTTTTCAAATAGATAAGAAATGTTTGGAATATATAAGTTACAAGGAAGCCTACAAATATAAAATTTTGCCTCTTTTCGAAATAGAAGATACTCTAACTGTCGCTATGGCGGACCCTTTGGATTTATTTGCGATAGACAGCATTATTGACCGTACGGGCAAGTTAATTGAACCTGTTGTGTCTTCTGAAAAAAGCATAACCAAAAAAATTAACGAATACTACGATATTAAAGATAAGGTGGAAGATATAAATACCGATAATAATGAAAGTTTCCACTGGCTTGATGTTTTACACAAAGATAATCTAAGCGAAGAGCACATTCAAAATTTGTTAAGAGCAATTTTAAAATATGCTATTAAAGAAGGCGCACATGAGCTTTTCTTTGAACATGCCGAAGGCGGTTTGAGTGTGAATTTGAAACGCCACCCTGATATTATCCCGACCGGTACCATACCTGATTTATTAATTAACCCTTTTATTTCAAAGCTGAAATCTTTGGGCGGGCTTGATCCTCTGGTAAGCGAAATTCCGCAGCTCGGGAAATTAATTTTTAATGTGGATAATAAAGAACTTACGGCAAGTATTTCCGCATTTCCCACAATTAGCGGGGAGCGGATTTCTCTTAAAATTTATCATCCGCCAAAAACCTTGGAGGAATTGAATTTTGATCAAAATAAAATTTCTGCCCTAAAAGCGGCGCTTAATCAATCCGGTGTTATTTTGATTTGCGGCTCGCCTTTAAGCGGCAAAACGCATGTTATTTATTCTATTTTATGCGAACTTACGGATAAAACAAAAACCGTAATGACGCTTGAGAGCATTGCAAAATATAAACTTAAGAACGTTCATCAGTGTGAATTGAATGAGGATGTCGGATTTAATTTGGATAAAGCAATGCGCTTTATTGAATTTCAATCTCCCGGCATTGTTTATTTTGAAGGCATTGCTACAAAAGAAGGGCTTGATTTCTTTACATCTTTAACTATGAAAAATAAAACTGTTATAACAGAATTTCTGGCAGATAACATTGATGATTTGCGCCATAAATTTGATTACCCTGAATTTTCGCTCTTCAAATCCGCAGTAACCTGCCTTGTTTTCATTCATTCAAAAGAAAGTGTTGAAATTTTCGATAAAGATGCGCTCAAAAAATACCTGCTTTAATTTTTAAGAAATTCTCTAAAATCAACCTTTCTGCCGTTAATTGTAACAGGGGCGCTGTATTGGGCACAAACTCCTCCGCTTGAAACAGGTTTCCCGCTTGTATTTTTATCGTCAATTGCAAAATATATAACACCGTCTGACCCCAATAAAAACGAAAAAATATCCTTGCCTATTTGATTTGGCGCTTTTTTGCAATTGGTATCAAGTATTATATGAGTAGTGTCACCGCCGACAGGCAAAGACCAGCACATCCCGTCCGCCCCAATCCAGGTGCCGTTCGCTACAGGTGCCCATGCTGAATCAATGGGTATTTGACCGTATTTTTCATAATTTTGTGCCCAGCATTCACCCTGGGTTAAGCAAGTTTTTGCAACTTTCATTTTTGATTTTACCGCAAGCCCTCTTTTATCAGAGCAGTTGTAGTCCCCTGTTGTGCCGTCAGGCCAAGTGCACGACCAGCCGCCTCTTTGGGTAAATTCACCCGGATTTTCCGCTATTGCAAGGCGCCAGGCTTGTGTTAATTCGCTATAAGCCTTTTTAAAACGTACTTTATATTGAGTTTCTTGGTAATTTCTAACAACCGCGGGGATTGTAAGTGCCGCAACAACACCGATTATTGCAAGAGTTATTAAAACTTCTGCAAGTGTGAAACCTTTCTGATTCATACTTACTTTATCCTTATATTATATAAATATAATCATAGTATAACAAATTTTATAATGATTGTAAAGTAATAATATAGATAATGTAATACCTTTAGCAACGGAAGATACAAAATGAAGAAAAAATTATTTCGTACAGGAAGCGGCTGGGCGCTTTTTATGCCAAAAACATTATTGGAGCTTATTGATTTTAACCCCGAGGCAGATACTCTTGAAATAAAAGTTGAAAATAATATGATTAAAATCGTAAAAACACAAGAACCTAAGAAACCCTAAACCTTTATCCGGGCTTACTATGCGGTTTAATGCCAATATTTACATACCCATCATCACAAGGTTCATAAGATTACGCTTTTGCCTAGCTTCGATGATATTTTGTTTTATAAGCTCATCTTTTTCTTTTGCATATTTTCCGCCAAGTCCTATCCCGGCTGCTATATACGCCAAAAGCCCTATAGGAAGAGCATTTTCAACGGCAAACTTGTATGCCTGCCCTCTTTTTTTGGAAAAATTTTGATACTTGATTTTAAAATCTTCAACACTTTTTGCAACAGGTTTTTTATCTATAAAATCAGCGGCTTTTTTAAATTCTTTTGTTATATTTTGTGCAATTTGCGGGCATTTTTTAGCAGCAAAATGTACCAATTTTTTAGCCCCTAAAAGCGCTAACCCCATTGCAATAATAGCACCGCCAAAGCCCAATACGGCGCTTAGCGCAGGGTGTTCTTTTTCAAATTCTTTCGCAGAGTGCGATTCATCAACACATTTGTCCGTAACTTTGTCAAAAACTTTTAATCCTGCGCCCAAAACGGCGAACTCCCCGGTTGTTAAAAGTGCACGGTTTAATTTATTCGAAAGTTTTCCGGGTTGTTTCAAAGCGCTTCCTAAAATGAAAGCACCGATAGCCGCTTTTGGCAGGATTCTTAATACCTTTGCGGTTTTGGTTTGCTGCGCTTTTTGCATACCTTGCAATGCGCCGCATATAGCTGCTTCCCCATCGCTCGTACTACAAGGGGTTATGCCGCCCAGGCCGAAAGGAAAATTTCCTTCGTATGTTATGCACTTCACGCTTAACACAGAAAAACCTCCACATTAATTATACTACACTAAAACACAAAAATCAAAAAAATTGCCACTAAATTTTGTCAATGCTAAAATAGTAATATATAAAATTAACCGGAGAAGGGCAATGGGAAAAAAATACATAAAATTTATAGATGTTACAAACAGAGACGGCGTGCAAACCTCGCGTTTGGGCTTGGCAAAACTTGAAAAAAC
>CAYYBA010000031.1:0-15200 GCA_964470205.1 uncultured Gammaproteobacteria bacterium | reverse complement strand
TCATAACAAACTTGCATTTGAAAAACAAGTTATTTAAATTGCAATGTTTTTAACGGACTCCATGGGAGAGCACTGCCTGCCGCAACTGCAATAAAAGCTGTAAATCCGAATATGACCGTTATTGCCATAAGCGGCGACGGCGATATGTACGGCGAAGGCGGGAACCACTTTTTAGCTGCAATTCGTAGAAATCCCAATATAACAAATATTGTCAATAATAATATGGTTTACGCACTTACTAAAGGCCAAGCTTCACCCACAGCCAGAAAGGGTTTTACAACTTCAGTACAAAATAAAGGTGTGAATATAGAACCGTTTAACCCTATTTCAACTGCCATTGCACAAGATGCCTCTTTTGTAGCAAGAGCCTTTTGCGGCGATATTGAGCAATCAAAAGAAATTCTAAAACAGGCTATTCAACATAAAGGGTATTCCCTTGTAGATATTTTTCAGAATTGTGTTACATTCAATAAAATTAACACTTTTAGCTGGTTTAAGGAAAACACATACTATCTTGATGAATCTTATGATAAATTCAATAGAGCCAGGGCATTTGAAAGAGCCATTGAATCTGAAAAATTTCCTTTGGGGATTTTTTATATCAACGAAAATAAAACAACATTTGAAGAAATTCCATCTAACAAACCGATAACGGCTTTAAATACTTTTGAAAGACGTCTGGGAAGAAAAGAAAAGCTTAAAGACACTATTAACAGTTATATATAATTTTATCTAGCCTTCAAGATTAGTAAAAGGTAGAACGAAAATAATTATTACTCATGTTAAATTCCATTGTCAGTTTATCCCCGAAGAAGGAGAAATCAATAATGAAAAATATTGAAAATAAGGATATTGAAATACTTAATATGGCTCTTGGCACTGAGCAATTTGCTATTGCAGTATATAATTTAGCGTCAGAAATGGGGATACTTAGCGAAGGAACGCTTAAAATAGCAAAAACTTTTCAATCTCACCACGGGCAGCATGCAAATAAAATACACGAAGCCATTATAAGTTCAGGCTTTGAACCTTTAAAACCGCTTTCTCAAGACGAATATGCCAAAAGATTGCCTTCAAATTTAGTTGATGAAAAATCAATAATACACTATGCGCTAACTTTTGAAAAAAATGCCACGGTTACTTATTTAAACTATATTCCTGAATTGGAAAACAAAAAAATTATTCATGTTGCAGCCAGTATTTTGGGCGACGAAGCCATGCACTGGGCGGCTTTAAGAAATGCCCTGGGGCTTGCACCTGTCCATATAAGTTTTATTCCAACGTCAGTAAATGAAGTAGAAGACTGATTTATTATATTAAAGGAGGGAAATAATATGACACATTGCGAATCACACAACCACGATTACGGGCACTCAATGCATCACCACTGCGGCTGCGAATCTAAAGGCCACATGTTTAAAGAAGAAGAGCACTGTCACTGCGGCGGTGCGGAAAAATTGCTGCACATTGCAGATGAAGCCTGGAAAGAAGTTCTAAAAGACAAAATTAAGGCAAAAATTATTGAACATAAAGGTTCACACATGGACAGACTTGCAGAAGCTATTGCAAAAGCAAACGGTGAGAGATGGAAGCATAAAATATCCGCTAAAACTAACTATCATGAATTTAAGGAAAGCCTTAGAGAACTCTTTTCTTCATGCGAATAATATAATGATACAATATGTTATATGAAAAAATTTATGATAAAAACTAAGCGAATATACGAAACACCTTTATCTGAAGACGGTCTAAGAATACTCGTAGACCGTCTTTGGCCTAGAGGAGTGTCTAAAGAAGAAGCCCGCATTGATTTTTGGTATAAACAAATAGCGCCAAGCAATGAATTGCGGGGTTGGTTTTCACATAAACCTGAATTATTCAAAGAATTTACAAAAAAATATGCTAAAGAATTGGAAAGCCAAAAACAGATTTTGGAAGAGATAAAAAACAAAGCTAAAAAAGAACAGGTTACTTTGCTATATGCAGCTAAAGATACTGAATTTAATAATGCAATTGCTCTTAAAAAAATTTTAGAGGAAATTAAGGCTTGATAATCTAATATCGCAGCAGCATACTTTTTGTAATAATATTGAATTTTTGCAAAAAAAATCGGGTCTTAGCAAATCGCCAAACCCTCTAAAATCAGAGAAAGAGGGATTCGAACCCTCGATGCAGATTACTCCACATAACACCTTAGCAGGGTGCCGCCTTCAGCCACTCGGCCATTTCTCTAAATTTGTGGTATAATAATATCATACTATAAAAAATTTAGCAAATTTCTCAAGTTTCATGTTTTATATAAACGGAGGAAGCATGGAAAACACAGGTACAATTAAGATAACAATACCACAAGCCGCCGCAACGCCTAAAGCGCCTGCGGAACAACAACAAACAGACTTTCAGGCACCCAACCCCAGAGCAACTTATTTAGATGCAATGAAACAGGTTGAAGGTGTCAGAAAGCAGCACACTCCCGTTATTAACAGAAAAGGCATAAGAGGAGAGTTAGATAAAATTGGCAGAAGGCTTAATCTTCTTGCCTAAAATTTGAAATTATTCTATTATGTAGAAATGAAATTTCAAAATAAATTCGTGCCATATTTCTTTTTATTGCCTGCTTTTGCAGTTTTAGCGGTGTTTTTTTTCGTACCGTTTTTTCAAACTTTTCTGTTAAGCTTTCAAGATTATTCTAACGATATTTATAAGCCTGTTTTTGTATTTTTCCAAAATTACGCGCAAATTTTAAACTCCCCTTTATTTTTAAAAACAATTGTAAACACGTTTTATTTTCTTGTTCTATGCGTACCTTTTTTGGTTATTTTCCCCTTGTTTTTAGCAATTTTAATTAACGAAAAAATAAAAGGCAAAACCGTGTACAAGCTTTTATTATACCTTCCCGTTATTATATCAATCGTGGTCGTTGCTCTTGCCTTCAAATGGCTTTATGCGCCAAGAGGCCTCTTAAACTATTTTATAGAACTTTTTGGCTTAAACCCAATCGGCTGGCTGACAGACCCTAATGTTGCCATGGTATCTGTGGCGCTTGTGACTATTTTTAAAGGTATCGGCTATTATATGATGATTTATTTAGCTGCTTTAGTGGGTGTTCCAAAAGACCTTTATGAAGCCGCAGAAATTGACGGAGCAAAGACTTTGCAAAAACATCTTGTTGTTACAATTCCCCATATCATGCCTATAATTGCTCTTGTTACGACCATAAGCTCAATTTCTGCCCTAAAAGTTTTTGTTGAAATTTATGTTATGACACGCGGCGGCCCTTTAGATTCTACCAAAACAATAGTGTATTACATTTACGAAAAAGCGTTTGAAAATCTCGATTTAGGCACAGCCTCTGCAGCGTCCGTTATTTTGCTTGTAATTGTTCTTAGTTTTTCAATGCTGAATATTTTTGTATTTGAAAGGAAAAAATACTCTATATGAAACACTTGAAAGGTTTTTTAATACATTTAACTTTAATATCTGTTTGTTTTTTGTGCCTTGTGCCTTTCTTATGGCTTTTTTCAACCGCGCTCAAAGGCCCGGCCGAAAACATCTTTCAATATCCGCCGCAGTTCATCCCCCAGGATTTTACCTGGAACAACTTCAAGGAAGTTTTAAGGCTTGTGCCCATTATGGGATATATTGTAAACAGCTTTGTTGTAGCGTTTTTCACAGTCGTGCTGAATTTAATTTTATCTGCACTTGCTGCGTATCCTCTTGCAAGAATGGAATTTAAGGGCAAAAAAGTGATGTTTTTTGCAATTTTAGCAACCATTATGGTGCCTTTTCAGGCAATAATGCTTCCTATTTATATAATAACCCTAAAGCTTAATATGACAGACGCACACGGTACATTTATGGGCTATATGGGTTTAATTATGCCTTTTGCGGTTAATGCGTTTGGCATTTTCCTTCTAAGGCAAGCGTTTTTAGTGATTCCAAAAGAAATTGAAGAAAGTGCCATTGTGGATGGCTGTAGCGCATTTGAGATATTTTTTAACATACTTTTGCCTTTAGTAACACCGTCAATGGCGGTTTTAGCAATTTTTACCTTTATCGGGAGCTGGGGTGAATTTTTGTGGCCTTCAATTATTTTGACAAATGAAAAACTTATGACGCTGCCTGTCGGTATAAACAATCTGGCAGGCACTTTCAGCGCAAATTACCGCTTAATTGCAGCAGGGGCAATTGTTTCAATTGTGCCTATTTTAATTTTCTTTTTGTCAATGCAAAAATATTTTATTTCAGGCAAAACCGAAGGGGCAGTTAAAGGGTAAATTAAAATTACCAGGGATAGTCATCTGAAATCTGCCAGTTATCCTGTAAAATCAATGCAGAACATAAAAGCCCGCGGTATTCGCTGTTGCAGGCTTCAACATTACCGGTACTTCCTGTTAATACAGTTCTTGGAGTGTTGTAAGAATAAGGAACAAATTTTCCGTTAGCTGAATTTGATTGAGTGCCCTGGAATATATAGTATTTAAAATAAAACAAATCTTTACCGAATTTATTGGGCTTTTTTTGCCCGTTAATATCTATGTATATATAAGCCTGTTTATAGTTTAGGCCGTCTTCTCTTATACTGTTTTCTATTTGTATCGCAATAAATGTGCCGTCATTTAAGAAAAATCTTGCCCAGCTGCTTGCAAGTGTGTTTGTGCTTGCATTATTTAGATATACCCACGTAAAGCTACAATCACTGCCGGTAGCGTTGCCGCAATTTTTTGCAATTTTTAAATAAGGAATTAAATATTTATCTGAGAAATCAACAGCTGCTTGTCCTGTCATATTTGTCCCAACTTCCCAGCCTGTTATAGGGCCGTTATCTGCTATTGCAAGGTTTGTGGTATTGGCTAGGGCGCTGTAAACTTTTTTAAGTTGTGTCAATGTCTGGGTTTTTTGATAATTGCGCACAACAGAAGGAATTGTAAGGGCTGCAACAACACCTATTATGGCTAAAGTTATAAGAACCTCTGCCAAGGTAAAGCCTATTTGCACGCTTCTTTGGCTAAGCGTCAAATCAGTTTTTTGCATAAAAATCTTTTCCTCTATTCTATTTTCAGTAAGAACAAACGTGATAAATGCCTGTTTAAACCACTAATTCAAGCCCCATACGTGTTCTTGTCGATTTAACCAGGAATTTCATATTTTCAATTTTTACTAAATAATGCTCTTCACCTAAAGTACTCTCAGACAGTCTGTATTTAATAAGCGGATTTTTAATTTCGCCCTTCTTAAACCTGTGAAGCACAAAAACATCTTCCCCAACCCATCCGGTTAGAGCCATAATGTTGTTATGACTTACCAGACAGAAACCGCGGTCATCCTTAACCGTTGCAGCGGAAAGAATTCTGGCCTCATTTGTTGTTGGTGCAATATCAGCAGCCTTAATGGGATTTTGTGCAGCCCTTGGTGCAGGTGCGGGAGGCACAGGTGTAGGCGTAAATACAGGTTCTTCAGAATATTTTTTCTTTTTAAATTTCGCTTTATCTGTAGGAATTTCAGGTAAATTAAGCGCAGGCGGAGCTGTTTCAACAGGTGTCGGAACATCTTGCATAACAACTTTTTGTCTTTTTAGACTTGGTTTGCGAGTATAAACTTCAGCATCTTCTTTTGTTTCTTTAACCGCATTAGTTGCATAGTATAATTCTTCATGTGCAACACGCGGTTCTTTAAGAATGATTTTTTGTTCGCCTTCCTGTGAGGTTCTTTGAACTTCAATAATTTTTTCAATGATTTCAGGTTCTTTTTCCATTGTTTCTTTGTCGTTTTGAAGCCCTCTAACTCTTACAATCTGCTTTTGGTGCTTCATCATTAAAATCGCTAGAAGTGCTAAAATAAAAGCAAAAGTGCTCATAATCAAGATAAAATTGTCTTTAACCGTTTTTTCGATATATAGAGCAACTTGCGGAGTCAAAGTGTCTTCTTTTTGTGCCACAGGAGTTGTTGGGGCAATTTCCGGTGTTTGTGCAGGCAAGTTTTCGATATTTTGATTGTCAGGCATAAAGCTTAAGATATCACGGGGAACTTTATCCAAAACCGTGGGAGTTGAAATTTCAGGTATGTCAATTGAAACCGCTGCAGCCGCAGGTGTATTTTCTGCAGGTATTTCAGCTGAATCATCAGACCTTTCAATTTCTATAATCTGCCCTTTGCCTGTTTGGCTTTTCTTTACTGAAGTCTTAACAGGGGTTTGGGCAATTAAGGGTTTTTTGTTTGCTGCCGCTTTAGGCGCTATTGAGGCACCTGCAACCTTAACCGGTGAAGATTTCGCTTTCGGTATTGACACAAGTGTGGTATTCGGAATTGCAATTTTGTTTGTTTTTATTTTGTAATCGTTGCTTTGCGCTAAATTTTCTGTTTTTGTTTCGCTCTTAGCCTGTGCAAGTTTTACATCTTGAACACTTTGCTTTGCGGTACTTGGAATTTTACTTATATCAATTTGTTTAGGCTGTTTAACATCAGCTTTTGCGAGTTTATTTGTTTCAACACTTTTTATGCTGCTTGCCGTTTTTCCTTCGCTCTTGACAGGTGCAGCTTTCGGGGTTAACTGCGCTTCTTTTACGGTTTTATTCTCAAAAACTTTATCCAATTGAGCCAGTTTATCGGTATCAATTTTAGGAGCATCAGCACTGCTTGCGGTTTTAAGGGCAAGAGAAAAATTAATGGGGCGGCTTGTTAAAATATTTACTTTTGTATAGCCGTTGTTTACATCTGCTCCCGCATAGGGGTACAGTTTAACATCCAAACTCTTGATATCCGCATTTGAAGCTGTAGATGTAATTGAATGATAGGTTTCAGGCAATAAAATATAATAGTCAAAATCCGATTTTTTAATAACCTTAACAGGTTCCGAATAAGGTTTTTGAGTATAGAGTTCAATTTTGTAATTTGAAGAATCTACCTTGTTTAAATCAACTTTTAGAAGATTGTTCTTATAATCAATGCTTAATGCTAAAACGCTAAGAGTAACTGTCAGAAATGTAAATGCTGTGAATAATATTTTTTTCATTACTTGGCCCCAAACCTGTCATTTTATTGTATAATATTATATATTATAAAGTATACTATGAAAAGAAAAAATTTCAAATGAATAATGAAAAAAATGTAGGTTTTGTAACAATTATTGCGCGCCCCAATGTCGGGAAAAGCACTCTTTTAAACAAAATAATAGGACAAAAAATAGCAATAACAACAAATTGCGCCCAAACAACAAGGGCAAACATTAAGGGCATTTTTACAGATGCTGCTTCACAAATAATTTTTACCGATACACCGGGCGTTCATAAACCTTTACATAAACTTGGCGAATTTTTATCAATACAGACTAAAAAAGCTTTGGAAGACTGTGATTTAATTTTATTTCTTGCGGACGGCACAACGCCTCCCGGTGCGGGTGATAAGTGGATAAAAGAAAATTATCTGAACAACATAAAAACACCGATTTTAATTGTTTTGAATAAGACTGATTTAATTAAAGACAGCCAAAAGCTTGAAGCAAATTTATACGGCTACAAAAAACTTTTTGAGCCCGAAAATGTAAATGCCGTTAAAATAAGCGCAAAAACCGGAAAGAATATCCCGCAGCTTTTAGAAAATATTAAAAAATATCTGCCCAAGGGCGCGCCCCTTTATGATGAAGATGATGTTACGGATCAAAATTTAAGGGCAATAGCATCTGAGATTATAAGGGAGAAAATTATTTTAAACACCAAAGACGAAGTGCCGCACTCTGTTGCGGTTTTAATTGATGATTATAAAAGCGAAGATAAGATTGATAAAATCAAAGCCGTAATTTATGTTACGGCAGACAGCCAAAAAGGAATTTTAATAGGGCGTGCAGGCTCAATGCTGAAAAAAATAGGTACTGAGGCGCGTCTTGAGATAGAAGAGATTGCACAGAAAAAAGTGTTTCTTGAACTTTTTGTAAAAGTGCAAAAAAATTGGACAAAAGACCCAAAAGCAATGAAAATGCTTGGGTATGAAGAATAGCCGTGCAATTGTAAAATTTTGTCAAAAATGCTATAATAAAAGCATTACGGAGATTAAAGTATGAAAAAAGGTTTTACGCTCGCTGAAGTTCTTATAACACTTGCAATAATAGGTGTAGTGGCAGCGCTTACCATTCCTTCTGTTGTGCGCAATTATCAAAAAACCCAGACTGTTACACAATTAAAAAAGGCATATTCGGCGTTAGTTAACACCACAAACCTTGCAATAGCACAAGAAGGACCTATTGCCCAATGGGCTGTAGGGCATTGGAATCCAGAAGATTCTAAAACATTTGCAAATACTTATTTAATTCCTTATTTAAAAGTTGCAAAAAATTGCGAAACAAAAACAACCAACGAATGCAAATTTGAAGCAATATCATTAAATAATTCCTGCAGCCTTAACGACGGAGGTTCTTGCAATTTAGGCAGCAACTATGCAAGATTTTTCTTAAATGACGGCACATTGGTTGCGGTAGTAACATATTCACAGACCAGCCCGACTGAACAAAAGTTTGCGACTATCCGCATTGATATCAACGGACAGAAAAAACCCAATGTATACGGAAAAGATGTATTTCTTTTCAGATATTTTATAACAGGCTACGGCAATGCTTATGACGGCAAATTTGTACCATACGGGCATCAGAGTTCAAGAAGTAACATTACGCAAGAAGGCGGTCCTTGCAATAAAACAGGCGACGGCTCATATTGCGCAGCGCTTATTATGAAAGACGGGTGGGAGATTAAGGATGATTATCCGTGGTAGTTAATGGAGTCTTTCAGCGCCTGTACAATCAAAGATTGCTTCGCTCGGTCGTTTCACTGCCCTCGCAACGGCGCCATTGAACGGTTACGGTCGGGCTTCATCGCCCGCCCTTCACACACGGCTTACGCTTTGAAAGACGGGTGGGAGATTAAAGACGATTATCCGTGGAATTAGAAAAAGCGAAACAGTTTCGCTTCAGCGGTAAAACACCGAAAATACGTTATAATACATTATAAATCCGCATATAATAAATAAAACACCCGCAAGTTTCATCATAATATTGCTTAATGGCGCAAAACCTCTGAAATTTTTTATTAAAGACGTAAAAACACCTGCCAAAATTATAATAACACCTTGTCCTACTGCAAACATAAACAGCAAAAGTGTTGCAAATAAAATATTACGGGATAGACTTGCAAATCCTATTATGCTGACCAAAATCGGCGTAGAGCAGGGGGTGGACGCCAATGCAAAAAGTATACCTATAACAAAAGGGTACACAAAAAGGCTGTTATGATTTGATTTAGGCATTTTTTTAATAAATGCGGGGAATTGGATATCCAAAACTCCTAAAATATTAAGCCCCAAAACTATAAGCAGAGATGCTATAATTAAAATCCAGTAACTTCCGCCCAATGCCGTGAAAACGCGTCCCACAACCATAGAAATAGCACCTACAAGGCTCATTACAAATGCAAGCCCCAGAACAAAAGATATCATTTGTAAAAAAGTACGAAAAGATGTTTTTTCGCCATATCCTGCAACATAGCTTATAATAACAGGTAAAATGCCCAGCGTACATGGTGTTAAAGACGCCAAAACTCCTCCTAAAAATGCCAAAACAAGCAAAAGAAAAGAAACCCCATCCCCCGCTAAATTTGAACCAAACAAGCTATAAAAGCTGTTGAGCCATTCGCTCATTATTATTTAACCCCCCCGGTCAAAATTTTCTTGACACATCTTTCTATATCAGCTCTTCCAATTTCAGATTCAAGTTTCTCCACAACATTGCCGTCTTTATCGATAAAAACCAAAGTGGGTACGGTTGTAACATCATATTTCTGAATTAAATCTTTTGTAACTTTGTCTTTTTGCGTAACTTCAATTTCTTCAACAACAAGGTCCGGATATTGTGATTTTATTGATTGCATATCTTTTTGGACAATCTTGCAATCAGCACACATAGGAGAGTAAAATTTATAAACCACGGATGTCTGCTTTTTGGGCGTTAAGAACATCCTTTCGCCATGAGCCTTTTCCAAAAATCCGTACAGACCTAACGGTATAACAAAAATAAGCAGAACAATAATCCAATTTTTCACTTTTTTTATCCTTTCATTTATTTTAAAATTATAAAAAAACCATACAAAAAAAGCAATATAACCAATCGGGTATTCGCAAGTATTGTAATTAAACTTATCTTTTGCTACTATTGTGTTATGGAAAATTTAGAGAGTGCGCTAAATCAATCTGCAGATTATATTGAAAAACAAGATTTTAAAAAAGCTAAGGCTATTTTAGAAAAAGCTCTTTTGACCAATAACACAAATATAGAGGTGTTAAAAAACCTGGGGCTTTGCTATGTAAATTTAGAACAATTTGAAAGAGGTTTGAGAGTTTTTAAAAAGCTTGTTGAAATTGAACCTGATAATGCCAATTCCATTTTTTACCTTGCAAATTGCGAAGAAAAAACGGGCGATATTCAAAATGCCGAAAAAAATTATAAAAAAGTTATATCTTTGAGAAAAGAATTTTGGGGAAGCTATAAAAACCTTTCAATGCTTTATTTTTCCCAAGGCCAGTATGAAAAAGTCATTGAAGTTATGGAAGATGTTCTAAAACTGAATAAAGAAGACTATCAGTTTTATTATTCTCTTGCAACGGCTTATATGGTGTTGGAAAATTGGGAAAAAGCCCTTAAAAATTTAAAGATAGCGCATAAACTTGAACCGGGCCAGGCGCAAATTTTAAACAACATAGCTTCTTGCTACACGGCACAAGGGCATATCGCCAAAGGTCTGAAAACGCTTTATAAAGCCTATGATTTAGACCCTAAAAATTCCATTACTCTTTACAATATAGCATCAATTATGCAGATAAAGGGCGAATATAAGATAGCGCTTGAATATTTTGAACAGGCTTATATACTTGAACCTACGATACAGGTTATGAACGCTTTTGCCTACTGTGCTTTTGAAGCTAAGAACTATAAGCTCGCACTTAATTTATACAGGAATTTACACGTTTTGCAGCCTGAAAAAACAGGAATTAAAAATAATTTAATGATTTGTTTAATGGAGCAGGGTGAATATTTGCAAGCGCTTAGAATTGCAAAAGAGCTTTTAGAGCAAAACCCGAAATCCGTTGATTTAAAAAAAAATATATCAAGGCTATACCGCCTTATAGGCCAGTGGGAATACGCAATTGAAATTTTAAACGGCCTTTTAAAACAAGGAAAAGTGGATGCGGAAATATTTTGGGAAAAAGGAATTTGCGAAATGCATGTTCAGGAATACGAACAGGCGCGCAATTCTTTAAGAAAAGCTGTTCAAATGTCCCCTAATGATGCACTTTTGCACAAAGACCTGGGGCTTTTATATCTTTATATGAATTTATCTGATTTTGCAAAAGAAGAATTGCAATGCGCACTTGCTTTAGCGCCCGATAGCCACGATACTGTTTTTGCCTGGGCAACGTATTTAAACGCTAATCAGGAATTTGAACAGGCGCAGGAATATTACTTAAAAGCGCTTAAAAAAGATAAGGAAAATTACTGTTATTTAACCTCCCTGGGCCTAAATTACCTGGCTTTAAATGATATTCAGGAAGCGGGTAAATATTTTAAAAAAGCTTACAAAATTAATCCTAAAGACGTTGAAACAGCCTGGGGGCTTGCAAATGTTTACTACAAGCAAGAAAAATATACCCTTGCGCGCGATATTCTGTTTGATATTTGGAAAGTGCCCAACAATGCGGATATTATAAATCTTTTGGCTATGTGCTATATAAAGCTGCATGATTATAAAAAAGCAATTAAAATTTATGAAAAATTGCTTGAAGCGTATCCGAAAAATCATCTTGTTGCAACAAGTTTGGCACAAACTTATTTTGAAATTAAAGATTTTAAAAATGCAAAAAAATATGCAACAATGGCACTTGAAATATTCAATGATTTTGAGGACGCTTTAGAGATACTGGATAAAATTAAAAAGGAAAAGAAAAATGGCAAATAAAAAGGTGATTATGTCAGGAATGCGCCCTACGGGCAAGCTTCATTTGGGACACTACTTCGGTGTTTTAAAAAACTGGGTTGAGCTGCAAGATAGCTACGATTGCCACTACGGTATCTGCGACTGGCATGCCCTTACCACAAAATTTAACCAGACGGAAGAATTAAAACAAAACATTGAAGATGTGGCGCTTGATTGGCTATCATCAGGCATTGACCCTGATAAAAGCATAATTTATCTGCAATCGCTGCTGCCGCAAACTGCGGAACTCCACCTGTATTTAAGTATGATAACGCCGCAAAACTGGGTTGAGCGCGACCCTACTTTAAAGGATATGGCAAAAATTTTACGCTTAAAAGAACAGGAGGGGAAAGAATCATCCCAGGTGTCTTACGGGCTTTTGGGTTACCCCGTATTGATGACAGCAGATATTATGACATTTAATTCCCATCTTGTACCTGTCGGAATTGACCAGGTGGCGCATCTTGAAATTTCAAGAGATATTATAAGACGTTTTAATAATACGTATAAAACTGATTTTTTCAACGAACCTGCGGCAAAATTAACCGATACTCCGCTTTTAAAAGGCATTGACGGGCAAAAAATGGGCAAAAGTTTCAACAACGACATAAAAATTTCAGACACAGAAGATATTACGACCAAAAAAATAATGACTGCAATAACAGACCGCTCGCGCATCCGCCGTGATGACCCCGGACATCCTGATGAGTGCGAAGTTATTTGGGATTATTGGAAAATATTCGGCACGGATTATGAAAAAGCAGAAATTGAGCAAATGTGCAAAAGCGGCAAAATCGGCTGTGCTGAGTGTAAAAGGAATTTGGCACAAAAGATTAATGAATATTTTGCACCAATAAGAGAAAAACGTATAAGGCTTGAAAAAGAAGGTATAGTTAAAGATATTATAAGAGAAGGCTCTAAAAATGCCGCAGCCCAAGCACAGAAGATTTTAGACAAAGTAAAGGAAGTTATCAGTATGTTTTAATTTTGATTTATTAAATTTCTGTGAGATAATAAAAAGGTTGCTAAAGAAATAGAGGATTTATGAAACTAGAAAGCACACAATCTAAAAGAGCTTTTGACTATGTATATTTAACAAAAAAGATTTACCCTTACATTAAACCTGTTATGTTCAGAGTGGTTTTGGGTGTAATTTTATCAATTCCTCTTGGCCTTTTGGACGGCGTTACGGCGTTTGCGCTTAAACCTTACATTGATGTTGTTGTAAACGGCAACCCTTACGTTTTTAAAACTTTTACCTTAACCCGTGACATGCTTGCCACGGCAATTCCCTGGCTTATAATAATTTTTGCCCTTGTGCAGGGGTTTTTAAAGTACGCAAATAATTATCTGGTTGATTGGGTGAGTATCACAATTTCAAATTCGGTTAAGGTTGATTTATTCAAAAAATTGACCGCTCTTGATTCAAAATTTTTCGATGAAAACTCATCGGGCATTGTTTTAATGAGGTTTTTGGGTGACCCCGATACCGCATCAAGAAGCTTTGTTGATTCAATTAAAACAATAATAACCTGTGCTGTAAGTTCTTTAGGGTTAATTGCCGTTCTTTTATACAACGGGTGGAAACTTGCGTTTGTGGCGGTTGTGGTTTTATGCTGTGCATTTTTGCCTGTAGCCCTTATTCGCAAAAAAATTAAGCAGGTTTCAAACGATTCGGCGGTTTTAGGCGGCGGCATTAACACGAATTTTAACGAAACGTATCATGGCAATAAAATTATGACGGGCTATTCGCTTCAGGAGAAACTTAACAACAGATTTCAAAATCAAATAAGGCAAAGTTTTAATTTAAGTATGTCCCTTACCAAACGTGTAGGCTGGATGTCGCCTTTAATGTATTTAATTGCAAGCGCAGGGGTTGCAATTGTTATGGTTTACGGTAACAAGCTTTTGATATCGGGCGAAATGACAACGGGCGGACTTGCAAGCTTTATAACATCCCTTTTGCTTTTATATAAACCCGTAAAAGAGCTTGGCAACACATTAACCGGGCTTCAGGGCATATTTGTTGCAATGAGCAGGGTGTTTGAGCTTTTTGATTTAGTCCCCGAAATTCAAGATAACCCATGCGCCAAAACGCTTGAAACTGTTAGCGAAGGGGTTAAATTCGAAAATGTTTATTTTGAATATGAAAAAGACAGACCTGTTTTAAAAAATATAAATTTAAGTGTAAAAAAAGGTGAAACCATGGCCCTTGTGGGCAATTCAGGCGGGGGCAAAAGCACGGTCGTAAATTTAATTCCGAGATTTTATGATGTAACATCGGGTTCAATTAAAATAGACGGCACAGACATCCGCAATTTTACCCTTCATTCCTTAAGAAACAACGTATCTGAAGTTTTTCAGGATAATTTTTTGTTTTCGGGCACAATCAGGGATAACATCCTTATGGGCAAATTTGACGCTACAGAAGAAGAAATCCAAAAAGCCGTGCAAGGCGCGCATATTGAAGAATTTTTAGACACTTTGGACAAAGGTGTTGATACAATTATAGGCGAGCGGGGCACAACGCTATCCGGCGGGCAAAGGCAAAGGGTTGCAATTGCACGTGCCATGATCAAAAATGCTCCGATTATTATACTGGATGAGGCAACATCGGCGCTGGACAATAAGTCTGAAGAAATTGTACAAAAGGCGCTTGAAAACCTGATGAAAGATAAAACCGTTTTTGTAATTGCGCACAGGCTATCCACGGTTAAAAATGCGGATAAGATTGTTGTTATAAATGAAGGCGAAATTGTGGAAGTTGGCACGCACGAAGAACTTTTAGAGCTCAAAGGCGGGCAGTACAAGCACCTTTATGAAATGCAGTTTAAGAAAAGTAACTAAATTGTTGACTTAAATCCTTGATAAGGTATGATAAAAACACCACGCAGCAACGGGCTTGCCCTTGCAGATGCGATGATAATTGAATAACATTTGCCGCGTTAGCTCCCCAGTGGAGTGGAACGGAACGTAGTTAGATAAGTAGAGCTTGCTCTGCCAACTGCGATGATAATTGAATAACATTTGCCGCGTTAGCTCAGTTGGTAGAGCAAGGGACTGAAAATCCCTGTGTCCTTGGTTCGATTCCGAGACGCGGCACCATTTTAAAAGACAGTCTGTGGCTGTCTTTTTTTATAAAGAAACAGACAAAAGAAGAAGGAGACACATGCAAAACAAGAACTTCTG
>CAYYBA010000030.1:6956-15657 GCA_964470205.1 uncultured Gammaproteobacteria bacterium | reverse complement strand
GGCAAGGGAGAATTAAGATGACAGCAGATATTAAAAATATAGAGAATTTGGAAAAAGAAGCACAGCAACATGTTAAAGACCAGGGCTTAAGAGTTTTTGTTTGTGCAGGCACGGGCTGTGTTGCAAACGGCTCTTTAAAAATTATTGAAAAGTTTAAGGAATTGGGTGCAGATGTTAAGCCCTTGCAGAATAATAAAATGACAACCGTTCAAACCGGCTGCCACGGCTTTTGCGAGCAGGGCGTTTTGGTTGTAATCCCTGATTTACATGTAACTTACGTTAAAGTTAAATTGGAAGATGTTGAAGATATTATAGAACATATTAAAGGCGGCAAACCTGTTGAAAGACTTTTATATACAGACCCTTTGACCAATCAGCATGTATTAAAAAATGAAGAAATAAGGTTTTACGCGCGCCAAAACCGCGTGTCTTTGGCAAATTGCGGACATATCAATCCGGAAGTTATTGAAGATGCGGTAGCACTTGGCGGCTGGAGCGCTTTAAATAAAGTTTTAAAAGAAAATGACCCCAAAAAAGTTGTTGAAGAAATAACAGCCTCAGGGCTTCGCGGACGCGGAGGCGGGGGTTTTCCCACGGGGCGCAAATGGATGTTTACACAAATGGCAACGGGTGATAAAAAATACGTTATATGCAACGGCGATGAAGGCGACCCGGGAGCTTTTATGGACAGGTCTGTTATGGAAGGCGACCCGCATAAATTGTTGGAAGGTATGGCTATTGCAGGTTTTGCAGTAGGGGCTGATGAAGCTTATATTTATGTGCGTGCAGAATATCCTCTTGCAATTAAACGTTTGAGAGTTGCCATAAAACAGGCGGAAGAAACCGGTTTTTTGGGCAAAAATATTATGGGCACAGACTTTAATTTTACAATTCACATTAAAGAAGGTGCAGGCGCTTTTGTTTGCGGCGAAGAAACGGCATTGATTGCATCTATTGAAGGCGAGCGCGGTATGCCGCGTCCTAAACCGCCGTTTCCTGCGAATAAAGGTTTGTTTGGCTGCCCTACATTAATTAATAACGTTGAAACTTTAGCAAACGTTCCTGTTATTATAAATAAAGGTGCTGCGTGGTTTGCATCATTGGGTACTGAAAAAAGCAAGGGCACAAAAACATTTGCGCTCACAGGCGAAGTTAATAACACAGGCCTTATAGAAGTTCCTATGGGCACAACGCTTCGCGAAATTATTTTTGATATAGGAGGCGGCATCAGAAACGGCAAAAAATTTAAAGCCGTACAGATAGGCGGCCCTTCAGGCGGATGCTTGACAGAAGAACACCTTGATTTACCTATGGATTACGATTCGCTTATAGCAGCGGGTGCCATGGTAGGGTCAGGCGGCCTTGTTGTTATGAACGAAGACACCTGTATTGTTGAAGTAGCAAGATTTTTCTGCGACTTCACTCAAAACGAAAGCTGCGGCAAGTGCGTTCCTTGCAGAGAGGGTACTAAAAACATGTTGATGATTTTAGAAAAAATCACAAAAGGGCGCGCGACCCTGGAAGATTTAGATCTTCTTGAAGAATTGGCACATGGCGTTAAAGAAGGCTCATTGTGCGGTTTGGGCAAAACTGCCCCGAACCCCGTTCTTTCAACTTTAAAATATTTTAGAGATGAATATATAGCGCATATCGTGGATAAAAGATGTCCTGCAGGCGTTTGCACTGCATTGAAAGTGATTGAAATCCAGGAAGATAAATGCAAAGGCTGTTCAAAATGTGCAAGAATTTGCCCTGCAGGCGCAATTTCAGGTGAATTAAAATCACCGTTCAAAATTGACCAATCAAAATGTATTAAATGCGGCGCTTGCTTAAACAGCTGTCCGTTTAAAGCGATAATTCAAAAGTAGAGGTATGGAAAAATGAGTGATAATAAAAAAACATTATTTATAAACGGTACAGAGGTTGAATTTAAGGATGAACCGAATTTGCTTGAGGTTATGAGAAAACACGGTTTCAATGTTCCGACTCTTTGTTATCGTCCTGATTTAACACAGTTCGGCGCTTGTAGAATGTGCGTTGTCGAAATTGAAGGCAGAGGTATTCAAACTTCCTGCACAATGCCGCCGGAGCCGGGTTTAAAAATTGAAACCAATTCACCAAAAGTTCGCAAAATAAGGAAAATGGTTCTTGAACTTTTATTGGCAAGACATGATGTTGAATGCCCTACATGTCCGAAATCCGGTAATTGTGACCTGCAAAAATACAGCGAGGAATACGGCATTAAAAATATTCGCTACTCCAAAAGGCGCGATGATTTTGAAAAAGACGAGTCAAACCCTTCAATTGTGCGTGACCCCAACAAATGTATTTTATGCGGAGCATGTGTCAGGGCGTGTCAGGAATTCCACGGTCTTGGCATTTTGGGTTTTGCAAACAGAGGTCCTAAAACGCAAGTGCAGCCTATGGCAGGCAAAAATTTGTGTGATGTTGATTGCACTTATTGCGGTCAATGCCAGGCAGTGTGCCCGACAGGCGCTTTAAGCATTGTAAACGATGTCCCTAAAGTTTGGGACGCCATTGGCGATAAAACCAAAAAAGTTGTAGTGCAAATTGCGCCCGCACCGCGTGTTTCTTTGGGTGAAATGTTCGGGCTTAAACCCGGCATTAACACTATTGGCAAGATTTACGCTGCACTTCGCGCAATCGGCTTTGACCTTGTGTTTGACACAAGTTTCTCTGCCGACCTTACTATTATGGAAGAAGGCACGGAATTTTTAGAAAGATTAAAAGAAAATAAAGACTTGCCGCTCTTTACATCCTGCTGTCCGGCATGGGTTAAATATATTGAATCAACGCACCCTGAAATGTTACATCACCTTTCAACGGCGCGCTCCCCGATGTCTATGTTTTCACCCGTAATTAAAGAATATTTACCTGAATATTACGAAGGTTACACAAAAGAAAATATTGTATCTGTGGCAATTATGCCCTGTACCGCCAAGAAATTTGAGGCCAAACGCCCCGAATTATCGCAAGACGGCAGGCAGGATACAGATTATGTTTTAACAACTCAAGAGTTAGCCAGAATGATAAAAGAAGCAGGAATTGACTTTGAAAAGTTAGAGCCGCAAAATCCTGATTCTCCGTTTGGCGAATATACCGGTGCAGGAACAATTTTCGGCGCATCAGGCGGTGTTGCCGAGGCTGCAGTTAGAACTGCCTATGAAGTTGCAACGGGTGAAGCGCTTCCAAACCCTGATATTAAGGCCTTGAGAGGTGTTGTAAACCATTCACGCGACGTGAAGCTTAATCTTAAAGGTACGGATGTGATTATAAGAGTTGTTTCAACACTTGCTGAAGCTGAAGAATCTCTGCAAGAAATTAAAAACGGTACAGCTAAATTCCAAATGCTTGAAGTTATGGCATGCCCCGGCGGATGCATTAGCGGCGGCGGCCAGCCCAGAAGCTGCAACAATTCTCATATCAGAGAAGAGCGTGCACAAGGTCTTTATAAAGATGATGCGGGTTTGCCTATCAGGAAATCACATGAAAACCCTGATATTCAAAAATTGTATAAAGAACACCTAGGCGCTCCGAATTCGCATGAAGCGCATAAACTTTTACATACAACTTATAACGATAAATTTAAGGGAAGTTATAAGGACTGCAAAAATTGTTGAAAAATATGGGGTTCAAGCGAACCCCTTTTTTAAAAAAATGTACATGACATGTGTGAATTATAATCTGTCTAAACTTAGCCTTATTGCCTTAACTGCAACTTCTACCCTGCTTTTTACACCAAATTTTGCCATTATGGAGCTTACATGCGCTTTGACGGTGTTTATGCTTACAAACAAAATAGTTGCAATTTGAGTGTTATTTTTAGCTTCTATCAGATAACGCAGTACTTCTATTTCTCTAGAAGTTAACTTGTTCGCTATATTTAGCGCCAGGTTTCCTTTTAACATACGATATCCCTTTAGAGTTTTTATAATTATACCTCAATATTAGAATAAAAATAAAATTATAATATAACTTAAGTGGGTGATATTTTATTACCCGCATGGCTTATATTTAATATTTTACCATACTTTATAAATAAAAAAAAGGACCCAAATGAGTCCAAACTGTCTGGAATTAAGAATAGCTGGAAGTATGAAAAAGATTACTTATATAATAGTGGTTTACTTAAATTTTTACAATTGCCCGATAGGGCAATTGTTGTAGGTTAGTTAGCATGCCAAATAAAGTGTAAGTTTAACAATTTTTATCTAAAAATATGCTATATTCCCTAAGACCCAATGATATCAAGAAAAAAAAATTTTAAAAAAAGGGGTTGACAAATTTATTTTTTGGGTATATAGTATAAGTATAAAGATAAAGTGTTTAAAAAACACTAAATAAAAACAAAATAAAAGGTTAAAGAAAAATAAAATGTTAAGTATCAACCCTATAAGAAATGTAAATAGTACACTAAATTATACGCCAAGCTTTAAGGCAGGTGTCCAAACTAACTATGGAATTGAAGCTGAGCCAAGTAATCAAAATATAGTGGAAGGCGGTCTTTTCACAGGTTTTGCAGGAATCGTAGAAAAAGCTTTAGAAACAATATTTACCCCTAAAGTTAAACAAAGAGCGGAATCAATTCAAAAAGGCCTTGAAGAGACACAACCAAATAAATTAAATCAAATTATATAATATAATAAGCATTATCAACACCTAACAACACAATCCCGAAGCACAACAACAAATGACCTTGCTAACAAGCAAGGTCTTTAATTTTTTGTATACAGATATAAAACTTTTTGATAGAATATTCTTGATAGTTTTAGCGAGGGAAAAAAATGGATGAAGAAAGCATACGCTTAAAAAATAAAACTCTGATTGTAATTATAATGTCAATAATAGCAATGGTTTTAGGTGTTGGTTATGGAATTGTAACGCGCTCAATTGCTCTTGTAACAGAGGGACTGCATATGGGAGCGCATGTTTTGGCACTTCTTATAACTTATATAGTTTTTCTTCTTGCAGCAAAATATCAGGATAAAGTGGAAAAACTAAACGCGCTTGGCGGCTATACAAGCGGGATTTTGCTTGGAATAACCGCAATTATTATTATATGCGAATCCGTGACAAGATTCTTTGAGCCGGAGCCTATATCCTTTGACACCGCAATTCTTGTGGCGGTTTTCAGTTTTGCGGTTAATTTTATATGTATTTTAATTATGGGCGAAAAACACCACCACGAAGGCTGTTGTGAATGCCAGCATATTGAAAACCTTAATTATAAAGGCGCTTACCTTCACATTTTAGCGGATGTTTTAATGTCTGTTCTAACAGTAATAGTGCTGTTATTGGGAAAATATTTAGGGCTTATATTTCTTGATTCGGTTGTAGGTATATTGGGCGGCCTTATTATTTTAAAGTGGACTTATAATTTAATTAAATGTTCGGTAAAAATTTTACTTTAAAATACCATTGAACTTGCAGCAACCGCATTGGCTTTTGCAATTACGTCATTTACTTTTTGCATTTGCTCATTACTTAAAGTTGTAGAATATTTAACGGGTTCTGAAGACGGAATATAGCTGTAAGAATCTTTGCCTTGCACTTTCTGCTGTTGAGGCTGCGGCTGGTTTGGTTTTTGAATGGAAGGTTCTGGCTGTTGCGTTATATTTATTTCATTTTGCGGTTTTGCCGCACTAAAATCATTTTGCGCGCCTTGTTTTTGCAAGCTTTGATTTTGCTGCAGCTGAGCCTGTTTTTTAGTTTCTTCAACGTGATTTAGAATTTCAACTAATTTTTGCGGATCTTTTTGAATTTCAGCAAGAGCTTCAGGGTTATTTTGCAGAAGCATTACAACTTCGGGATTTTGTTGCAGTTTTCTTTCAATATCTGCCATATTTATTTTGGATAATGCCTCTCTTTGTTGTTTTTTCAAGGCTTTAGCCTCTTTTTTTGCCAGTTTCGCTGCTTTATGTTCGGCTTCTTCTTTTTTGGCTTGTGTTGTTTTGCCGAAAATTGCACCCGAAAGTTTGTTTATAGGCTTCATTAAGAGCGGCGATACAATAAGCATAAGCCCTATAAATCTCATAGCACCGCCGAAAATACCTTTTGGCAAGCTTGCTAACTTACTTCCCGGTTTTGCTTCAAGGCCGGTTGCAAGGAAATTTGCAGGAATTCTTGCAAGTTTTTGATACCACTTGCCGTCCCCAAATGTTGCTTTTTTAAGCGCATTATAGTCTGCATGTATTGATTTTTTAACAATTTCGCTGCCGGTATTCCTGTAAGCTTTGGTTAATTCTGCCAATTTTTCTCTGTAAGGTATTATCTTAGATGTTTGCACACCCCAATATTTTAAAGAAGGTGCAGAATAGAAGACTGCAGCGGTTAGCGGCATCATTATATATCCGCCCATATCGCTTGTAACTTCTTGAGCAAGCGTTTTGCCCTTTTCCTTTTTAGGTGCATTTAAAATCTTGTTCATAATACCGAAGTAAATAGTTGCGCCCAATGCCAAACCTGCTTTAGAGCGGCTTGTAACACCGTTTGAAACAGCTTCTACACCTCTTAGCGAAAGTTTTTGGAAAATTTTTCCTAAACCTGTTTGCGCTGTTTCTCCCCTTAAAATCATTAATTTTTTAACGGATTCGCCCAAGTTTACATTATGTGTCAAACGTCCGAGTTTTACCGCCTGCCTTACATTTTCATCTCTGCCTGTAGCTAAAAATTCGGATAATTCCTTGCCGCTCTTGTTAAAACCAAAAAATTCTTTTAAAGCCGGCAGAAAGTCATCAAGCAATTGGAATTTTTTGTTTAAATCATTACCGGATTGTCCTAAATCTTTAACTTGATTGATTAATCTGTCCGTATGGTCCCTGTGACTTGTTGCACCTAAAATTTCCCTTAATTTTCCTAAACCCTTTTCATCTTTAACCATAGCTTCGAGGCAGTCTGTTATTTCATCTGTGGCTTCATACATTGTGCCTTTTAACATAGGCTGTGCCATTTTTGATTTTGGCTGCATTAAATTTCTTTTGTCTGAAAAAAGCTTATATAAATCTGTTTTACGCCATTTTTCCTGCCATGGTTTTGTAAAATCGGAAACTTTTTTTGTTAAACCGGAAACTTTTTTATTTTTCATTAATTTGTTTGTAAATTCATCAATTTTAAGCCCTGCTTTAAACATTCCGCCTTTTTTAATAAAATTGTTCATTAGGGCGGATGTTCCAAAAACCATTCCAATGGCACCCAGGACGCATATTATGAATTTTTGCGGAGTCATATTTTCAAAATTAAAGCCCATACTATCCAAAAGACTGCCTGCCCAGCTTTGTTTTGTGGCATTAATAACCTCATTTTTTATTTTCTCTCCGTCAAGATTTTGAATATTTTCAGGCAATTTTTGGCTGACCTGTTGCGGAACAACATCTTTAACTGCTCCGTAGGAAACCCTGTTATGTTCATTATTGTTAATAGCACTAACCATTAAAAACCTTCTTCAAAAACTTCCTTATAATAATATAAAATCTTTTGTTGTTAAAAAATTGCCCTGAATTTGGATAAGCTGTTTGAAAATTACAGAAATTTCACATTTTGTTACAAAACTTTACAATATGTGTTATACCTTGGAAACCTAGCTATAATAAGGAATTTCAGAAAAAAATGCAAAAAAATACTCTAGCGGACTAATTCTTAAGGGTTATATTTTTAGTATTTTTATGGTATAACTATGTTAACAAAATTAGAACGGAGGCAGAAATGACCAAAAATTCAGTCGGACAATTTGTATTTGTACTACACTCCCATCTTCCATTTTATCGTAAAGCCGGTATGTGGCCGTTCGGGGAAGAATGCTTGTATGAATGTATGGCCGAAACTTATGTTCCCCTATTAAACATGATTGCAGAGCTGTATGATGAAGGCATTAAAGCAAAATTGACAATCGGCATAACGCCGGTTCTGGCAGAACAGCTAAACGATGAACATTTAAAACAAGGCTTTATTAACTATTTGGATCAAAGAATTAAAGCCGTAAGCGAGGATTTGGAAAGATACCCCAACCCCGAAGTTGCGCATTCGCAACATTTAAAATACCTTGCAAAATACTACTATGACTGGTTTAACCACATTAAAAATCTTTTTGTTAACAAATTCAACAAAGATTTAATAGGTAATTTTAAAAAATACCAGGATTTAGAATGTATTGAAATTACAACATCCGCGGCAACGCACAGTTTTTCGCCGCTTTTGGCAACAGATACCAACCTGAATGCACAATTTAAAGTAGGTTCAGACACTACAAAACGCCTTTTCGGCAAATATGCCAAAGGCTGTTGGCTGCCTGAATGCGCTTACAGACAAGGTTATGAATTTACGGGCTCAGACGGACAGAAGAAATGGCGCCCTGCCATTGAAGTTACCCTTCAAAATAACGATATAGAGTATTTCTTCACGGAATCTCACGTTATTGAAGGCGGAAATTCAATTGGAAACCGCAGAAGAATAGGCGTTTACGGGAATATTGAATATATTCCTCTTCCAAAACGCGAAGCAACAGGCTATGATACATATTCTGCTTACTGGCTTCCTGACGCGCAAGTTGCCATTATGGGCAGAAACGACAGAGCAGGATTTCAGGTTTGGTCCGCAGCGGACGGTTACCCGGGAGACGGCTGCTACAGAGAATGTCACAGAAAAGACCCGAATTCCGGTATGCACTAGGGGAGAATAACGTCAG
>CAYYBA010000030.1:0-6946 GCA_964470205.1 uncultured Gammaproteobacteria bacterium | reverse complement strand
CCGATTTGGGTGATAAAATGTTGTATGACCCTGTTCTCGCTATGGGACAGGTGAATTCAAATTCAGACCACTATACGACCTTAATTTATCACCTTTTGAATGACTATAAAATAGCAACTAACGGCAAAGAAGGGCTTGTTATGGTTTCTTTTGATACCGAACTTTACGGCCACTGGTGGTTTGAAGGTGTGGAATTTATTAAACAGGTTATTAAAAAGTTCCATACTTACCTTCCCGAAGTTGAACGTATGACAGCAAGCGAATACCTGAAAGCGCATCCTCCTACAGAAGCTGTTCAAATCCCCGAAAGTTCTTGGGGACAAGGCGGCCATTTCTGGGTATGGCAAAACCATTTGACAGAATGGATGTGGCCCATTATCCACGCTTGCGAAAAACGCATTATTGATGTTGTTTCAAAATATGAAAAACAGCCGCTAGATAATCCGCTTCTTTTGCGCGCATTAAATCAGCTCGCCAGGGAAAATCTGCTTTTGCAAAGTTCAGATTGGCCTTTCTTAATTACAACATGGCAGGCTAAAGATTATGCTACAGACAGGTTTAGAAAGCATGTTGAGCATTTTGAAAAAATTGCGGATATGATTGAAAATAATTCAATTGATGATAATGAATTAAAAGCTATTGAATCTGTCGATAATTGTTTCGAAGAAATAGATTACAGGGTGTATTTGCAGATTGAAGAGGGAAAAATCCCTCAGCAGGAAGCAAAGTTGGCCCCGTTATACCAATAAAATTTTAAAATCCTCCGCCTAAAAACGGAGGATTTTTTTAAATAACATTTTAATTTACCAAGGATAATCGTCTTTAATCTCCCACCCGTTATTCATTATTTTTCCTGCACAACACTGGCCCTGGCCGGTTTTAGAACATTCAGAATTGCTGTAACAGCCAGGCAAAACGCCTTTTTCCGTTCTTCTAAAATAAAAAACATCCCTGCCGAATTTATTGGGCAGATTTGAATTATTTAAATCAACATAAACTGTTGTTTCAAGAGCTGTTAAATTACCGCCTGTTGTCCTTAGCTGCATAAAAGTGCCATCCTGCAGAATAAAAGATACTCCATGGGTTCCAAATGCACTGAGACCTATGAGATTTCCATTTGCCGCATAACAGGGATCTGTTCTGGCATAGTTGCAATCAGCGGAATTTGCACATATCTTCGCAACTTTTAAATAAGGTTTCCAGTACGTGTTAAAATAAGCTGTTGAGCCCATCTCAAAACCGGTTTCCCACGTTTGATACATTCCGTTTTCTGCTTGAGATTGGTTATAAGCTTGATTTAATATAGAATAAACTTTTTTTAACTTCACAACAGTCTGCTGTTTTTGATAGTTCCTTACAGAAGTTGGAATTGTCAAAGCCGCCACAACCCCAATTATTGTAAGGGTTATAAGAACTTCTGCAAGTGTAAAACCCCTATTTTTTAAATCTTCTATACAAGAAACCATTTTCTTAAACATAATGTATTGTTCCTATATAAGAAGTATAGCTCCTTATAAAAATTATGTCAATTGTTAAAATTATTTTTATGAGAGATAAAAGAATAGATAAACTTTCCGCTAACATAAGGGCGGAAAGGCATAGGAAAAAGATTTCCCAAGAATTTTTAGGCGAAAAAATCAACTTATCCACTCGTTCTATAAGCGCAATTGAAAACGGCTGGCAAACACCTTCCGTTTTTGTAGTTTATGATATTGCCAAAGTCTTGGGAATAGATATCAACAAACTTCTTGAGGATATTGAATAAATCTCATGCGTTAGCAGGATTTCAATTCCCCTTCATATTTGTATAATTATCCCAACAGATAGGATAATTATGCCAAAAACCAACCTGAAAAATGCCAGAAACCAAGCGTTACATGTTGTTGAAACACAGCCTAAAACCAAATACTACAACGACATTGATTTAAACAACTGGAAACTTTATTCGCACATAAAAACAGGTACTATGTGGGATTTCGCATCACGCGACAAGACAAACGGCCACAGTTATGATTATCATGGCAACTATATTCCGCAAATTGCAACGCAGCTTTTTGAGCGCTTTACAAAGAAAAATGATGTTGTTCTTGATTTATTTTTCGGCTCGGGTACATCAGGAATTGAAGCTATAAGTATGCAAAGGCGCTGTATTGGCGTTGAGTTGCAGCAAAAGATGGTGGATTATGTAAGCGCTAAATTTTCCAAAAAAGAATTGGTTAAAAATATAAATATAATATGTGCAGATAGCGCAAATGCCGATGTTGTACCCAAGGTGCAGGACAGGCTTGCTGTTATGGGGGAAGAAAAGGCACAATTTTTGGTGCTTCATCCTCCGTATGATGATATTATAAAATTTTCGGACGATAAAAATGACCTCTCAAACTGCCCTACAACTGAAGATTTTTACGATTTGTTTGAAAGTGTGGCAAAAAATGGCTACGATTTATTGGAAAAAAACCGCTTTGCAGCCCTTATTATAGGCGATAAATATGCAAATTCGCAATTTATTCCTTTGGGTTTTGAATGTCTTAAAAGAATGGAGCGCATAGGGTTCAGGTGCAAAGCTACAATTGTTAAAAATATAACGGGCAACGAAAAAGCAAAAGGCAAAACCGCCAATTTATGGCGCTACCGCGCGCTAAACGGCGGATTTTACATTTTTGAACATGAATACATAATGATTTTTCAAAAAATTTAATTAAGACTTTTTTTAATCTTATCTTGCGGTAAAAACATTGTTGCGGATTCGCATTCCTTAGGAATCGGCTCTCCTTTTTGCATAGCTTCTTCTATTTTTCTTTGGAATTCTTTTCTGGAACTTTCAAAGCCCATTTTATAATAAAAAGGTATAGGGCTGCCAATTTCCGGTTTTGTTGTTGTGGCAGTTAGGCAAACCCGCCCTTCCATTCCTTGTTTTTGACTTTCCCTCACGGCAGTTTTTATTAATTCCCTGCCGACTCCTCTGTACTGTCTGTTTGAATTTATACTATTTATAAACAAACATGCCTTCCCCCCGTAATACTCAGGATAATTATCACCCCTTATCTTGCTTGAAGATTGTGAACAGCGCATATCCCCCAAAATTTCCCCATCTTTTTCCAAATAGTAGTAATATCTCAACATAGGAGGAGATTTTATATTTGCTTTATACACTTTTCCACTCCTGTCTTCAACAAAACACGTTTTACACCCTTTAAAATAAGGGCTTATATAAGGTCTTCCAGCATTTATTGCGCTAATCATATTTTATGTAAAACCAAACAAAAATTTTATTGCCATTAAAAACAATATGACAATTTTCTTTTGCATGGTAAAATATTCTAAAAGGAACTTAAGATATGATTAAAATTCAAGATGATATTATTGTTTTGGATCACCCCATTATAGACCACAACCTTGCGGTTTTAAGAGATATAAATTATGACCCCGAAAGCTTTAGACAGGCTTTAAAAAGGGTTTCGGACCTGTTATTTTTCCAGGCAACGCAGTATTTGCCCACTGTTAAAAAAGAAATTCAAACACCAAATTGTGCCACAACGGTTAACGTTTTAGATCCCGCCATAGATATTATTTTAGCCCCGATACTGCGTGCAGGCATGGTTTTTTGTGATGTTGCCCAAGACCTTCTGCCAACAGCCAAAGTGCAGCATTTGGGCATGTACAGGGATGAAGAAACTTTGACACCTGTTTGGTATTACAATAAAACTTTAAAAATCAACGACCCCAAAAAAACACATGTGTTTATATTGGATCCGATGCTCGCAACAGGAAACAGCGCCTATGACGCTGTTTTATGCTATGTAGAGAAAAACATACCGCTTGAAAATATATTTTTTATATGTTTGATTGCAGCTCCTCAAGGTATCAAAAGACTTACGGATAACTTTAAGGGTATTAAAATTTTAACGGCTAACGTTGATAAGGACTTAAATTCAAAAGGATATATCGTTCCTGGTTTGGGAGATGCAGGCGATAAAATTTACAATACATAATTATTAAGTTTTGTAAAGATTAATTTTTTGCCAAAGTGCTTGTTATATAGGCATTTTGTTCTTCTTTTTTTAATATAGCCCAACTGTAATCCATGTGGATAGCAACTTTTAATCTTTACGAGTTTAAACAAAAATAGGTAATGCTAAGTAGTTGTTATGTTAGGAGAAAATTTTATGAAGGTTGATCAAATTAAATCGGTTGCTTTAAGCACCACGAGGAAACTAGACATGCCATTTAAAGGCGGCATTTCGACTTTTCAAAATTTATCGGGTTTTCAAATTGCCCAGCCCCTAAATTTTGCCCAATCTCAAGCAATTAAAAATAGTGCAATAAGCCACACTCAAGACATTTCAAGAGTATCTTTTGCGGGGAATTTCAAGAAAAACCCCAAACAGTTTGCCTCAATTTCTTCCGAGTACCAAAAGCTGTTAGATGATAATGATATTTATAAAGCAGGTGGTGAGGGCAATGTTGCGATGGAAGGTGCAGATGCTCTTGCAGCAAAAGGTATGGATGTAAGAACATTTTTGCCTTATTACTCGCCAAATAACCGCGAAGGGAAAATGCAGGTTATGACTCCAAAAAGAGATAATAGCGGCAATGTGATAGAAAATCAATATGTTTTTAAAGCGGTAGATTCAGATTATAAACTTCAAGAAGGTGAAAATTTTGTTTTACATTCTTTTGATGAAACCGTTACACCCAAAGATGAAGGCAAGAAATATGTTTTATTGGAACGTGTTGAAGGAGTGAACGGTAACGTTAAAGCAATTAGAAGAAATCTTTCTGATATGGAAAAGGTGCCATATCAACTTTTTAAAGTTAAAAATAGGCCTGATATTTGCGGAGCTGAAGGCAAGCCCCATGACATATATGTAGTTTATAATCCGCATACCGCGAAATATATGAGGGCTTATAATAAAGGTGCCTCCGAACAAGAATCACCTTCAACCCCAGATAGAAAAGACACCGCTTACGGCGGCGGTTATTTTGAAGATTTGCAATACACAATGTTTGACCGTGCTGTAGTTGAATGTATTAAGCAATTAAGCAAAAAAGAAGGCGATGAAAAATTTGACCCTGCTTCTATATGGCTGCATGACAGACAAGCTTTTGTAACATCGGCTATTATTGCAGCTGAATCTTCCGAAGGCGATGATTACTGGGACGGGGTTAAAACAGATTCACGCTTTCACAATCCTGGCAGAAGATACCAAGGCCCTTATGAAGACCCTATTGACTTCTTTAGAATGATTGGCAGTGAAAAAGATTTTGATGCATTAAGATCAAATCAAGAAAGTTATGATTTTGTTATCAAAATGATTAATAAAGTTGATAATGCAAGAAATCGTAGCGAAGATAAAACATTTATCGGCACAAAAACTGCTTTAAGTGCGCAAGAATTTGAAAAACTTAATGCCATTTTTGAACCGTTAATAGGTCAGTTCCGTGATGTAACAGGTTCTTACAATATGTGCAAAATACCTATTGTGGCAAAAAAAATCAATCCTTATAATACGGAACTGGGAACAGTCTCGGTTAATTATGGTAGAGAAATGAAAAATCATAATACACCTGAAATTGCGGAAGGATTGACGCATGAATTTGCAAGTTTAAACACAATAGACATTACAAACGGTTCATCTGCAGGAAGCTTAAATCTTGATAAAGTCGGCAATTTTGGCCGCGCAGGAAACGGCTTTACAGATGAGGTTAAAGCAGGGTTCACTCCTTTAGCTGCAGATGTCACCAAAGACCCGGATTCTTTAAATAAAGCCAAAAGAGATAACGCTAAATGGTATATAAACACATTGGCTCAAGCAACAAAAGGCGGAAATGATGCTTTGTGCGGACTAATGTTTGGCTTGGACGATGAATTTAATAAAATTATAACTTCTTTGATAGATAATAAATGGATAAGTGCCAGTGCTGAAGATGTTCGTAATGAACTTCAAAAACGCGGCAGCATAGAAGATAAAAAGGCTTATCTTGTTTCTTTAGGTGAAGATGCCAATAAAGAAACAATAAGAAAAGAAATAGCAAAAAATCTTCCGACGGTTGTTGGCGGATTATCTGATTACGAAGAAGGCGACAAGTTATTTATAAGCTGGGGACGTTCTGATGAGCAAAAAGGGCTTGCCGTAACGCTAGAAGCGTTTGCACAAGTTTTTGAAGATTCAAAAGTGCCGGATGAAGTTAAAAAACACATAAAGGTTGTTGCAGGTGCAGGTGTTTGGGATAGTAATAAACAAGAATGGAAAGACATCCTAAGCAATATGGAAAGAATTCAAAAGGCGGGTTATGGCAATAATGTTGTCTATGTGAACGGTTTCTTTGCAAATAGAACAGTAGCTTGTGCTGATTGGTCAATTATAACAAGCAGATATGAGCCTTGCGGGATTACGCCTTTAGAATCGTATGCAGGCGGTACTCCTGTTATTTCAATTAAAACCGGTGGTTCACCAGACTTTATTACATCTTATAACGGAAACAATGTAGATAAAGCAACAGGCTTCTTGACAGAACATGCCTACTTGGTATCTCCTGAAGTTATAGGCGCAGATGCAGGCATCAAAGACAGAGAACTTGATGTTGCAAGAAGAAAAGCACTTGGTGCGGAAGCTGCAGAATGTATTGAAAAAGCAATGAAGATTGATAACGAACAATACAAACAAATGGCATTCAACTGTATTAAACAACCGATAGGTTGGGGTGAAAACGCTGCGTTTAACGGCGGGAAACCGGCAGATGAAAGATATATCAGCGATGTGTTTAATCTGGATTCTCAAAACGGTTTTGCACCAATCGGCGGTATGGAAAGAAATACCGGCAAGCTGAAAAGACTGACAGGTTCTGCAGCCGGCGGTTCTTATGTGCCAAGCGGACAGGATAGAGTTAAAGTTACGGTAAATGAGAAACCTCTGGACATCAAGAGGGATCAAAGCGAACTTGA
>CAYYBA010000029.1:14546-16309 GCA_964470205.1 uncultured Gammaproteobacteria bacterium | reverse complement strand
CATATTCCGCGCTTTCAAACACCACAAACCTTGCAATAGCAGAAGAAGGGCCTGTTAACCAATGGAATGTGGGGCATTGGGACGGAGAGTATTCTAAACAATTTGCAAATACTTATTTAATTCCTTATTTAAAAGTATCAAAAAATTGCGAAAACAAAACAGACAGCACCTGCGGTTTTAAAGCAACGGATTTGAACGGCCTTTGCACTGATAGTTCTACCTGTTTTTTAAGCAGCGCCTACGCAAGATTTTTCTTAAATGACGGCACGTTGGTTGCGGTGGTTACATATAATGAGTCTGAACAAAAATTCGCAACTATCCGTGTTGATATTAATGGTCAAAAGGGGCCTAACGTTTATGGCAAAGATATTTTTCTTTTCAGGTACTATATTACGGGCAACGGCACTGCTTATGACGGCAAATTCGTACCGTATGGCTATGGCAGCTCAAGAAGCAGTATGGTAGGAGAGGGAGGCTCCTGCCACAAAAGCGGTGCAGGCCGTTCTTGCGCAGCACTTATTATGAAAGACGGCTGGCAAATTTTGGATGATTACCCCTGGTAAATTGCCATATACCGAAAATCCTTGCCCGATCTTTAAATCGGCAAATATTGCTTGAAAATTAGTTTGTTAAATCTCTCACCATTTTATGAATTTTATCAACTTTATCAGGGCAATTTCTCATAATTTTCACCGTGTCCTGTATAAAAAACTCTTTTAAATCAGGGTCTTCAACTTTCCAATCGCATTCAAAATCAAAAAAAGCCGAAGGTTTAACCTGCAAAATCCGTGCAAGCTTTTCTAAGAGTTCTGCGGATAAAAAATTATCGCCCCTCTCAATTCTGCTTAAAGCCTGCGGCGATATATCGATTTTTTCTGACAACTGCTCCTGAGTTATGTTTTTAAGAGTTCTAACTGCTTTAACCCTTATCCCTACTTGCTTTTTAAAATTCATAATTTTATTTTACACCTTTCTTTTACCTACTTGTAAGCACCTTGAATTTATTTCTATTTTGAGGTATAATTATAAAAAAGGGAGAATTAAATGCCTGGCAAAGAAAATGGATTTAAATCAAAATTTGTGCTCCCGCCCTTAAGTAAATTCGGGTTTACGCTTGCAGAAGTTTTAATAACGCTTGCTATAATAGGTGTTGTGGCTTCGCTCACCATTCCTGCTGTTATTAAAAATTACCAAAAGCGAGAAGCCGTAACAGAACTTAGAAAAATCTATTCAACTATAAGACGCGTGCAGAATCAGATTATTTTTGAAAATGGCGGCTATGACCCGCTTTTTGATATAGAAACGATAGATAACAGCGCTGTGAAGAATTATTGCAACACAAACTGGAAGCCAAAGTTAAAAATCGCAAAAGAATGTGCAAACGCTTTATCATGCGGCTATTCAAGCAATACGCCGTTTAAAGATTTAAGGCGCCACCCAAACACAAGCACAAAGCTAAGCGGCACCTGCACATATCTTTTGGAAGATGGAGCAATATTGGATTTTAACGCAAATACGGGTTTAAAAGGCGGTACTACGGGAATTGTAGTAGATTTAAACGGCCCAAGAGGGCCAAATGCTTTGGGAATTGATGTTTTTTCTTTTGTTACGACAAAAACCGGCAGCAATTATGAAATTAAGGCTTTTGGCTGGGAGCGCGGATGTTCAAGATTGCGCAGCACAGATGACTATTGCAGCTTAGATTCAAAATACGGCGACGGGAATTCATTGGGGTGCAGGTGCGGCGCAAGAGTAATATACTG
>CAYYBA010000029.1:0-14536 GCA_964470205.1 uncultured Gammaproteobacteria bacterium | reverse complement strand
TGACAATTGGGAAATAAAATACTATTAAACGAAGAAGTGGAATTTTTCGGGCGCTAAGCCGCCCATGTGAGTGAACTTGGCAAAGCGAAAAAATTCTTTAGAATTTTGAAGCAGAGTCCAAAAGTTCACGAACGGAAATATTCCAAGAGGATTGCCTAAAATTTTACTTCGTCTTTATGGAACGGTTTCGCCCTGTTGACTGCGGCTTGTCGCCGCACCCTCACGGGCTCACACACCTGCGGTCGACTCGTTCTCATTGTGCGCGGCGCGCAGCAATTCGAACTTCGTCTTCATTTAATATTTGAAAACGTCCAGGCGTCCAGGTTCGGATTTTCAACCATTTTAATATCTTGTTCGTCCTCGCCTGCTTCAGCGCCTGCGTGCGCTATGGGCTTATAAATTCTGTTAAAGTATTCAACAACCATACGATCAGAATTAAAATAAGCCTCAGACGTTCTTAAAGCCTGACGCATAAGCCTTGCCCATTCCTGTTTGTTATCGTAGTAGGTTGGAATAATTTCGTTTTCCAAAATTTCCATAATGCGCTTGTGGTCTTTCCAGTGGCGCTCTTCCCACGGAATATCATCATCAAGCCCCGGATATTCAACCGTATAGCCGTTAATGCCATTCCATGTGCCTTCAACTGCCCATCCGTCTAATATGGAAAGGTGCAAAGCCCCGTTCATGTTAGCTGACATGCCTGAAGTGCCCGAAGCTTCAAAAGGCCTTAGAGGCGTATTTAGCCAAATATCAGAACCGCGCTTTAACTTGGCACTAAGCGCCAATTCATAACCAGGTAAAACCGCAACGTTTTTCATTGTTTGAGATTCTTTTAAAATCTTGTTGAACATTTCTTTGCCCATTTTGTCATCAGGGTGGAATTTGCCCGCAAACACAATCTGTACTTTATTTTCGTTTAAAAGTTTTTCAATGCGCGGTCTATCCATTAAAATTAACCATGCGCGTTTATAATCTGCAAACCTTCTTGCCCAGGTAATTGTAAGCACATTCGGGTCAAAACGCTTGCCGCAGTGGTCTGAGATATATTTACACAGGTCTTTTTTCATTTCAATTTTTGCACTCAATAAATTTTGAGAAGTCTTAGCTGCCCCAATGCGTGAATCCTGCCAATAGTGAAGGTTAACCGCATTTGTAATAGCCTTAATAGGACATTTGCCCTGAACCCAATCCCACATTTTCTTTGCAACAAGACCATGGAGCTGAGATACTGCATTTGCAATTCTTGACATACGAAGTGCGGCAACTGTCAGAGAGAAGTTTTCCCCGCCCAGGCTTACTGCTTTTTCTCTTGGACATTCAGAGAAGAAACCGCCTTCTAAAAGGGTGTCAACCCAATGGACTTCATTGCCTGCGGCAACGGGTGTATGGGTTGTGAAAACTGTTTTTCTTCTAACCGCATCCAAATCACCGCCGTATTGTCTTAAAAGCTCAAATGCGGCAGGCAATGCGTGACCTTCGTTCATATGAATCACATCAAAATTATAGCCTACTTCTTGTAAAATTCTAATGCCGCCAATGCCTAAAACGGTTTCCTGGGCTATACGGATTTTTTCATCCCCGTCATAGAGCTTATGTGATATGCTTTTTGCCCATTCGGAGTTTTCCGCAACATCTGTTGTTAATAAATAAACAGGGCATGTGCCGAATAATTCCGGTTCAACCCTGTAAGCTTTAACAATAACATCTTCACCAAAAACTTTTACTTTTGTCTGTACTTTTAAATCGGTTAAGAAATCGTAACTTTTCCTTATATAAGCAACTTCAACCTCGCCGTTATGATCTATCCTTTGATCATAATAACCGTAAGACCAAAGTATTGTAACGCCCACAATAGGCAATTGCAAATAGCCTGCAGATTGCATATGCGAACCTGCTAAAAAACCGAGACCGCCGGAATAAGTTGCAAGCGACTGGTCAATTGCAATCTCCATCGAAAAATATGCTACATTGGGTAGTGACATAATAATTATCCTTTATAAACTAAACTATTTTACAGTAATCAAATTCTATCATAAACAAAACCTTGTTGCATTATTTGTTACATTTCTTTTAAAACCTTTTCAGGCAGGGTTTTCAATTTGCAAAAGCGCGCGCTCGCCCACAAGCTGTTTTAAAATTGTTCTGCTTGCCGTGTAGTCGTGTTTGGCTTTGTTTGCAAAATTTTGAGCATTTCTGTAATAAACATCGGCTAAAATTAACTCTTCCTTGCTTTTATTCTGCATATCTTTATAAATTTGTTCCCGTTTTTCAACGTTTTTAAGCGCCATATCATAAATTTCCTGCTTTGTTTTATAATCAACATAAAGCAAAAGCAGCCTTTTTTGCAAATCATCAATCTTGCGTACCAAAATAACCATATCGGCGTCCGTTACTTTTGTAAATTTATAGTTCAACTGCTTGTCATCAGAGGCTAAAGCTCCCATTAAATTCCCGCCGATTAAAGCACCGGACGCTAAAAGCGGGTTTGAAGCAAATGCCGTGCCTGCTATTGTTGAAAAACTTGCAATAGGTTTTATGATTTTTTTCAGCATATTATCGTCAGGTTTATTTTCATCCGGGTTTGAAAGCTTATAGACAGCATATTGGATGGTTTCTGAATTTTGAGCCGCCGCAACCCATAAAATGCTTAAATCGCTCATTAATTTTTCCTGACTTTCGTTTACTTCATCAGATATTTCTTGTGCCATGCGCTTGATGCTTAAATCTGCATAAGTTTGCGGGTTTGAATCAAATGCTTCCATGACTTTATCTTTTTTATAAGCTTTTTCAACCTCAAGGTTTTTTTCGGCAGCGTGTACAATTTCGCTTTTATTATTTAAAATGGTTTCATTTTGCGCCTTTTGTACAGGCGTTTTATTTTCATTCTCAATTTGTTTTTGGGCATAAGTTTCAATAGCGTTTTCGGGCTTTTCGCCCACACCTAAGCGGCCTGATGAATTTTTGGGCAGGTTAATATCGCTTAAAGCAAGTGCTAAAACAGGGTTTATAGATAAAATAAATATTAAAAGCAAAAGAATTTTTTTCATCATTTTATAACCTCGGTTTTTGTTTTAATCTTCTTTTTCGCTTCAAAATCCAGGTCATTAACATCAAGATTGTGCACGTCAAGGTTATACTGCACAAGGTTTAGACTGTCTATTGCCTGTTTGCCCGCAAGCCTTTGCAGCAAAAGCTGATTTTTTTTCACTTCCTGCACCAGTCTGTATTCTTCAATAACCTGCTCGTCCCAAAGGGCTGAAGAAACCGCTATTTCAAGTTTATCGCCGTTTTTAAGAGCATTATTATAATTTTTATTATATAAAAGCATCTGCGTCCTCACATCTTTAAGCTGATTTAGAGCACTTTTATAATCATAATAAGTTATAACAATTTCGTTTTGCAAATCTTCAATCAATGTTGCAAGCTCAATTGCCTCAGTATCTGTAATTGGCGGATTTTCCATTTTTTCACGTGTTTCTTTGTTCAAATAGTTGTTAGCCAAACGCGCGCCGGCGTAAGATGCCGATTGAATTGCATAGTGCATACCCATAAAAGAAGGCAATATGGCAGCACCTGAAATTAGTGCGCTTAAACTTTTTGCCATCAGGGAAGAATGTACTCTGCGCTGTTCTTCCGGTATTGCAAGCTTTTGCAGAGAAAATTTAATAACCTGGTTGTTATCAACCGTTGCATTCCAAATTTTCTCCAAATCCTCAACATCCGCCTGCTGCTGTTTATCAATAATAATCTGAGCTTCCATGGTGTCATCCACAAAAAGGCTGCCTTTGAGTTTATCCACCTGTTTTGTATATTGAATGGTCCTATCATCAAAAGTATCGGGCATAATAGTATCTGCTGCCAAAACCAGCGGTTCTAAAGAGAGAAAAATTAAAAATAATGCTAAAATTTTAGTTTTCATAGTAATGTTATATCACAAAATACAATGCGCGCCAAATCTAAGGCAGCTTTAAAGACATTAAAATGCCGTCAGGAAATTTTAAAAGTTCGCTTTGATACTGAGGGTGGTTTAAAATTTCATTTAAATAAGGTTCAACTTTTTTGCTGTGCGATGTTATATTATCCGCTAAAATCACGCCTCCAGGCTTTAAAATGGGGTGAATTAATTCAAAGTATTTGATATATTCCAATTTATTGGCATCCATAAAAACAAAATCAAAGCGCTCATCCTGCATTGAGGCTAAAATATCACACGCGCTTCCGAGTTTTGGGGTTATAATGGTGTCAACTGCGCACGCTTTAAAATTTTCAACGGCAACATTTAAGCGCTTATCCCAAAATTCAATTGTAGTAAGTCTGCCGCCTGTTTGTTTAAGTGCCTGCGCTATCCATATTGCGCTGTATCCGTTTGAAGTGCCCAATTCCAGAGCATTTTGGATATTTAGCGCCTTAACAAGCATATTTAAAAAATTAGCGCTTTGCCTGTCCACATTCCAAAATTCTTGCGCCGTATTCTCAAGATTTTGCAAAATTTCATATGTGTTTGCATTGAACATAGTTCGCCTTATTTATCTATTATCATCATATTTGAAACCTGCAATTCAAAAGGCTGGCTTTTTATAACAGACATGCTGTCAAAGCTGAACACAAGAAATTTTCCGGCATCAAAACCCGTTAAAAAGGCGTTTGAAGTGTCGGGAATTCTTGTGATTTTTGAATAAAAACCTTTTTGTTCCAAATTTACTGATTTTATTAATTTCTTCTGCCCTATATCATAAACATCTACGTAGCCTTCTTGCGCGCATAAGACAAAAATTTTGCCTTTATACAAAAGGGCGTCAACAGGCTTTTTATGAAGTAAAATTTCGCTTTGTACCGCACCTGTTATGTGGTTTCTTGCAATAATTTTATTTTGAGTTCTTGAAATGTCATATACTTCCTCTCCGTCGTATAAAATAACGGCAGGGTTTATGGCTTTTCCTAAAATCCGTGTGTAATATTCATTAGCAAGTTCAAGCACGCATAAATCCTGTGTTGTCCAATCTACAAAAGCCAGTGCAGGTTTTGTTGTGTGAATTGCAATCTTGCCAGGCGCCTGGGTTAATTTAACGGCTTTTTTAATATTTGCCGAATTTAAATCAACCGCGTAAATTGTATTTGCACTAGGACAGGCTATATACGCCAAATTTGTTTTCGGGTCGATTTGAACATCTTTTGCCTCTTCGTCAAGTTCAATTTTTGATATAATTTTTTCATTCTGTAAATCTAAAATTTCAGGTGTTTTGCTCTTAAAATAAAGCACCACGCCAAATTTTGATGTATTGGACGCAGCCATTTTAGAAGGCAGAGCGCTCAATTTAAGTTCATACAAAGCTTTGGGCGAGGTATCATCATAAACGGTAACAAATTTCGACCCGTTTGTTGAAAGGTAAGCTTTTTTATTCTTTAACTCGTTCAGCGCATAAAAACTATCCTGATTAGACAAAAATTCTTGCGCTACCTGGCCTGCCAGAGGTTTTACCTTGTGCTCCGTACCGTCCGCATCAACTATTAAAGTGCCTTCATTAATTGCAGGAATAACCAAATCCCCCAGAACAATCTTCAAATTTTCGGGAATTTTCATACCAGCGGGAACAAGCATATCTTGCGGCATAACGCCCAATTTTACCTTAAGCGGCAGATTGTCGTTATCAACAACGCTAAAGTGCCCGGATGAGTCTTTATACAATTTTAAAAGTACAAAATTATTATTAAAAATTACAACTTCAGGAAGCCCCTTCAGGGTTTTGCCCTGCGGATAGGTGTAATCAATTTGAATCTTTTCAACTTCATTTCTTTGTGCGGGATACAGAGGTACATACATTAAATCTTTAGAAATTATAACAACGGAATCAAAACGCTGGGTGGCGTTGGGAAAATCTTTTTTTATGTATTCCCACAGGCTGTCGGGCAATTTACTTGCATAAGCCCTTGGCATAAGAATACTCAACACAAGCGCTATTAATAATATCCTTAACTTCATTTTCACCTCGTTATTTATTCGCAAAAGAATTTTTTATTTTGTCCAAAATCCCTTTGTCTTCCTCATCCTTATTTTGTTTTGAAATCTCAAAAAGCTTTCTCCAAAGATCTTCCTCTTGTGAAGTTAATTTTTTGGGTGTTTCAATATTGATTATAACATAATGATCGCCCCTGTGGTTAGTTAATCCCAAAGACGGCATCCCAAGCCCCTTCAGGCACAATTTATCATGTGTTTTAACAGAGGCAGGCAGGGTTATTTCTTTTTCGCCCCAAATTGTTTTTATATTTATTTTATCTCCTAAAACCGCCTGCGGCATTGTGACTGATGTTTGCGAATAAATATCGTTTCCGGTACGCTCAAACTCTTTTGAACTTTTAACGTAAACAACAATATATAAATCCCCGGGTTTCCCGCCGTTTTTGCCGCAATCACCCTGGTGCGCTATACGAATTTTTGAGCCGTTATCTACCCCTTGCGGAATTTTAATTTTAATAGTTTTTTCGCATGGAACACTTCCCGCCCCGCGGCATTTCTTGCAAAAAGCAGCAGGATTTCTTCCGCTGCCATGGCATGCGTGGCATGTGCTTACCGTGGTAAATGCACCTAACGGCGTGCGCACGCTTTGCTGTACTTGTCCGCGCCCTTTGCATGTGGGGCATGTGGTATCTTTGGCATTTTTATCCATGCCTGTTCCTTTGCAATCTTCACATGGTTCAAGGTGGTCAATTTTAATTTCTTTCTCAACTCCAAAAACAGCTTCTTGAAATTCAATTTGAATATCTAGCCTTAAATCGCTGCCGCGCATAGGTGCTGTGGGATCTTGAGCGCGCCCTGCGCCGAAACCGAAACCGCCTGCTCCGAAGAACTCTTCAAAAATAGAACCTAAATCGCCAAAACCGAAATCAAAAGGACCGGAAGAATAACCTGCATTTTTAAGCCCTTCTTCTCCAAAGCGGTCGTATAAATCCCGCTTATTATCGTCCATTAATGTTTCATAGGCTCTGCCTATTTCTTTAAATTTTTCCTCGGCTCCTTCTTCTTTGTTAACGTCCGGATGGTATTGTCTCGCTTTTATTCTAAAGGCTTTTTTAATGTCTTCTTTTGTTGCGCTCCTGCTTACTCCCAATATTTCATAATAGTCCATTATTGATTCCCTTCGCTCACCGCAACATTTACCATTGAAGGCCTTAAGACTCTATCCCCCATTTTATAACCTGCCTGCAGTTGAGAGATAATTGTGTGATCCTCATATTCGTTTGTAGGTGTTTGCGCAAGTGCTTCGTGGAAATTAGGGTCAAATTTTTGTCCCTGCGTTTCAATTTTCTCCAATCCGCATTTTTGCAAAATATCCATAAGCTGGTTAATTGCAACGTTATAGCTCTCTTTCACTACATTTATATCGTCAATTTTTTCTACCTGCTCCTGTGCGCGCTCAATTGTATCAACTGCCGTTATAAGTTTTGTCAAAGTTTCTTGTGCGCCGTACTGAAGCAAACTATCGCGCTCTTGTGCCTGACGTTTCCTGTAATTATCAAAATCCGCTGCAAGGCGCAGATATTTATTGTTTAAATCGTCAATTTCAGCCTTTAATTTATCTTCAAGGTTTTGGTGCTGTTGAATTTCTTCTTCACAAAAAGGATTACATAGATTATTCTCTTCCGTTTTGTTGTGATGTTTTTTATCTTTTGACATAACAAGACTCCTTTTAAAATTTTGCTCTTAATTAAATTATAAGTTAACAATTCTCAAAGTCCAAAGAAATTTATTTTATTTTAATAATTCAATTATTGTTACTTCATAAATTAAAATATTAAATTATGTAAACATATATTTTGGAAAAAAAGCAATTATATCTTTTATATATATTTTATATATTTATAGTTTATTAAAGGAGAAATCCTATGTTGGATATTCAAAGAATATCTTTAGAAAAGCCCGATATAACACAAAGCACACAAGCACAAACGATAAGAAGATGCAGCGCAGAAACCAAAAGTACTCCTGCTCCAAGGCCCGGAACTCTTGCAGAAGATTTTTTGGTGGATGATGAAGATTTTGCCGAATATACAGATGAAAAAACAGGAAACGTAACAACTTATAAAAAATATGACGACGGCTCTGTTACAATAACCGTAAAAGACCCGCAGGGCCGAATATTGAGCAAAGATGAAGAAACTTACAAAAGAGGGCTTTACGCGGGCAGAGCAATTTCACAATATACGTATAATGAAGACGGCCTCTACACCAAAGAAACAAGGAATTATGATAAAAACGAGGTTTATCTTGGTAAAACGGTTTCGGGATATACTTATAATAAAGAAGAAGACCTTTGTCTTGAAAAACAGCTCAAGTATGATGCAAATGATGAATATGTTTCTATGGATTATGTTATGACAGGCAAAAACGGATGTTATTATTTTTCAACATTAAACATAAAAAATTCCATAGGGCTTAATGACCCGGATGGAGTATGCATTTTATTTAATGAAATATCGGATTACCAATTGAGTTTGGTTTTGGAATGCTACCCTAATTTAGAACAGATGGTTGATAAAAAATTCTATGACGGCTGGAATATTTTTGGCTGGCAAACAGGCATACAAAGGGATGATCGCCAGGATGCCATTATTAAAAGGATAAAAGAAATTGCAGCAAGTCTGGAAGAATAATTACCAGGGGTAGTTGTCCTTAATCTCCCACCCGTCACGCGCTATTTTTGCGGCACAGCAAGTACCCTCTCCTGTTTTTGAACATTCATTGTTTATAGTATTCATATCGCTGTTATAACAACTCGGCAAAATACCTTTATCGGTTCTGACGAAATAAAATAAATCTTTACCGCGCACATTTGGTCCTTTTGAATTATTCAAATCAAAACTGATAATACTTTCAACAGGATTTATGCCGCTTGATGCAAAAATTACAAAAAGTATACCGTCAGGTGTCAAAAGTGTGGTTCTTCTGCTTGGAAGAACAGAATAGTACGGGTCTTGCCTTTGGCCGTCAGGCAATTTCCAGGGCGTAAGGTTTGGATATCCGCAATCTTGATAGCTGACACATATCTTTTGTATTTTTAAATAAGGTTTCCAATATCTATTAAGATATTCTTCAGAACCAATATCTACAGCCCTATCCCAGGTTTGATACATGCCGTTTTGTGCCTGCGAATTGTTATATGCCTGATTTATAGCAGACCATGCTTTTTTTAATTTCGCAATAGTTTGCTGCTTTTGATAGTTACGCACAACCGAAGGGATTGTGAGGGCTGCAACAACACCGATTATGGTAAGGGTTATTAGTACTTCCGCCAATGTAAAACCTTTTTTGTCTTTACAATTTCTTTCCATACTTCTTCCTTTAATTTTTGTTACTCATTTATCTAATTTTTATTAGTATTATCTATTAATAATTAGATATATTAACATTTACTCAGATTTTTGTCAATATATTTAGAATAAGGAGATAGTATGAGCGCAAAACAAGATTTGAAAATTTTACTGGCAAAAGAGAATGCAACATTAACAGAAGCGGTTAATGAGCTCAAAAAAGTTACCGGAAAAAATTATAACTTAAAAAATTTTTGCGCTAAATTAAGGATAGATTCTTTAAGATACAGTGAATTTAAACAAATTGCAAAAAATTTCGGCTATGAAATAGAACTTGTAAAAGAAAATACGCGTTTTAAATTATAATTTAATAGCAAAAAAAATAAATCTTATGTTTTATAATGGAAAATATTGTTATAAACACAGAAAAATGATATAATGCACGGTGAGGGTAAAAAATGGTTGATAATCGTTCAGCAGGTTTTTATGGTATAGGCGGCGGGTTTAATTTTAAATCGGGCGATATATCAGGCACCGCTGCAAAAACGTCAGACGATAAACAAGGGCCCGGAACCGAATATTACGCGCAAGGCAAAGAAGAAGAGCAAAAAGAAGAGCAGCAATATTATGTGGATAGATCTGCCCAATTAAGGGCGTCTTTGAATTCTTTGGCTGCGATTAACGCTGCCAATATAAAAATTCAGGAAAAAGAATTTAAGGAAATTCAAGACGAGGCTAAGAAAAAGCGCTCCAAAAAAGAGCTTTTGCAAGCCGAAAATGAACAGGAAAAGGAATAATCTTTTAATTTATGCGTTTTCAACAACTGTTTTTTTGGTAACTTTAAGATACCATTTTGTTAAAACTAACGCTATTAAAGGCGTTGATATAATTGACCAAATGAAGTTTATCACCATAGTACCGATAACAGGTATAAAACATACCAAAACAATAGGAACTGTCGTAAGCATAAAGAATAGTATCACTAAGACGGTTGGCCAGAAATTTTTGCCCACTAAAGAAAAACTTAATTTTATAGAATTTTTCGGGGTTAAATTTTCATTAAGGACAAAAAGCGGCAGTGCCAAAGTTAAATAAATATTTAAAATGATAAATGATAAAAACAAAAAAAGCGATGCTACAAGACTTAAAGCGGCAACTTGTTCTCTAGCGATTAATGATGGAAAACTGGACATTAAAGATATCGGAATCAGATAAAAAATAATAAAAGGAAGAGTTGCAATAACCACTAAAATCAATAAAAGTATAATATAATCTTTTGCTCTTGCTTCAATTGCTTTATTGGCTTCATGATAATCCGGCTCTTCGCCTGTTTCAAAGAATTTTTTAGCAACAATATATGTTGAAGCGCTTATTATTAAAAAGCGCCAAAAGAAATAACAAAAAACAATTAAACCGATGATATTAAAAACAAGCCCGAGCGGCAATAAAAAGAGCATATTTACGTTAGTGGCAGAGTTTAATAAGGCAAATATGCCGGCAACACACAAACCCAAGCCAAAAAGATATCCGAGAAGCGGAATAAGAAATGTTACAAAAAATTTAAGGAAATTATCAAATAATGCCTTCCAGCCACTTATGACAGTATTAACTATTTCTAATTTATCCTCTTGCATTTTTCCCCACTTTCATTTTATATTATTTGTATAATTATACAAAATTTTTGGAAACAGTGCAAGTGAAAAAAAGAATAGAACAAATAGATAAAACACAATACTTTAAAACGGCAAACCTGCATGCCCATTCTACTTATTCAGACGGCAAAGTCGATTTTGAAACCCTTGTAAAACAAGCCCGCGGGCTTGGTCTTGAGCATTTTGCAATTTGCGACCATAACACAGTTGAAGGATATTTAAAAACACAATATCAAAACGATGATATGCTGATACCTGCTGTTGAATTTGACTGCATTCTGGGCCATTGTCTTTTGCATATTATAGGATATGGAATTGACCCTTACAATGAAGATTTGCAAAAAATTTGTGCTAAAAAAAGAACAGGTACTACAGGTAATATAAGAAGAATTTTTTATTCCCGCCCTCCCAAGAAAGTAATCGACACCATACATAAAGCAGGTGGAATTGCTGTTTTGGCGCACCCTTGCTGCTGTTGGGCTTTAAGCTTAGAAAAATTTATTAAAAAGCTTGTGAATATGGGCCTTGACGGTGTTGAAATCTATTATCCGTATAAACGCCAGAGAGGAATTGTTAAATTCCATTCAAGAAAACGCGCAAAAGAAATTGCACAAAAATACGGCCTTATCTTAACGGGCGGAACAGACGAGCATGGGAATCTGAAGGTATAATTTATTACATGCCGGCCGGGCATATGCTGCTGCCGTCTTCGCGATAAATGCCGCCTTTATTTTTGCTTTTGCCGTTTTTTAAAACAGCGCTAACCTCGTCATAATAAGCTCTTACATCTTTAGTGCTATCCGGCTGAAACTGTTTAATGCCGCCCGTTATTGTAAAACCTACCATTTTGCCGTTTTGCGTTCTTTGAACCTGTGCAAGCCAATCTCTAAAATTGGCAATTTGGGCACTTTTATCATGGTGGGCAGTAATATAATTTGCAAGGGCAGTATTATCAAGTTTTTCAAATTCTTTTAAATCTTTACATCCTTCAAGCCTCTTTGCATAGCTTGACAAAAATTCCCTTGTTTGGGCATCTGACGTATCAATAATATCTTTTATAGCACCCAATAAAGTTGTTTTATAAGTTTCTTCACGGTTTTGAATTTTTGCGGCTAAATCTTCACCTATGGCACTATCGCCTTTTAATTTGGCATCCCTTATAGACGTGAGCCTTTGCCTTGTTCCTTGTGCATAAGCTTGCAGCGCATGGCTTTTGAAATCTCATCGGGAGTTATTTTCTTGCTGCTTTTTATAAGAAGTGTATCGCCGGCGTTTATAATTTTTTCTACACCTTCATCAATAGACAAATTACCGTTATAAACATCAAGTTTCACCCTTGCTTGAATAATGCTTGTTGCAAGCGATCTTAAATATTGAACCGGCCTTTGTTTTTCTGTTAATTCATCAATTTTTTCAGTACCTGTTTGTATATATTGGCTAAGGAAACTATGCATTTTTTCGTTATTGTTAATTCTGTTTTGCACATCAGCTACAATATCTTGAACTTCATCTGCACTTTTCCCCGGAAACAGTACCATGTATTCCTCTCCGCCATAGCGATAAGCCGTAAACCCTTTGGGTTTAACTGTATCATAAACAGTATTTCCTATTGTGCTTATAAATTCATCCCCGACTGTATAACCTAAAATTTCATTAACGCTTTTAAAATTATCCATATCGAACATTGCTATAGTTAACGGCTTGCCTTCCAGTGCAAGTTTTTCCAAAATTAAAGGTAATTCTCTGTCTAATGCTGTTCTGTTGCTCGCACGGCTTCTGGGGTCTTTATATGCAATTCTAAACAGGCTTAAATACTTCGCACGGATAGCCTCGCTGGAAACCGGTGACTGAGTATAGTCTGCCAGATAAGGGTTTTTTGAAACCTGTGCCTTTGGATAGTCTGCCAGATAAGGGTTTGTGAAAACCGGCATTAAAATTTCATCGGTATTATCGTCTTTATAACGTGAAGAAACGCGCCCAAAACGTCCCGTATTTTCTGCGGATTTAAAGGCACAAATGTTGTAATTAAATGATTTTATGGGGCTAATATGCATTTCTTGCTTCGCTTAATTCGTCTAACTGTCTTCAAATTATACAAAACACGTAAAAAAAATAATTTATTCAAAAGCGCAAATAAAGTTTAAATAAATTTACAAAGCTTAATATTTTATGGCTATTCGTCTTTGTCCAAATTATCCAAACCTAAAGTTGTCTGGGATTGTCCGTCATCAAACACTTGCCCGGCATCAATTTTAATACTGTCGTCTTCATCGGGCTCAATAATTTTATTTACAGAAACCACACTGTCGCCTTCTCCTAAATTTTGCACTTTAACACCTGTTGCAGGCCTGCCCTGGCATGAAATATCTTTAGCGTTGACACGTGTTACAACACCGTTTGCGGAAACCACCATAATTTCATCTTTTCCCTCAACAATAGTAAGCGCCACAAGCCTTGAAGTTTTAGATTTAAATTTGGTTGCAATTAAGCCCAGTCCACCCCTGTTTTGCGGGCGGAATTCAGACAATTTCGAACGCTTGCCAAAGCCGTCTGATGTTAACACTAATAAATCAGTATCATAATTTTGAGGTACAACATCACAGCCCACAATAAAATCGTTCTGGCGCAATTTCATAGAAGTTACACCGCGAGCACTTCTGCCCAAGGGCCTTAAATCACTTATTGCAAAGCGTATTGCCATACCGCATGATGTACCTATAATAATTTCATCATTATTTTTAGCAAGTTTAACCCAATTCAGCGTGTCATTTTCCGTCAAACCTATTGCAATAATGCCGTTTCTTCTTATATTTTTAAAGTTGTCTAAACTTATGCGCTTAATTGAACCCAGTTTTGTAAGCATAATTAAGTTTAAATTCGGCACAAATTCACTGACAGGAACAACCGCTGTTATAGATTCATCCTGCTCTATCGGAAGAACGTTTATTATGGGAAGCCCTTTTGACTGGCGCGAACCTTCGGGGAAATCGTAAACATTTAAGCTGTAAACAGTACCTTTAGAAGAGAAGAAAAGCACCTTGTCATGCATCATTGCGGTAAAGAAATGCCCGACATCATCATCTTCTTTGGTTTTCATGCCGCCCTTGCCGCGTGTTGCACGGTTTTGGCGCTCAAAAGTATCTAAGGATATGCGTTTGATATAGCCCTGGCGCGTAATAAATACGGCCATGGCAGTATTTGGCGTTAAATCTTCAATAGCAAGTTCGCCCTGTTCGGGTAAAATTTGCGTTTTGCGCTCATCACCGTATTTTTCCCTATCTTCTTTAAGTTCACATTTAATAATATCTAAAACTTCTTGCCTGTCTGCCAAAATTACTTCATATTCTTTTATTTTCTTTAAAAGTTCTTCGTATTCAGCTTTAATTTTATCCTGCTCTAAGCCTGTTAATCTTCTTAATTGCATTTCTAGAATTGCGTTAGCCTGCTCAAGGTCAAGCCCGAAGCGAGTCATTAAGCCGTGGCGTGCCGTTTCCGTATCTTTGGATTTTTTAATAAGCTCAATAACTTCATCCAAAGAATCCAGTGCTATCATTAACCCTTCTAAAATATGTAATTTT
>CAYYBA010000028.1:675-16511 GCA_964470205.1 uncultured Gammaproteobacteria bacterium | reverse complement strand
CGAGTGCACCCAATTTTTTACAGATTGGGCTTCAAATCTCGGTATTATGAAATATTGTCCGGATAAGCCGCTTGCAGGGGGCTGTATACCACAATACGATGTTTCTAAAGATAATTGGCATCAATATGGCTCAGGGTGGCTTAATACTGACCCGCCTGCTTGGGTTTTCACAGACGGAAGCATTTTAATAGGTTATGGACAGCAAGCTTATTATCCTATAATGGCAATAGATATTAACGGCAAAAAACCCCCTAACAGAGCGGGTTATGATGTATTTAGTTTTTATATTCAACAACAATCGGATGGAAGTACTAGACTTAGAACCTGGGATTATATTAATTCTGTTGAGAACGGCGTCACAAGGAGTTCAACGTGGATGCTAAAAGAATCTTTTAAATAATTCTCTCAATAAATGACGGGGATGCGCTCAATATAACATGATACATTTGCGGCAATATACTACCATGGGTAGCTATCGTTAATCTCCCATCCCTCTCGGGCTATTTTTGCGGCACAGCAACCTCCGTTTGAAGCTTTTAAACAATTGTTATTAACGTAAGCACTGCTGCTGTCATAACATTGCGGCAGGATTCCTTTATCCGTTCTCACAAACATAAATAAGTCCCGTCCTGCGACATTGGGCTTTTTATATCCGTTTAAATCAACAAATATATAGCTAACTTCAGTACCTTCTCCCGTATAGGCAAAAATTATATAAAGTGTGCCGTCCTGAGTGTAAAATGTTGTTCTTGCTGTAGGCGCTACCACAACTATCTCTATGGTATTACCGTTCGGGCCTACCCAGGGAAAACTTTGTTCATACCCGCAATTTTGATAAGTTGTACAAATTTTTTCAACCTTAAAATATGGTTTCCAATATCTGTCAAAATACTCTGTAATGCCAATATGAAAAGCCTTGTCCCAGGTTTGATACATTCCGTTTTGTGCCTGTGAATTATTATATGCCTGATTTAGGGTTGAATACGCTTTTTTAAGTTTCACAACGGTTTGCTTTTTCTGGTAGTCTTTAATTACAGTTGGAATTGTTAATGCTGCCACAACGCCGATTATAGCAAGTGTTATTAATACTTCCGACAAAGTAAAACCTTTTTTGTTGCTCATATTTTCTCCTTTGTAGGTAATTCCGACTTACTTAAAAAATTCTATCATTAAAATCTAAGATATGCAAGAAGAAATCAAACAGAAAAGGAAGGAATTGTCTTTGGCCTTTGCAAAGACCTTAAAACATTTTCGAAATAATACAGGCAAAACAATAACTCTTGTTTCTAATGAAATAAATTTGTCTAAAACGATTTGGGCTGATGCTGAAAACGGTATTGTAGATGTGCAGTTTTCAACTTTTTGGCGTATAGTTGAGGCTTTAGATATTGCGCCTGAAGTATTTATTTGTGAACTCAAGAAAAATTTGCCTGAAGGTTTTGATTTTATCCAGTAGGTAACTTTTTACCGGCCACAAATTCAATTCAAATCCCACCTTCCGCAAGTGCCGCCCCAGCGCGCTATAATATTTCCTCTAATATCTTTAATTTTGCCGCCAAGAGTAAAATCGGGTGCTTCAAAATCACCTTCAACTATTGTTATAACTTCACAGTTGTTGGAACATCCCTGGCATGTTGCGGTTATAGAATTAAATTTCATATCTTTTGTTTTCCACCCCTTGAACTTAGTCTTATTGCCGGTAAACTGGTGGTATTCCATAGCCAAAATCCCCGCGCCGATTGCCCCCATGGTTTGGTGGTTTTCAGGCACCACAACCTTTGTTTTTAAAACTTCTTCAAAAGCTTTTACCATACCTACATTTGTGGCTACACCTCCCTGAAAAGTTACAATGGGGAGAATTTCTTTGCCCAAAGCAAGGTTTGAAAGGTAATTGCGAACAAGCGCCTGGCATAAACCGTACAATAAATCTTCAACGCCATAACCTAGCTGTTGTTTGTGGATTAAATCGCTTTCCGCAAAAACTCCGCAGCGTCCTGCTATTCTTGCAGAAGATTTTGAATGCAGGGCAATTTCGCCGAAATCTTCAATTTTAACATTCAGCCTGCCTGCCTGCTGGTCTAAAAAGCTTCCCGTGCCTGCCGCACAAACCGTATTCATGGCAAAATCCGTTACAATGCCGTCGCGCAGGATTATAATTTTGCTATCCTGCCCGACTATCTCTAAAATTGTCTGAACACCCGGAACATTTATACTTGCAGCAACCGCATGGGCTGTGATTTCGTTTTTTATAATATCAGCGCCTACAAGTGCGCCCGCAAGGTTTCTGCCGCTGCCTGTCGTACCTACGGCACAAACTTCCCAATTATCTTGCTTTTTGGCATAAAGTTCCTTTAGTGCATTTTGCACGGCAAGCGTAGGTTTTCCTGCTGTTCTTAGCATATAGCTTTCAATATATTTTGCATTTTTATCAACAAGAGCAACTTTTGTTGTTACAGAGCCAACATCAATTCCAAGGTATACATCCATTATTGAACCCTGCCATAAATATCTTTATATCTTATAATGTCATCTTCTACAAGCTTGGACCCCTTTTGAATTTCTATTATTTTTAATTCTTCTTTATAGGGGTTTGCCAGAGAATGTTTTGCTTTAACCGGAATATCAATGCTGGAGCCTGCTTTTAACATAAAAATTTTATCACCAAACGTTACCCTTGCAACGCCCGATAGCACAACCCAGTGTTCGGAGCGGAAATTGTGAGATTGCAAACTCAGCTGCGCATTTGAATTCACGCAAATCATTTTGGTTAAATACCCTTCACCCTGATTTAACACTGTATAATAACCCCAGGGACGATAAACCGTCCTGTGGACAAGGTGAGTTTCATCTTTGATTTCTTTTAATTTGTCATAGACTTTTTTTACATCCTGCGCTCTGTCTTTAGCGCAAGCCAAAATGGCATCAGGTGTTTCCACAATAACAACATCTTCAAGCCCCACGCCTGCTATAAGCCTGTCGGAACTAAAAAATAAAGAATTTTTGCAATCTTGAGCCAAAACATTGCCTACTTTGACATTTTTTTCTTTGTCTTTTTCATCAATATCGTAAATTGCTTCCCAGCAGCCTAAATCGCTCCAGTCGCTTTTTAAGGGTACAAGCACCAGATTTTTTGTTTTTTCCATTAAAGCATAATCAATTGATATGTTCGGCATTTTGTTAAATAAATTGTATTCGATAACATCCTGCTGAGTGAAATTAAAATCCTGCAAATTGGTGTAAATATCTTCTGCATGTTTTTTAAGTTCTGCTAAAAATACGCTTGCCTTAAACATAAAAATTCCGCTATTCCAAAAATAATTGCCGCTTTCAAAATATTTTTTTGCGGTTTTTTCATCCGGTTTTTCCTTAAATTCACTAACCTTAAGTCCCCCAAGCATTTTTGATGTTTTTATATATCCATACCCCGTATGCGCGCATTCTGGTTTAATGCCAAAAGTCACAATATAGCCTTTTTTCGCGAATTTTTCACCTTCTTTGACTGTTTTTTTAAAAGCGCTATTATCTTTAATTAAATGATCGGACGGTACTACTAAAATAATATCGTCTTTATATCTATCTAAAATATATTTTACGGCAACAGAAATTGCGGGAGCTGTGTTTTTGGCAATAGGTTCTGATAATACAATGCTTTTGGGATAAATTTTATTTAACTGCGTTTTAACATCTGTGGCATGTTTTATGTTTGTAATACTTACAATATTTTCATAGCTCATTAAAAAGCCCAAACGTTCAAAAGTTGCTTCCAATAAACTTTTATCGGAATTTAATTTTAAAAGCTGTTTCGGGTACAGTTCGCGCGATAATGGCCATAGCCTTGATCCGCTCCCGCCTGCTAAAATGATACCATACATAATTTTTCCTCAATACTGCGATAAAATAATTATAACATGAAGAATAAAAACTTTGCATATACTTATCAATAATACTAAATTTTATAAGCTTTTCTGTAATATAAAATAGCACCGATAATAAAAATTGAAATAACAGGAAGCCAGGCTGCAAAAAACGGCGGAAGAGCCTTAGTTTCACCAAGGTTAATTGAAAATGCCCTTATTAAATAAAACACAAAGATTATAAGGACGCTAAATAAAAATCCGCGGTTGTAACGCACTCTGGGCGGTGTTATTGCAAGAGGAATACCGACAAGCGCGAGCGCAAGGGTTGTTAAAGGCAGGGCAATTTTATCATGCAGTTCAACCCTGTATTTTGTTTCCAATTTGTCCACAAAATCACGCTTATTTTTGTTTTGATATATATGTTTGAGCAGTTTAAAATAATTATACTGGCTTGCGCTCTCTTTTATAATACTGTCAATACTTTCAAGCCCGAAATTTAAAACAAATTCGTCTGAAAGAGCCGTGTTAAACACTTTATCTGTCATAGAAATTGTGTATGCCACAGCATCCTTAAAAACCCAGCCAAGGTCGCTTGTTCTGCCCGCTTTTGCTTGAACAAGCTGAACCAAGTCCTTGTTTGATAAATCTAAGACGGTTATATTTTTAAGAGTTCTGTCTTTACATTCTTGTACATAAAACAAACGCTTAAGCTCGTGTTTTGAGTTACTTTCCTGCAGAGTATAATTCTTTTTGCCTTCGGGAACATGCTTTTGCTGGAGCGAATAAATAGCTAAAAGCTGTGCCTGGCGGCTTGTTGCAGGCACTATGAATTCATTTATAAATAGGCTTAAACATGTCATCACTATTGCAAACACAAAAACAGGTTTTGAAATTCTTGAAATGCCCACTCCGCATGCCCTCAAAACAGTTATTTCCGAATTTAAACTCAAGCGGTTAATTGTCATAACGGTCGCAAAGAGTGTAGAGATAGGAATTGTCATAACAAATACTTGCGGCAGATTTAAAACTACCATCATAATTGCGATATTAAAAGGTATTCCATACATTGAAATTTGTTTGATAAGCTGGGTAAAAGTTTCGGATGCAAAAATAATGGATGTAAAAACAATAACACCAAGCATAAAGACTTCAAAAAGCTGTCTTGTTATGTATTTGTCTAAAATCGGCATTTCTTTAATTTTGGTGCGGATTTTAGATTCAAAATTTTTAATATAAGATTTTATTTTTTCCATTTTCATACATCTCACTGCGTTTTTTTGCAATTTGCTCAAAAACCTCTATCTTCTGATTATAGGGCAAACTTTTTATTTGTTGAAGCGAATTTATAATTTTTGAAATTGCAAGGTCTATATTTTCTTCATTTAATTCAAGCATATCAGAAATTAAGCCCGATGGCGTCATTGCAAGCCTTGTCATATCCCGAAAACCGCTTGATGCCAGGTTAAGCGCCAATGGGTTATCTTGTGCGGCTTTAAATATAGCAAAAGCTAAAAGTGCAGGAGCGTGCGAAATAAAAGCCCCAGCAATATCGTGCTCTTTGGCGTTTGCAAAAACGGGCGTTGCGCCCATTTGTTTTATAAGGTTTTCAAGCGTTTCATTTCTTTCGCCCAAAACCCATTTTGCGCCAACAAATAGTTCTTTAAAAGAATTTTCAAAACCGCTAAATTCCGTGCCTGCCATAGGATGAGAGGTTATAAATTTAAAAGGCCAGGTTTTATTTTCTAAAAAACCCTTAATTGAGCACACATCTGTGACAATTGTGTCTTCACCTGTAACATTTTTTAATTTTTCAAACGTGTCAAGCGTTTGTGACATTTTGGTGCACACAAAAATAACATCGCAATTTTTTAAAATATTTATGTCGGATGAAATATTATCGCCCTTTTGGCTTTTTGAAACAGCAAAAACGCTGTGGCCTTTGTGTTTGAGCGCCTTAAAAATTGAGCCTCCGATTAACCCTAAACCTATAATCCCTATTTTCAATTTTTCCATGTTTTAATTATAATATAAAAACCGAGATAAAGGAAAAGAAAATGGAAATTAAAAAAGGAAAAGCTTTTAAATTCGGCAACGACATCTCAACCGATCATATAGCGCCCGGCAGGCTTTTTCACCTGCGCTCAAATTTGGAAGAATTTTCAAAACATGTTTTGGAAGACGCTGACCCAAATTTCGCGCACCTTGTGCAAAAAGGCGATTTTGTGGTTGCGGGCAGCAATTTCGGGCTCGGGTCATCAAGAGAACATGCACCTCAAATTATAAAAATTGCAGGGGTTGGGGCTGTTATTGCTAAAAGTTTTGCAAGAATATTTTATAGAAACGCAATAAATATAGGACTTTTATTAATTGAATGTGACACTGATAAAATTGATGCAGGGGATGAACTTGAGCTTGATGTGCAAAAAGGCATTTTAAAAGATGTCACCAAAAACATTGAAATTAAAATAACCCCTCTGCCCGATGTTATGATAAAACTTTTAAATGACGGCGGTTTGATTGAACACTTAAAAAAACACGGAGATTTTGCAATTGTATAACGTAACTTTAATAAAAGGCGACGGCATTGGGCCTGAAATTTCAGATGCTGTGACAAAAATTTTAGAGGCAGCGGGGCTTAAAATAAATTGGGATGTGCAAAGTGCAGGCACAAACGTTATTGAAAAAGACGGCACACCCTTGCCCCAAAGAGTTATAGATTCAATTAAAAAAAACAGGGTTGCCCTGAAAGCACCTGTTGAAACACCCATTGGCAAGGGGTTTCGCTCAATTAATGTGGCACTTCGCCGTGAATTGGATTTATATGTGAATTTGCGCCCGTGCAAAAATATTGAGGGCATTAAAACCCCTTTTAGCGATGTTGATCTTGTTGTTGTAAGGGAAAACACCGAAGATTTATACTGCGGGATAGAAGAAAAAATAGATGAAAACACGGTGCATGGGATTAAAGTTATAACGCGAGGCGCGTCTGAAAGAATTGTAAAATGGGCTTTTGAATATGCGCTTCAAAACAATCGCAAAGAAGTAACAGCAGTGAGCAAAGCAAATATCTGCAAATTGTCAGACGGGCTTTTTTTAGAATGTGCGCGCGATGTTGCCAGAAATTATGAGGGCAAAATTAAATACAATGAAATTTTGGTAGATAATTTATGCATGCAGCTTGTTCAAAACCCTTCCAAATTTGATGTTCTGGTTATGCCAAATTTGTACGGCGATATTGTATCGGATTTAACAGCAGGGCTTATTGGCGGGCTTGGCGTGGCACAGGGGGCAAATATCGGGGAATGCTGCGCTGTTTTTGAACCCGTGCATGGGGCGGCATTGGATATAGCGGGCAAAAACCTTGCAAACCCTACGGCACTTTTATTGTGCGCAATTGAGATGACAAAATATTTGGGCGAATTTGATATTGCGCGAAAAATTGAGCTCGCCTTATTTAAAGTTTTAAAAGAGGGCAGGGTGCTGACCCGTGATTTAGGCGGGTATGCCGCGACATCTGAATTTACGGATGAAATTATAAAAAATTTATAGAACAACTTCTTTATAAGTTGGGTTATTTCTAAATTTGCGGTAATTTTCTTCAAGCCTTTTGTTCATAAAATCCGTGCAGTCGTTAAATCCGGAATCTATGCAAAGTGCGTAAACTATTCCGTATATTCCGTACAATTCTTCCGCTGTGGCATAAGGCGCTACGGGCTGGCCTTTTTCATTATAGCGTTTTTGGGTTAATATTTTAAGAACTTCTCTTTCCGAATAAGAACAAATTCCTTCGTATGCCAGTTTGTTATGTTCGCTTATTTTTTTATCTTTTTTAATTTTTTCTTTCATGTAATTGTATAAATCAGTGACAGTATTTCCCCAAACATCGCTTATAACGCTTGATTCTTTTTCATCTAAATTCAAATATCCTTGAACGGCGGGTGTTGCTTTGGGGTCCAGCGTTATCACTTCTTTTGGGTTTTTTCTTCTGTATTCTGTTTCAAAATCTTGCGGTTCGTATTCTATACCGTTTTCTTTACCCCATTTTATTGTTTTTTGTACTATTTCATCGGGGAAGAGCTTTATGGTGTGGCAATATTTATCTTCCGTGCGCACTTCTTCCCATGCCGCTTTCATATTTTCGCTAAACATTTGTTTTGCCCATGGGTTTTTATTCCAAAATTCTTTCATTAAGGCTCTTTGCGTTGAACTTAAATTTTTTGGAGTAAAGCTTTTTTCATCAACAGGTTCTGCACCGCATTTTTTAAAGTGTTTACTCAATGCTTTAATTATACTGGGTGATTTTCCCCACGTTTTTGTCACAACTAAAGAAAAAAGTTCAGCCTGCTCGGGGTTTTCTTCAAAGTAAGTTTTTTGTCTTGCTGATAATTCATCTATTTTTTCGGGGTTTTGCGCCCAGTATTCCCTGAGGGCTTCGGAAATCTTGGCTCTATGTTCGGCACTTAAAGGCTGCCCTTTTCTTGGGCTTGGTATGTAAACGGGCTCGCCTTGCTGAGCTTTTCTGTCGGCGTTTTCAAATTTGTTTTGGGCAATTGTCCTTGTTATACGTTCATTGAATTCTTTATCCGAAAGCTTTAAAACTTGCGCGTAGTGCGGGTTTAGAACAGGTATGTTAAGCCCTTTTATTGAACCTGATATATTTACGTTATTTGTATATTGAAGTAAATCACTTCTTGAAAAGCCCTCAGCATAAAGCAATTGCACCAAATCAAGCGATGTATCGTTTTTAGGGTTAAAATGTTCAAGTTCGCCTTTTTTCACATGGTCTAAAAAGGAATTTGCAACAGGTTTTATATCATGTGCGGATTTCACATCTTTAAACTGCACGAAAAATTCCCTCAGCTCTTCAATGCTGCTCACATAATGCAGGTCATCATAAACCTCTTTGTGAATATCAATAAGGGTTTTATTTTGGGGGTTTCCTTCAGCCAGCACTTCCTGTGCCCTTTCCCAAACGCCGGGCGGACATTCTTCAGGTTTCAAGAGATCTGTCATTGTTTGCTTTAAATCAAGGCTTTTGCCGCCTTTGAAGCTTATATAGCTTCTGTAATCAGGCATAGGGTATAATGCTCTTTGCATGTGATTTTGCTGTGGATGCTCTTTTGTATTATTTTTTTGGGAATTAAAAATAACGCTGTTAAAACTAATTTTGCTTAATTCCATTTTTTTATTTCCTGCTCTTATTGTAGTATGGAGTTTTACAAAATCTGTGAATAAAAAAATTTGCTTATTTACATCTGAATTTAAATTTCCATTTACGTTCTTGTTTTTCATCGGCAGGCTGTTCGTCTGAAGGCGGCAAAAATACCGAAGATTTAAGCGTGTTCATATATTTTTTATCCATATGCGCCCAATCAAATAAAACAATGCCTCCTGCTTTTTCATTCCTTGCAGCGTGTATTTGTTTAAGCAAATCCTCAGAATCTCCGCCCATAAAGGCTATAAAAAGCCCGGGATAAATTTCGGTTTTCGGATTTGACCGTCTTTTGATATTCTTAATCATATCAGCGGAAAGCCCGTAATCTGCTGTTAAAATTAAAGGAGTAAACGCATTTACATAATCTTCCTGCGACCACTTTTGCCAATCCTGCTGTTTTGTTTCAAGTCCGTTTTCTTCTGAAGGGAAAATTACGGCAGAGAGCATTACATTTCTGTTTTTAACAAGATTCCAAACTTCTGCGACGTATTTGCTTACTTTATCGCGCCTGTACTGGCTCCAGGTATCCCACATAGGCGTTTGATACTGTATGTCAATCGGGTCAATTAAATATTTTGTTTTAAATTCACCTCTGGCATAATCCGTATAACCCCAGTTTGTTCTTTCGTAAGAAACATTTGTGGGCTTAGCACTTGTGGGGTAGCGTACATAATCCAGATTTATTCCGTCTATATCATATTTAGCACAGATTTCTTGTATTAATTCTTCTAAAAATTGTGTAACTTCAGGGTTTGCGGGGTCTAAAAAATATCCGCTATGTTCAAGAGAATGCGCTACAGGGGTTAAGCTTTGATAATTTAACTTGTCTTTGTTGCCCCATGCCGGTTTTACGGTTAAAATATTTTTTGCATCCCCTAAAGGCGGTTTATTTCCTATATAGAAAGATTCAAGCCATGTGTGCACCTTTATATTTCTTTTATGCGCTTCCGATATCCATACAGCTAAAACATCAAATCCGCAAAATTCAGGATTTTGTTCGTAAAAACCGTATTTTTTCATAACGGATGAGGGAAAAATGGTTTTGCCATGATAATACGTTTCAATAAAAACAGAGTTTATGCCCATTTTTTGCATTTCATTTAAGGTGCGCTCAACCTCAAAAGAGTTTTTTTCGACCGGACGTACCCAGATTCCTTTAAGTTCATTTTCAACGTAAGGCAGAGAATAGTTAAGGGCGTTGTATGACATTTCAATTGAATCAACCGCGGCCTTAAGGCTTTCTTCATCGTTCCCATCAATTTTTCTGTATAATTTTTGTGCTTTTTTGAGGTAATCTTTAACTTTTTGATAGTTATATTTATTCAAAGAGGCTTCTTCCACTATTTTTTCAACCTCTTTTATCTTAAGCTCTGCACAGATTTTGTAACTTTCAACCGTGGTATAAGCAGTGAGGGTCTTTGAAGATTCGTCAATTTTAATCTTTGTGCCGACTTTTAAATTGTCCATCATCCATTTTTTGGCGTTTCCATGCCCGCTTATAACATAGCCGTTGACAGGAATTTGAGAATTTGCACCCGAAAGCCTTGTTATGGTATCGCCTTCAACAATTGCTTCTGTGCCGTATTCATTTGTAAGGGTATATTTGCCAAAGTCTTTTTTATAGATTACAAGCTGGTTTGTCCCCCGCCCGCCCGGGTAAAAAATTTCAGGACCGATATTATAGTTGGGGAAAATATTATCTATTTTATAACTTGTTTTTGAAATTATACCATTCTTATCTGCCTGCGGGTAAACTTCTTCCGTGAACCCTGTTGCAAATAGGTTTAACGACAAAAGCAAGGTTAAACAAAACAGTAATATTTTTTTCATACTTATTTATTATCCATATCCAATAAAGGAGATGCAGGTGTCCTTCCGCTCTCTTCCGCTTTCATTTCGTTTAAATATTGCTGTCCGTTCATAACAATTTGATAAAGCTGATTTAAGTCACCTTCTAATTTTTCCAGAACGCTTTGTGCATAGTTTTGAGCACCTTCTCTTATTTTTATAGCCTCTTGTGTGGCATCTAAACGTACGCCCTCTGCTTCATTAAATGCTTTCATCTTAATTGCTTCACACTCTTCCATAACATCTTGCCTGAACTTTTGCGCTTTTTCTTCGATATCTTTCAATATGCTTGATTCGCTCAAAAGTCTGTTTCTGTCGCTTTCAGCATTTGCAATAATGCGCTCGGCCTTAATTCTTGCATCTTGCAGGATTTCTTCTTTTTTTCTTAAAATTACATGCGCGTCCCTTATTTCATTTTGAACAACGCTGGGGAATAGATCAATTATTCTTTGAAGTTCTTTAGTTTTTATAAGTTTAAAAAAGAAAACAGGAAAGCTTTCTTCGGATAACCTTTCTAAATCACTAATAAGATCGTACAGTTTTTCATCAGCTTGCGACATTATTATCACCTTTCATTTTATTTTCTTGTAAATATTTTACCACACTTTCGGGAACAAATTTAGAAACATCATGCCCGAAGAGTGAAATTTCCTTAACAATACTTGAGGAAATGAAGTTATATTTTGTTCTTGTAGTAAGAAATACTGTGCAAATATCAGGATTCATTGAGGCGTTTGCCTGTGATAGCTGCATTTCATAATCTAAATCCGTTATTGCGCGAAGCCCTCTTATTATCCACTTTGCTCCCATTTTTTGTGCATATTCGACAGTCAAGCCTTCAAAGCTTGAAACTTCAACATTTTTAATATCCTTGATAGAATCTTGTATCAATTTTACTCTGTCGTCTATCGGCAAAAAAGATTTTTTTTTGCTGTTTTTAAGCACGGCAATAACCACCCTGTCAAACATTTTTGAAGCCTTTTCCAGAACATCTAAATGCCCTTTTGTTATAGGGTCAAAACTGCCCGGGTAAATTGCTATTTTTTCTTCTCTTTTGTCATCTGTGCTCACAACTAATATTATAAGATTAACATGGTTTTTATCAAGATAATTTTTGCTGTTCGTAAATGTATTTTAACATTTCAAAACAAGGATTATTTTTGAGGAACTTTTTCTATAATCCTGTCAACCTGATTTCCCACACGTGTTATGCCTTTAAGTTTCACATACATAGAGCTCTCAACATTTATTCCTTTGTCAATAATATCATCAACCGGAGCGAAATCATATTCTTGACCAAGCTTGCTTATTATTATAAATAAGTTTTCTTCAGACATTTTTTCGATTTCTTTTTGTACAGCCATCAAAGTTTCACTGTAAACTTTACCGTATTCAAAAATATCTTTAATGCGAAGCGGAGATTTTGTTATAATTCCCGGTGCGTAAACAGTTTGGGGAGTCGGCGGCAAAATTTCAATAGAGCGAGAGCCTGCAAGACCCGAAAAAGAAACTTTGGCAATTGAACCGTTAGGGATTTTTACACCTCTCCTTGTTATAATAAATTGTACATCAATACCTTCGGAATAAGGCGTAAGCTCTCTTACATGCCCTACAACAACTCCCATCATTCTGACGGGCGAACCGTTTATAATGCCGTCAATGTCGCGAAAACTTATTGTGTAAGTATTGTTTTTTACAAAATATATAAAGTGCAAGCCTCCCAAAAGCATGCAAAAAACAAGGGCGGATAAAATCAAAATTAAAATTTCAAGCAAATATCTTCTTTTAATTTTAATATTCCACACCCTTCCTAGCGCTTACACCTATATTCCAATAGTGTTTTACAGGGATAATTTCGGAAACCAAATGGGCGGCTTCTATAATTTCTTTCCTGGCACCGCGCCCGGTCAAAACAATTTCCATATCTTTAGGTTTATTTTTTAATACATTAAGCATTTCTTTCAAATCGATTAAGCCTAAATCTATTGCTATATTGGCTTCATCCAAAACAATAAGCTGAAACTCATTATTTTTAATAGCTTTTTTAGCTATTTGCCAACCCTTCTGCACTTCTTCCTTATCTTTTTCTGTTTTATTTTTTTGATAAACAATTCTGTCTAAACCCGCATTTACAATTTTAAACTTATTTTTGATGTTAGGGGAAAGTTTTGCAAAAGAATGCAATTCGCCATAATCATTCCCGCCTTTTGTAAACATTACAAGCAAAACACTCCATCCGCGGCCCAAAGCACGCAGTATAAGCCCCAGGGAAGCTGTTGTTTTTCCTTTGCCAAGCCCCGTGTAAACTTGTATGTAACCTAATTCATCAAATTGCGGATTGTGTAAATTATCATTCATAAGCTTATTATATCATAAATCTGCTTTTTAAAATTTAAAATTATCTTTCTTCTTGTAAACACATCTTTACATCTGATGGCAAATATTTATTTTTCATGGTAATTTTAAAGTATAAAGCATGGGGGGGCTTAACAATGGAATTACTATATGAGGGCAAGGCCAAAAAAGTCTTTAAGACTGAGAGACCTTGCGAAATTTTAATTGAATACAAAGACAGCGCAACAGCATTTAACGGGGAGAAAAAAGAAACAATAGAAGGTAAAGGCAAGCTGAATTTGGCCTTTGCAAAGCATTTCTTTACGCTTTTAGAGAATGAGGGCATTAAAACCCACACTGTTAAATATTTGGATGAACTTTCGCTTGTTGCCAAAAAGGTTGATATAGTGCCTCTTGAAGTTGTGGTAAGAAATTATGCGGCAGGTTCAATATGCAAAAGAGAAGGTTATGAGAAGGGTTTCAAGTTTGAAAGCCCTCTTTTTGAAATTTTTTATAAAAATGATGAGCTGGGTGACCCTTTAATAACAGAAGAAGAAGCTGTTGCCAGAGGACTTGCAACAAGAGAAGAAATTGAAGTTATAAAAAAACAGGCTTTAATGGTAAATAAAATTTTATCGGCTTACGTTGATAAATTTAACGTGACGCTTGTTGATTTTAAGCTTGAATTCGGCAAAACGTCTGACGGCGAGATAATTTTGGCTGATGAAATTTCACCTGATACCTGCCGTTTTTGGCGCAAAGGTACTGTCGAATCTCTGGATAAGGATGTATTTAGGGAAGATAAAGGCAGCCTGATTGAATCTTACACAAATTTAGCAAAAATTTTAGGGGTTGAATTATGAAATATAAAGCAGATGTTATAGTAACTCTTAAAAATGGTGTTCGTGACCCGCAAGGAAGCGCTATTGACACTATTTTAAAAAGAATGAAACTTGAAGAAGAGCCCAAAGTGGGTGTAGGTAAATTTTTCACTTTGGAAGTTGATGCTGATGAAGAAAACAAGGCAAAGGAAAAGTTGGAATACATATGCAGCGAAATTCTCTCCAATCCGATTTTGGAAAAGTACGAAGTTAAAAAGTTTGAGAAGGTTTAAAGATGAAGGCGGGTATTGTAGTTTTTCCGGGCACAAATTGTGATAAAGACACAAAATTAGCTTGCGAAAAAATGGGTTGGGAAACTTCTTATCTCTGGCACTTTGAACAAAATCTCGAAGATTATGATGTAATTTTTCTGCCGGGCGGTTTTTCATACGGCGATTACATACGCTCAGGGCGTCTTGCAAAGTTTTCGCCGATTATGGAAGCTGTTAAAAAGTATGTTGCCAATAGACGCGGTATGGTGGTAGGCATCTGCAACGGTTTTCAGATTTTGTGCGAATGTAAGCTTTTGCCCGGCGTTTTAGCGGACAATTGGAATACAAGGTTTATATGCAAAGTCGTTGATTTAAAATTGGGTGATAAAACAATTAAATTGCCAATAGCGCACGGCGAAGGCAGGTATTTAAAGCCCGATGATTTTGATGAAAATCTTGTTTTCTTAAAATACGTGAATAACCCGAACGGCTCTGACGATGATATAGCAGGGCTTTGGGACAGGGAAAACAAAATAATGGGCATGATGCCGCACCCTGAGCGGGCATGTTTTAATGAAACAGGGAACACTGACGGTTTAAAAATATTTGAATTGATTGAGGAAAGCTTAAAAAATGATGAATACAACAGACAAAAAACTCTATAAAGCGCTGGGTTTAACGGATTTTGAATATGAAGAGATTATAAGACAGTTAGGGCGCAAGCCAAATGAAGTTGAAACATATTTGTTTTCTGCAATGTGGTCTGAACATTGCGGATACAGCCATTCGCGGAAATATTTGTCGCGCTTCCCCAAAAAAGGCTCTTTGCACAGCGAAGAAAACGCAGGCGGAGTTGAAATAGGCGAGCATGTTGTGTTTTTTAAAGCGGAATCTCACAATCACCCCAGTGCCGTTGAACCTTTTCAGGGTGCGGCAACTGGTATAGGCGGCATTATAAGAGATGTTTTGGCGCTTGGTGCAAGGCCCATAGCACTTTTAGATTCTTTAAAATTCGGCAAAATTAATGAGGGCGAAAAATCAGATAGCTCAAAACACCTTTTTAGCGGTGTTGTAAGGGGCATAAGTTCTTACGGCAATTCAATAGGCGTGCCCACGGTGGCAGGCGAGGTGGGCTTTGACAGGTGCTATGAAACATCGCCCTTAGTAAACGTTATGGCAGTAGGTGTTGTGAATAAAAAAGATATTAAAATATCATCAGCCCCCCCTGATAATTACGTTGTAATAGTAGGCTCATACACAGGCCGCGACGGCATTCACGGCGCAAGTTTTGCTTCAAAAGAGTTAAGTGAAAATTCCAAGGAAGACAGGCCCTCGGTGCAGGTGGGCGACCCTTTTGTAAAGAAAATTTTAATTGAAGCAACCCTTGAAATTTTAAAGCTTGATGAAGTTCTGGCATGCCAGGATTGCGGCGCTGCGGGGCTTTTATCTTCAACGTCTGAGATGGCATACAAAGGCAATTGCGGCATGG
>CAYYBA010000028.1:0-665 GCA_964470205.1 uncultured Gammaproteobacteria bacterium | reverse complement strand
TGGGAGATTATGCTCAGCGAATCTCAGGAGCGTATGATTTTTGTAACCACAAAAGATGGCGTGAATAAAGTTATGCAAATAGCCGCAAAATATGAAGTACCTGCGGCTCTAATCGGCAAAACCATACCTGAAAAAGAATACCGCCTGTTTTTTAACAACGATATGGTTGCAAATGTATCGCCTGCAATTTTAAATAACGGCGTTTTATACGATTTAACAGAAATTGAACCCGATTATATAAAAGAATATTCTTCTAAAAAATGCGAATGCAAAATGGATGTAGTGCGCGCTGTTGAAAAATTCTGTGCTGACCCTAATTTCGCTTCAAAAAGCTGGATTTACACCCAATACGATCACACAGTAGGTGCAAGAACATCCCTTGCGCCCGGAAAATCGGGTGCTGCGGGAAGAAGGCGGTGTGTTAGGCCTCACAATTGATTCTAACCCTAGAGCAGTTTTTCTAAACCCATATGAGGGCTCGCGCCAGAGTGTTTGGGAAGCATACAGAAACCTTGTGTCATCAGGCTTTAAGCCTTTGGGTATAACGGATTGCTTAAATTACGGCAACCCCGAGCGCGATGAAGTTGCATACCAGTTTGTAAAATCAATAGACGGCATAGCACAAGCCTGCCGTGAGCTTGAAATCCCCGTTGTTTCGGGCAATG
>CAYYBA010000027.1:0-16869 GCA_964470205.1 uncultured Gammaproteobacteria bacterium | reverse complement strand
ACTCACACACCTCAAGGTCAGTTTGTAAATTTTAAGGCAAAACAAATTGCCTAAAAATTTACTTCACTTCCGCATTAAAAAAGCAAGTCATCAAAACTTTAGGACCCATCCAAAACTTTTTCATCGAAACCCCGAATAAGACTGACAGGTGCTTGGTGACTTGCACTATTATAATAGCATATTAGGCCATGCTTTTTATCGCCCGTAAGAATTAATACTAAAGTATTAGTCTTATAGGCGTTTTTTCTTTACATAAAAACTTTTCAAGACAGCAATAAAATTATAAATATCTTTCTATCGCACCTGTTATTGAAGATTTCGGCATTAAACCCACAAGCGTTTCTTTTGCCTCACCGTTTTTAAAAAGTAAAAGACTCGGTAAACCGCTAATTTGGTACTCTTTTGCAGTCTTTAAATTATCGTCCGTATTCACCTTAACAACTTTAACCTTTCCTTCAAATTCAGATGCAACCTCGTCTAAAATAGGTCCCATTCTGCGGCATGGTCCACACCAAGGCGCCCAAAAATCCACCAGGGTAAGTCCGTCATTTTTAAGGACTTCAACCTCAAAATTAACATCAGTGATATCTTTAGCGTTACTCATTAAATAGCCTCCCAAATTTTGATATTTGTACCATAATTTACTTTCATATTATAATCTTTTCTATGAATATTGACAAGATAGTAAAGTGTTTATATTTAGATATTGAAACAAAAAAACTTCCGCAAACTGAATTCGTTAAGTTCATGGAAAAAACGCGCGATCCTTACATCGTTCTAATTTGCTGTATTCTTTCTTTGCGCACAAACGATAAAACAACAATAGGGGCGTCTGTGCGTATGCTTGAAATCGGAAAAACACCAGAGGAAATCTCAAAAATATCTCCCCAACAACTTGCCAAAGCCATTTATCCCGTAGGTTTTTATAAGAATAAGGCAGAGCAGATTATTGAATTATCAAAGACTTTGGTTGAAAAATACAATTCAAAAGTGCCGGATGAGATAGAAGAATTAACAAAATTCAAAGGCGTAGGGCGCAAAACCGCAAACCTTGTGCTCACAAAAGGGCATGGTAAACCGGGCATTTGCGTTGATGTGCACGTACATAGAATCTCTAACCGCCTGGGATACGTAAATACAAAAACTCCCGATGAAACGGAAATGGCGCTTAGAAAAATTCTGCCTAAAAAATATTGGATGGATTTTAATACACTTTTAGTGACTCTGGGTCAGAACATTTGTAAACCTATAAATCCAAAGTGTGAAATATGTTCAATAAATAAATACTGTAAATACTGTAAAACATATAAAACAAAAGCTACTTAACGATGTTATAAAACTTATAAACAAGCCTTATCAGCTTTTCATTATTTTTAAGGTTTTCAAACATCTCATTATATAAAATATTGCTATCCACAAGATATTCGAAATTAAAAAGTTCACAAATTCTAACGTCCAAAGCTTCAGCTATTTTTGCCAAATTTTCAGGTGTAGGATAATTTTTGCCAACTTCAATACAACTTAAACTTTTGGGGTCAATTTTAATTCTTTCGCTTAGCTCCTCTTGCGTTATACCTTTTGTTTTGCGTATATTTTTAATTTTTTTGCCTAAAAGTTTTTTAACGTTTTCCATTTTTAGCCTCACTCATAAAAGTATAACGCTTGATCTCTTATTTTAACCAGTCAATGAATAGAATAATTACTTGATTATCTATTCAATATGTAATATAATCTATTTATCAATTTGCAAATTTGATAAAATAGGAGTTAAGACATGGTATATAGGAAAATACGGCAGCTTAAAGGTTTGAAGGCTTTCACTCTGGCAGAAGTTTTAATAACTTTGGCGATTATAGGTATTGTTGCAGCATTAACAATTCCTGCGGTTGTTCTTAACTATCAAAAACAAGAGGTCATCGCCCGTTTAAAGAAAACTTATTCAGCATTAGCAAATACTACAAATTTAGCAATAGCCGAAGAAGGGCCGATTACCTCATGGGTTTTAGAATTCAATAAAAGCAAAGAATTCGCAGAAAAATATTTGATACCGTTCTTAAAAGTGTCTAAAAATTGTGAATACAACACAAATGGTGACTGTAAATTTGCAATAAAATATATTAATAATACACAGGCGCAAAATCAATTGGGAAGCGATTGGGCAAGATTTTACCTGCATGACGGCACTTTGGTTTCTGTTTTGGCTACTAACTTAGGCAGAGCCGAGCTTTTTATTGACATAAACGGGCAACGAAAACCCAACATTTTAGGCAAGGATATTTTTTTTCTTACATACAGGGTAACTATGGCATATAATTTGGGAAAATTTATAGGAAGTTGCGGCTCATGCGACAGGGAAACATTGTTAACAGAAGATGCCTCATGGGCTTGTACCAAAACCGGTCATGATTGCATGACGCTGATTATGCTTGATGGATGGCAAATAAAAGACGATTACCCGTGGTAAAAGCAAAGTTTGGCTCCTGTCAAATCAAAGATTTGTCCGCTCCCTTCACTCTGTTACGGTCGCAACGTCGCCATCGTTATGTTTCGGTCGGGCTTAACGCCCGCCCTCAACATCGGCTGCCGCATTTAAAGACGACTACCCCTGGTAAAATTTTCACTAAACTTGCCAAGCCCTTTAAAATACGCTATTATTAACTTATGAAAAATAAAGAGGGACAAGTTTACAAAATTCATTCTGATTTTTATTATGTAAAGATCGGGAGCAAAATCTTTGAATGCAAACTGCGTGAAATCATAAAAAAGCAAAAATTGGCGGTTTACGTAGGAGATTTTGTAGAAATTGAAAATAACACAATTGTAAAAATCTTGAAACGCAAGAATTTCATTACACGCCCAAGCATTGCCAATTTGGATTTGCTGGTGGTTGTGGCCGCCATAAAAGAGCCGGATTTAAATTTAAATCAATTAAATCGCTATTTGACATTTGCTAAAATCCACAAAATTCCCTGCATTTTATGTTTTAATAAAGAAGATTTGCCCCATGATGATTATCTGAAAGACAAAATTATATCAATTTATAAACCTCTCAAATATAAAATTTTATTCACTACCGCACTTGAAAAAACAGGAATCAAAGATTTAAAGAAAGTTATAAAAGACAAAACAGTGGCACTTTGCGGACAATCCGGCGTCGGAAAAAGTTCTGTTTTAAATGCATTAAACGAAAATTTAAATATTAAAACCGGCGCTTTAAGCAAAAAACAAGCACGCGGGGTACATACAACACGCCATTGCGAAATCATTGAATTTAAAAATTTTAAGGTTGCAGATACCCCAGGTTTTTCAAATTTAAAGTTTGATTTTGTACTTCCGCAAGAGTTGGGCGGGTATTTTGATGAAATTAAAAAATATAAAAATAAGTGTAAATTTGCAAACTGCCTGCATGAAGAAGGCACCAAAAACTGCGGAGTTATTGATAATTTAGATAATATCAATATTTCAAGATACGAAAGCTATCTTGAATTTTTAAAAGAAACCAAAGAATATAAAAAGCGTATAGAAAAACAGGGTTATAAAAAAGAAAAAGGACACAAAGAAAATATAGGCAAAACTGTTGCAAAAATTAGTGTAAAAAAGCGCCAAAAGGCCAGAAATACCCAAAAACAAAAGGTTGATTATGATTGAAGAATATAAAAAAAATGTAGAAAAAAAATTAAAAGAATACCTTGACGCCAAAAACTTTGAATTGCCTCCGGCTTTCCCGCGAATAATTTTTGATGCCATGCAATACACAACCCTTTTGCCTGCAAAAAGGCTCAGGGCAATTTTATGCCTTGAAACATGTAAAATGTTGTGCGGAAGCGCTGAAAACGCATATGCTGCGGCATGCGCTATTGAAATGCTCCATGCGCAAAGTTTAATCCATGATGACTTGCCTTCAATGGATAACGATGATTTAAGGCGCACAAAACCGGCTAACCACAAAGTTTTCGGGGAAGCAATTGCAATTCTTGCAGGGGATGCCTTAATAAGCTTTGGTGCACAGACAATTCTAAATTCCCAAACACCCAATAAAGAACATGTTTTAGACTTGTATCTTAAAAGTGCCGGGGCTTTAGGTATTGTCGGAGGACAAGTTTTAGATATTTTATCCGAAGGCAAAAAGATAGATTTTGAAACGCTTCAAACAATTCATAAATATAAAACAGGTTCTCTTTTTGAATGCGCAATGCTATCAGGCGCTTTGTGCGCCAATGCAAAGAGCAGCAAAATACGTACGATTAAAGAATTTGCACAAAATTTCGGGCTTGTTTTTCAAATTTATGATGATATTTTAGATGAAATTTCAACAACAAATGATATAGGCAAAACCGCGGGCAAAGACAAACTTAAGCAAAAAGCAACGTATGTAACTGTTTTCTCGCTTAATGAAGCCAAAAATAAATTGAATTGCCTAATCGAAAAGTGTTATGATATACTAAAAAAGGATGATATACAATCTTCGGTGTTTAATGAAATTTTAAGTTCTATATTAAAGAGGGTAAATGCATAATTTGATTATTTTGAATACAGGTTGGGAAGCTTTAATATCGGCAATAGGCGCGGCATTTTTAGCGCAGGTTATAAAAGTGGTTTTGTATTTTACTTCTCACAAAAAAATCAATTTTAAAATTATAACAACAACGGGCGGCATGCCAAGTTCACACAGCGCAGGCGTTTTGGGTTTGAGTATAAGTGTCGGAATTATTGCGGGTTACAGTTCTTTATTTTTTGCAATTTCTTTAGGCTACGCTATTGTTGTTATGTATGATGCAGCAGGCTTAAGACGTGCTGCAGGCAAAACTGCTGCAACTCTAAACCGTTTGGTTAAAGAATATACCGAATCTAACACCCAAACTGCCCCTTATGAAGTCTTGAAAGAACTTTTAGGTCACACCCCAAGCCAGGTTATTGTGGGTGCAATCCTTGGAACATGCACTGCATACTGCGTCCATGGATTAATGCTTTTAATTCATTAATTATCTCAAAATTATTTCTTTAATTGAATTTTGCAAGGCTTTTTTGATTCTGTTAATTTCGCCTTCAATAATTTCATCTTTTAGGGTTGCATTCTCATCTTGCAGGGTAACGCGCACAGCCATGCTTTTTTTGCCCTGTTCGATATTTTCGCCTTCATAAATATCAAAAACCTGAACACCCTTATAAATATTTTTATCGGCAGATTTTTTAATTATTTTTTCAACCTCATCCCAGCTTCTCTCTTTATTAACGGCAAAAGCAATGTCTCTTTGAGCATAGCCGAACTGAGGAAGTTTTTTATATTTAGCGGTGTGCAAATTAACAGCTTTTAAAACTTCTTCAAGATTAATTTCAAAAATAAATAAATCTTGATTAAGTTTCATTTTATCAATCAAGGTCGGATGCACTTTTCCTACATACCCTATTTTCACTAAATCTTTGCCTAAAAGCTGCACTTTAGCGCTCTGTGCGGGGTGTAAAAATTCTAAACCGTCTTGTTTTGTAATTTCATTAAATACAATCCTGTTAGAAAGGTTAAATTCGTCAAAAATTGCTTCCAAAATACCTTTTATTGTGTAAAAATCATTTGAAATTTTCTTATTCCAAATTTCATTATTAACAGAACCAAAAATACATGCACTTAAATGTCGTTCCTCTAAAACACCTGAATTTTCAGCATTTGCATGATTTTCAATAAAATACGTTTTTCCTATTTCCCACAGCCAAAAATTCTTCTGCCCCTGATCAAAATTATATTTTACAACATTAAGCATATTTGCAGCCAAATTTTGTCTTAAGGTTGTATGTTCTTCGCTTTGAGGGTTTAAGACGCGAACACATGTTTTATCGTCAAGTTCCATCAGATAATTTTTATATAAATTTTTACCTGTTAAAGAAGATGTCACAATTTCATCAAACCCGTAACCTGCCATAATTTCGCTGATTTTTCTAGCGGCACGGTTTTCAAAACTTACATTTGCACCCTGTTCAATATTAGGTATATTGGGTCCTATTTTATCATAGCCGTAAACCCTTGTTATTTCTTCAATTAAATCAATTGTGCGCGTAACATCACCTGTTCTTGAACTGGGCACTTTGACTTTAATTGCAAGTTCATTTTTGCCCAAAATTTCAAAACCTAAATTTTGCAAAATTTCAATGCATTTTTCCTGTTCAATTTCAATACCCATAATTCTTTTTATTTCTGAATTTCTTAAGGTAATTTCAATGTTAGGCGCGCTATTGCTGCCTGTTTCAGCAATTTGTTCAATTTCGCCGCCCCCAAATCTTACAATTAAATCAATTGCACGCAAAAGAGCAGGCTTTACAAGTTCAATATCTATACCGCGTTCAAACCTGGCACTTGCCTCTGAGCGGTAACCCACACTTCGTGCAGATTTGCGATTCGTGTTAGGCGTAAAAAAAGCAGCTTCAAGCGCTATGCTTTTGGTATTATCGTCAATTTCGCTGTTATTTGCGCCAAAAACACCGGCCAAACAAACACCTTCTTTTTTTGTTGCAATTAAAACACTCTGATTTGTAAGTTTTCTTTCAATATTATCAATCGTAGTGATAGTTTCGCCATCTTTAGCATATCTTACGCAAAGATAATTTTCTAGTTTATCATAGTCAAAAGCATGCAGCGGAGTACCCAATTCAAGCAAAACATAATTTGTAATGTCAACAATATTATTAATTGCCCGCATACCGCAAGCCGTAATGCGCCTTTGAATAAAATCCGGTGAAGGCTGGATTTTAATATTTTTGATAACACCTATTGAATAATATTTACATGTATCGCTGTCTTTAATTTCAACTTTAAAATCATCCTTTTTAAATTCTATATTGCATTCTAAGGGCGAAAAGTGCAAAGGGAGGTTATAGATAGCTGAAAGTTCTTTTGCAACGCCTAAAACAGACATTTCATCGCCCCGGTTTGCGGTGGGCGCTAAATGAAAAATAATCTCCTCGCTTAAGCCCAAAAGTTTTTCTAAAGGCATGCCAAGTTCAATATTGTCATGTAACCTGCTTAAAATCAAAATACCGTCTTCTTCTTGCGTATCATCAAGCCCTAATTCATCGCAAGAACAGAGCATACCATCAGATTTCACACCCCTTATCTCGGCAGGTGTCAGTTCAAATAATTCCCCTGTTTTTCTTGAAAACACCTTGCTGCCTACACTTGCATACGGAATAACTTGCCCTGTTTCAATATTTTGTGCACCGCAAACAACGGTTTTTTTTATATTTCCAGTGTCAACTTCAACAAGGTGCAATTTATCGGCATTCGGATGGTTTTTTATATTGAGTATTCTGGCCGTTATGATATGGGTAAATTTCGGTTTTTTAATTTCAATTTCTTCAACTTCAAGCCCGCTCATAGTAAGCCTATGTGCTATATCTTCAGGCTCAATGCCTTTTAAATCAACAAATTCGTTCAACCATTCATATGAAACTTGCATGCTTTATGTCCTTTTTATCATTTTACCGCGAAATAAAATAATGGCAAAATGCTTGAATTATTGTCGCTGAATCCTCTTCTCATTATTTCAGGCATGCTTATGCTATCAAAGGCTTCAACGCCTTTTTGGACAGTGTTAAAATTCTTAAATCTTTTATAAATTTTACTTTTATCGCCAAAAATAATAAAACTTGTATTATCAAAATTATCTCTATATTTCTTCGGATAGCGCACAACAAAATAAGAATGTTTTAATTTGTTGTCTTGCACGTATTCTCCTAAAGCTTTTTTATAGTTAACATTTTTGCCCGTTGTATTGAAAATGATAACGCCGTCTTTTTTAATTTTGCTTTTATATAAATCAATTGCTTCTTTTGTTATAAGATAAGTGTTGTCACCTTGCTGTGCGGCTAAATCAACAAAAATAATGTCGAATTTGGACTTTTCATTTCCCAAATTAACTCTCGGATTACCTGTTTTAAATTCAATAGTGCCTCTGGTTAGACGGTTGTAAGTAAATCTAATCGCCAAATCTTTAGCTTCAGGGTTTACGTCATAAAAAATAATTTTGTCGTTGTCATTCAAATACCCGTTAACGCCGCCGGCTTCCGCACCTATTTTTGCTATTAAAAGCGGTCTGTTTTTGGTTGTTTCCCAATTTTTCATCCCTTCATAAACATAATAAAATCCACTGTTTGAACCGTAATAGCCAACAGGGTTTAAGCTGTATTCCAATGTTCGGTAGCCGTAATTTTGAAGCGACACAAGTTTTTTATTGGCATAAAACTGCCTTGTGCCGTCAAGACGGTTTGTCACAACAGAGTTTATTCCCCAAAAATTTCTTGTACGAAGTTCCAGGTATGGAGCGCTTTCTTGTCCAAAAAATGCAAATATAATAATTATTGATAAGGATAATGTTAACAAAGATTTTTTAATAACGTCATTGCCAAAGTTTTTCCCACGCATAAAGCTTATGCAAAATACAAAAAATGCAAAAGAGTACAAAATAAAATTTGCTACAACATAATCTATATAAATTTTTGAAACAAGCGGTATCAGAGCGTTTTGGAACAACATGCCTGCAATTGCACCTAAAAGAATTAATGCCCAAGAATTTTTATTCTCTATTTTTGCAATAACAACTTCTCCCCACAAAAACCACGAAAAGGCAAAAAGCGAGAAAACCACTAAAATTGTGCTCAAATAAGGGTTTTCCAAATAAGTAAATTCTTTCATGCGAAATATTATGGTCATTAAAAGCGAAACCCAAACAACAACAAGAGCATGCCTGTTATGTGTCCATTTTTCTTTCGTATATGCCAAATAAGCTCCTGCAGCAAAAAGCAAAAGGGCAAATGCCCAAACAGCCGGAACAGGTACTAAGTTAAAAGACAAATGATTTGTGTAACCTGCTAAAAGCACGCCTAATAATGCTCCAAGACCAAGCGGGTTGAAAATTTCAAGTAATGTTTTCGGCAATTCTTCTTTTTTGTCTTCTTGTTCTTTTTCTTTATCAAATAAAAGTACTATATTTAAAAATACCGTAAGGTCATAAGCCAAAATACAAAGCATAAGACTTTGGGTTAAAGTAATTGATCTTTCATACATAAAAGGGTAGAAAATAAGGCATAACAGAACGCCGAGCGCCATAAACCCCAATGCTTCTTTGTCTTTTTTAACTGCAAAAATTGTTACAAAAAGCCCTAAAAGCGGTAAAAATACATGTTTTAAAAGGAGCCCAGTAAGGGTTAAAGAAGGAATTTCAAGCCATAAATTTACAGGAGATATCAACGGCTTAAGCGATAAAAAGATAAGTGCAAAAAGCCCTGCAAGAGAAGCTATAAGCGCAAGGGGCTTAAACTTTCTTAGAAAAACTGTTGATATGTAAGATAAAAATATTACAAATGAGGCGAACAAAAGTTCAATATTCCAAACACTCGCACTTCCCATGAATTGAAAAGTTAAAACTTTACCTGATATCAACGCAAACATTAAAACTAAAAACACGCTTAAAAAAAGTGTGGTTAAACGCAATGTTTTAAAAATAAGATTTTTATTTTCCTGCATAATACTTTTCCTCCCATGCAATTCTATATAATTTTACCCAAAAAATTATTCTATTACAATTTCTTTTTCATGCGAATACACAACAAGCCCAAGACAGCCTTTGACGTGCTTTTTTAAGTGTTTTTTCATAGCATATACAACAGAAGCCTTTGGCGCATCTTTCATTGCAGAATACTCCTTTACTTTTTTAGCGCAGTAAATAACAGTTTCTTCATCAAGTTCTTCTTTATTTAAAGGATTTTTGCAAATTATATGGGCAGAAGGGTAATCTTTGGCATGGAACCAAAAATCGTTTCCTGACGCAATTTTGCTTAAAAGATACTGATTTTCTTTTGCATTTTTGCCGATATAAATTTCTCTCCCCTTAAAGTGCTCGCTTTCAAATTTATTTTTTTTAAGGTCTTTTGGCGCATTTGAGGTTTTTGCCGTTAGTGTTTCTTCAAGTTCTTCAAGCTCTTCGGGCGTTTTAACATTATCTATATAATAATTAAGTTCTTCATAATAATTTTTAAGGTTTTGCGCGTCTTCTTTTCTTTGTTTATGGATATCTTGTGATGTTTTTAATTTTTTATAAAGCTTAAAATACCTCTGTGCGTTACCGCTTGGTGTTAAAAGTTCGTTTAAGGGAATTTTAACTCCATCCGCAATATATAAAGTATCGCCTTTTTTTATTTTATCAAGATTGCGTAAAATTAAATTTCCCATTTCTTGATATTTAAGTATTAAGCCGCTATTTTCTTTAGCTGACAAAATTTTATCTAAAGCTTTAGTTTTTCTTGATATCTCTTTTTTTAATGCCGCCCCGTTCTCGCGCATGCTTTTTTCTTTATATTTATCCCCGTAATAGCATTTTATTAAAAAATTTATATTTTCCTTCCCTCCGTAAATTTTATAAAACAGCCAGGAATTTGGTGTTTTTCTGGCCTCTTGCATTTTCTCATACAAAGTGTGGGGGCAATTCCCGTAAAATTCAAATAAAATTTCAGCCATGGGTTTTGTGAAATAATAGAAGTTTTCATTTATTGCAGCTTTAACATCTTTATTTTGTGAAAGAATTTTTAAAAAATCGTCGTAAGAAACATTTTCAATATCTTTTTTTTGCGCTTGTTTTGGCGGGTAAACATACAAGAGCCCGCTTTTAAGTTCTCTTACAGAGCTTTTTTGCGCTGACACGCCATGCGCACATCCCAATATTGTTGCAGTATTTGAATTGTACAAAATTAAATTAGAATGCTTTCCCATTAATTCGCAGGCAAAACACAAATTTCTATTTTCGCCCAATTCATCTTTGGCTTCAAAATGCAGCTCTAAAATTCTTTCGTAAGGAATACACAGAACCTTTCTAAGCACCGCACCCACAATATATTTTCTTAAAAGCATGCAAAACCCTGCTGCGTGTTTCGGATTTTTCTTGTAATCATTTTCATCAATAAAGCAAATATGTGCAAATTCCGGCTTAATATTAAAATAAAGCCTTCTTGTTTTATTTTTGTTTCTCAAAGTCAAAATAATTTCATGGTAAGAGGGCTGCTGTACTTTTTGTATGCGTGAATTTTCGAAAAATTCACGGTTTTGATTTACAAAAAAATTTAAAGTTAAAGAATCAAAGTTGTAGTGCATACTGTTATTGTAATATAATAATTTTATTATGGTATGTTATTTTTTCGGAACATTTAACCCGCCGCATAAAGGGCATTTGATGGCAGCACAAAGTGTCAAAGAACAGTTTGGCTTCAAATGTGTAATTTTTGTGCCTTCCCCAAACCCTCCTCATAAAGAAACAATAGACCCCTGTCATAAGCTTGAAATGGCAAAATTAGCGTTCGGGGAAAAAAATGTTTGCGATATTGAATACCGCAGCTCTGATATCTCATATACATATAAAACTGTTCAAAAGCTTGGAGAATGCAGTTTTATTATAGGTTATGACGCTTTTTTAGAAATTGAAACTTGGAAACACCCCGAAATATTAAAAGAAATGCTTGAATTTATTGTTATGCCAAGAAAAAATAAACATAAAGAGGAAGAAATAAACGCCAAGTTTGAAGATTTAAGAAAAAAGGGGTATAATTTTAAAATAGCAAATTTCAAGCCTGTCGATATTTCATCAAGTGAAGTAAGACGCAAAGTAGCACTCGGGCTTGATGTGTCCGGGCTTTTGGATGAAAAAGTAAAGGAATATATTTATGAACACGGATTATATAAAAACCTGGCTTAGCGAAAACTTAAGTGAAGACAGGTATTTACACACTTTAGGCTGTGCTGATACGGCGCTAGCCCTTGCGCAAAAATACGGGGTTAACTCTGATAAAGCTTATCTTGCAGGGCTTTTGCATGATTGTGCAAAATGTATGGATAACGAAAAGCTTTTGAATATCATAAAAGAAAAAATTAAAGATGTTGATGTTTGTGAATTAAAAAATTATAAAACTCTCCACGCGCCCGTGAGTGCATATTTGGCAGAAGAAAAGTTCGGGGTTAAAGATAGTGAAATACTTTCGGCAATCCGCTGGCACACTTTAGGGCATGTTAATATGACATTATTTGAATCTGTTGTATTTTTGGCCGATAAAATTGAAACTAATACGCGCGATGAAGAGTTTAGTAAGGAAATTTGGGATATATTAAATGGCGCACAAGGGCAAAGGGGCATTGATTCAGCGCTTCTAAAATGTTTTGAAGCCACAATTATATCTTTGGTTCAAAGAAAGCTTTCTATTTGCAGCAGTACAATAGATGTTTATAATGATTTAATAAATAAAATGGGATAATTATGGTATAATCAACCTATGATAGTAATTTATAACATCTTTTTTACAATATTTTTTCTGCCCGTAATTCTTATTTTAAGTGCTTTCAGCAAAAAAATAAGGAGCGGAAGCTTGCAAAAGTTCGGCAAATACGATTTTAATTTTTCCGATATCCCCAATATTGTTTGGATACACGCAATTTCTGTGGGCGAAGTGCAGTTAATGGAAAATGTCATAAAAAATTTAAAGGGTTTTGAGATAGTTTTAACAACATCAACTCCACAGGGGCAGGAATTGGCACAAAAAAATTTAAGCGACCACTGCAAAAAAATAACTTATTTCCCCTATGATTTTTCAATAAGCGTCAACAATGCCTTTAAGGCAATTAACCCGCGCTTTGTGTTAATTGCAGAAACAGAAATCTGGCCTAATTTTTCACATACAGCCAAAAAATTAAATGTGCCTGTTATTATTGTAAACGGAAGAATTTCAGAGCGCACTTTTAAAACTTACAAACGCCTTAAATTTTTCTTTAAAGAAATTCTGAAAAATTATTTTGCCATTTTAGTGCAGAGTGAAGACGATAAAAAAAGATTTATTGAAATTGGCGCAAACCCTCTTGTTACAAGTGTCATGGGAAATATGAAGTTTGATATTGAAAAACCCGATATTCAAATTTCTGATCTGAACTTGGGCAAAAATCGCCTTATAATTGCGGGCAGCACACATAATGGCGAAGATGAAATTATTTTAAAAACTTACAACAATCTAAAAAAACGTTTTCCCGATTTAAAACTTTTAATAGCCCCGCGCCATATGGAGCGTGTTTGTGCCTTGCGAAGTATTACGGGATGCTGTTTGAAATCTCAAGGCGATTTTAAAGATAATGATATACTTATTTTAGATACAACAGGTGAATTAAAAAACTTGTATTCACTGGCACACAGTGCTTTTATAGGCGGTAGTTTCAATAAAACAGGGGGGCATAATCCGCTTGAAGCAATAATTTGGGGTGTACCCGTACTTTCAGGCAGCAACGTCAAAAATTTCAGGTTAATATATAAAATTTTATCTGAATTAAACTGCGCCAAAATACTTAAGACGCAACAAGAGCTTGAAGCAGAATTTGCAAAGCTTTTAAGCGATAATGACCATTATGAAAATGCGCAGAAAAATTGCAGGGAAGTTTTTGAAAAAAACAGGGGCGCTGCAAAATATTTATTTGATTTTATAGAAAAAAAGGTAAAAAATGGAAATTGAATTTGAGAAATGGCAGGGTTTGGGGAATGATTTTATAATTTTAAAAAATCAAAATGCAACGCCGGAGCTTGCAAAAAAACTGTGTGACAGAAAATTCGGCATAGGTGCAGACGGAATTTTTTCCGCTAAAAAGTCTGACGTAGCCGATATTGCCTGGGATTTTTATAATTCTGACGGAAGCACGGCACAAATGTGCGGGAACGGGATACGATGCTTTGCGCTCTGGGCTCTTGAGCATAAGCTTGTAGACAAGAAAAAATTCAGTGTAGAAACACTTGCAGGAATTATTGTGCCTGAAATTTTAGAAAACTCAAATGTCAGGGTTGATATGGGGAAGCCGATTTTTGAACCTGCAAAAATTCCCGTAAATGTACCTGACGCCAAAAATTTTAAAGTAGAAGGTTTTGATGCCATAGCACTTAGTATGGGAAATCCGCACTGTGTTATTTTTGATAAAAATGATACCTCAATGCTCGCACGCGTTTTTGGCCCAAAAATTGAAGTTGCGCCTATTTTCCCTGAAAAAACAAACGTGGAATTTGTAAAAATTTTAGATAGAAACACAATACGGCTTGATGTTTGGGAGCGCGGATGCGGCATCACACTTGCTTGCGGTACGGGTTCTTGTGCGGCCGTTGTTGCGGGAGTGTTAAGGGGGTATTTGGATAATCGCACGCAAGTAAGGCTCCCCGGAGGGAAACTTTATATTGATTATAAAATAGGCGAAAACGCTTTTATGGAAGGTAGTGCCGTAAAAGTTTTTGAGGGCGTTTTAGAAGCTTAATGCCATCTGCGCAACGCCGAACGCGCGCAAAAATTAATTATCCTGCGCCTGTTCGTCTTTTTTAATAAAATTGCACAATTCTTCAAGACGCTTATCTTCCATAGCGTTAATTAAATCATCCACACTTTTAAATTTTTTCAATTTAAGGCCGGTTTCCACGAGCAAAACGCAGTCATTACAAAGCCTGTGCGGACCATATTGAATAGAGCCTGCCATACACTTGCTTTTGCCACATGCACTGCAATCAAAATATTCATTTAAAATATCGGGGTTTTCTTCAACATCGTCCTCAAACATTTGTTTTATAACTGCCTGCATATCACGCACTATTTCTTGTTCTTCATTCATCTTTAATTTCCCCGTTTTTAACTTTTATTATTTTAACATTTTCCAAAAATTTTTCATCAAAAGCGAGAATGTCCACCCCGGTAATTATTGTTTGTACATCCCCTTCGATTGCTTTTAATAAAAAATTTTGACGCCCCCCGTCAAGTTCCGCTAAAACGTCATCGAGCAAAAGTAAGGGTGTATCGGCATTTTTTTCTTTTATAATATCCAATTCCGCAAGTTTTAAAGCTAAAACGATTGTCCTTTGCTGCCCCTGGGATGCAAATTTTCTGGAATCAACATCATTAATAAAATAAGAAATATCATCCCGATGAGGCCCCACAAGGCATACTGCACGCCTTATTTCATCAGACCTTAATTCTTCAAGTTTAAATGCGTACATATTTGTAATTTCAACGGGCGTCATTTCATTTTGCTCTGCAGCGGTATCAAAAATAATGCTGTTATATTTCATTTTTAAATCTTCACTGCGCGCAATTTCCCAATGTTTTTGATTTGCAATTTTTTCAAGTTCCTTTAAAAATTTCATTCTTAAAAATATAATATTTGTGCCTGCTGTCGCCATCTGCGTATTAAAAACGTCAAGCATATCATTGTTGCCGCCGAATTGTTCCAAAAAATTTGCCTTTTGAAGGCGGATTTTATTATATTTTGCAAGTTTTTCGCTGTAAGCAGGATAAATCTGGCAAATTGCATTGTCAAGCCACCTGCGCCTGTGCGCAGGTTCACCTCTTAATAAGAGAAGGTCGTCCACACAAAAATTTACAACGGATAAAACCCTCAAAAATTCCTTGGACTTTGTTTTTTTAAGGGAATTCACTTTCATAATTTTCTTTTTAGGCGGGTTTATAATAACCTCAAGGTCAATTTCGCACTCGCCTTTTTGCACTGTGCCCTTAATTTGTGCGAAATCTTCGCCAAAAGTTATAAGTTCTGCATCTTTATTAATCTTGTGGGATTCAAGCGAAGATAAATAAAAAATGGCTTCCAAAAGATTGGTTTTACCTTGAGCATTTTCACCTATAATAAGAGTTTTTTTATTATCAAAACTCAATTTTAAATTCTTATAATTCCTATAATTTTTCAGTTCTATGCTTTTCAATTCCATTTTTGTATTATAATAGAAAGCGGGCAAAAATAAAAGGGATTTAATATGGCAAACGGAAAAGAATATGATTTTATTACGATAGGATCCGCAACACTTGACAACTTTATTGAAAGTGATAAAGCATACATTATTAACGCAAGTTCAATAGAAAAACAGACTGAATTTATGTGTTTCCCTTACGGCTCCAAGGTTGAAATTGACAATTTTTCAAGAAACACGGGCGGCGGCGGGGTTAATACCGCTATAAATTTTGCAAACCTTGGTTTTAAAACAACCACTATAGTCAAATTAGGCGAAAAAGATGAAATTAAAGATGTTATTAAAGAGCGTCTTGAAAAAAACGGGGTTGATATTTCAAATATTATCTATTCAGAATCGCATTTAACGGGCTTTTCGGTTATTCTTGTAAGTTTTCAAGGGGATAGAACCGTCTTAGCCCACAGAGGCGCAAATGCCCATATTGAACCTAAAGACATTGATTTTGAAAGCATCAAAAAATCAAAATGGCTATATGTAGCACCTCTAGCCGGTAAAAGCAACAGAGTGCTTGATGCTATTGCTGCTTTTGCGCAAAACAATGACACAAATTTAGCGATAAATGCCGGAACAACAGCTATTAAAAAGGGTGAAGGATATTTTTCAAAAATTTTGGAAACGGCAGAAATACTTGTATTAAATAAAGAAGAAGCTCAGCTGTTGACTAAAATTAATGTACGCCCTGACACGAAAGAAGAAAAATTTTCAAAAGAAACAGTTCATATTGATATTAAAACAATGCTTAAAAAATTGCGCTTAAATAATGAAGCGATTGTTGTTATAACAGACGGCAAAAGGGGTGCTTACGGGTATGACGGAAAGAAATTCTATCGCTGCGCGGAATTTCCCGCAAAAGTATTATCAACCCTTGGCGCCGGAGATGCTTTCGCTTCAACCTTCACAGCTGCAATTGAAAAATTTAATTGGGATGTTGAGCATGCGCTAAAATGTGCTTCCGTGAATGCAGGCAGTGTTGTTCAACATTTCGGGGCGCAAGAAGGCTTTTTAACATTTGAAGAAATTGAAGAACGTTTAAAAAATAATCCTGAATATAAGGTAGATATTATAGATG
>CAYYBA010000026.1:0-17260 GCA_964470205.1 uncultured Gammaproteobacteria bacterium | reverse complement strand
CCGCCCCGTTTAAAATAATAGTCTCTTTTTCGCCCCATTCTGAAGCATTTTGCAAAAATTTACTTGAAATGTCAGAACTGCATTTCTTCTGAATTGTATCGACGAGTGATGCTATAGGATTGCCTTTAAACGATATCGTTTTCTGTGGTTTTAAAATATTAAAGCTTACGGTCTGGACCTTCATACTTTTATATTAAAAAAGAATTGTTAGGATTTTATTAGGAAACAGGAATTTTTATAAAAAATTTTGAACCTTTTTCAAGTTCACTTTCAACCGCAACAGAACCTTTATGCAATTCTGCAATATGTTTTACAATTGCAAGCCCCAAGCCTGTTCCGCCTTGTTTTCTGCTTCTTGCCTTATCCACCCTGTAAAACCTTTCAAAAAGCCTTGTCAAGTGTTTCTCTTTAATTCCACAGCCAAAATCCTGCACGCTTATTACAATGTCTTTATTTTCCATGTACAAATTAACAAGCACTTTGGAGCCTTCAGTGCTGTATTTTATAGCATTATCAATAAGATTCATGCTTGCCTGCTCTATCAAAGAAGGATTCACTCTTGCCATTATACTCCTGTCAGCATAAAGCTCTATTTCGACATTCTTTTTTGAAGCTTTTAATTTGCATATTTCAATGGCATTATCTAAAGCTTTTACCAAAAGGCAATTTATAAACGTTATATCTTTGGCGTCATGTTCAATTTTGGAAAGGCTTAAAAGATCTTCTATAATGGCATTTAATCTGTCTGAATGTTTCTTTATGATTTCTAAAAAATGTCTGACTTCATCCTTGTCTTCCAGATTACCGTCCAGCAAAGTTTCCGTAAAACCTTTTATGGAGGTAATAGGTGTTCTTAATTCATGAGAAACATTCGCTATAAAATCTTTTCTTATATTTTCAAGCTTTTTTATTCTTCTTGCAATTAATACTCCGGCTAAAGCAGCCGCCGCAATCACAAAAAACAGCAAAAGTAATTTAAAATCCATTAATCCTCCTTAAATTTATAGCCCACGCCCCTTACTGTTTCTATATAATGCCCGTATTCCTTAAGCTTTTTTCTGAGTCCTACAATCATAACATCAACTGCCCTGTCTGTTACGAAGTGGTCTTCGCCTTTTATTGCATTAATTATTTGATACCTTGACATAGCCCAGCCTCTTTTTCCCGCCAAAAGACAAAGTGTCTGAAATTCGCTGATTGTAAGATTTATCAACTTATTATTAATCATAACCTCGTATTTTGAAGGATTTATCAACAATTTATCAATTTTTATGGTTTCACCTTTTGAAAAATCATGTCTGCGCTTTAAAACACTCTTAATTCTTGCCATAAGAACAGAAGGACTGAATGGTTTTGCTATATAATCATCAGCACCAAATTCCAAACCCTTTACAACATCTGAATCAGAACTTTTTGCGGTAAGCATTATAACCGATATATTTTTATATTTGTCATCAGCTCTTATTCTTCTTAAAACCTCGAATCCGTTTATGTTGGGAAGCATTATATCAAGTAAAACAAGGTCGGGCAGGTTATTTTCAATTTTTTTAAGACCAACTTCACCGGAAAACGCAGTTTCATAATTATAGCCTGCTTTTTGCAAATTATAACAAACAAGTTCCGATATATCTTCCTCGTCTTCAACAACAAGTATATTTAGATTTTCCATATCAAATAACCCTTACTGTTTTTTTAATAATTATAGCATTAAAATTGATTCAAAACAGATTGCATATTTGATTTCATCTCCCAAATTCCGCAGGGGCAAAGACCTTCGCAAACGCCACATCCTATACATTTAGTGTCATCGCTTGTATATTCAAAACTTCCATCCTCATTTTCAATCCTCAAAATTGCATTATTCGGGCAGCTTGCCATACAAAGCCCGCAATCTCTGCAATAACCGCAAGACAAACAACGGTTTTTTTCATTATCGCAAGAAGATGTGTAGCATTCGTAATATTGCGCTTTAATCCTCTCTTGCGGTATCATTTCTTTTGTTTCAACCTCTTCAAGTTTTTCGTTATTCAAAAACCTCATGACATTGAAAGAACAATTTTTGCCATCTGCAATAGCATTTGTAAAAAGCCCGCATTTAACCGCATCTCCCACGGCAAAAACTTTTTTATTAAATTCGCTTTGGTCAAATTCATTTAAAGAAACTTTGGATTTTTCATCTAAATATTTTTTATCCAAATAATCGAAAATCGGTCTGTCGCCAATTGCAATAATAACACTGTCTGCTTCAAGCAAGCGGCCGTCTTTTAGCCAAATTCCCTCGTGTGTAATTTTTTGGGTAAAGCAAGGCCACAAAATTTTAGCTCCCAATTTTTCAACATCTTTAATCTCTTTATCAAAAGCGGAAGGTTTTTGAATGTCTATTGCGCAAACTTCTTTTGCCCCTTGCTTATATGCCTCTAAAACAACATCCATTGCAGCGTTTCCGGCACCAATTACCACAACCTTTTTGCCGAGTTTGAATTTTTTCCCGTTTTTGGTGCTTTTTAGAAAATCCAAACCCTTAATAAGCCTTTCATACCCTTCAAAAGGAATAACAATAGGCCCATGGGCGCCTGTTGCAAGAATAATGGCATCATATTCTTTTTCAAGTTTCCTGAAAAGTTCTTTGGTCATTTTTGTATCAAGGTTTATTTTAACACCTGCCTGATTAAACCTCTCAAGCTCTGTTTGTAAAATCTCCTGTGACAAACGCTCTTTAGGGATTACCTGTGAAAGTTTGCCCCCGATTTTGTTATCCTGCTCAAAAATCTCAACCTTATAACCTTTATGTAAAAGCTGCCATGCAGCACTTAAACCCGCAGTTCCTGACCCTATTATTGCTATTTTTTCATCTCTGGTGCTTTCGGGCATTTTTAATTTAACCTCTGCCGATAACTGTCCGAGCATTTTTACGTCCAAAGGTTCATCCACCTTCAGTCTTGAACAGTCATTCAAGCATAAATTAGGGCACGCTTGCCCGCAAACACTTGCAGGAAAAGGACTGTATTCAAGCACAAGTTCAAGCGCTTCTTTAATTTTCCCTGCACGAAGAAGCGAAAACCTTTTTTGTGTAGGAATTTTAACAGGGCAATTATATTCGCAAGGAGCACTGTAAGCATAATTTTTCCACACGGGGATTTTTAAGCGGCCTGCGCCCGTTTGCAACAAATCATAGGAGACAAAATCATCTTCTACCAAATCTTTAAAGATTGAACCGCCAATCTCTTGCATCCAAATCTTTTCTCTGAATGTTTTCAGGTCTATTGAATGTGTTTTTTGTCTTTCTTCGTAAGTTTTTGCTACAATTTTTTTCCATTTTGAAAAATCGGTTAATTTTTTATAAAGTTCTTCTCTCTCGATTTTTTTGAGAAAATCTTTCATACCGCTTCTAAGAAAATCGACATCTTTCTCATCTAAATCAAATACAAAAACGTCATCTGAAATATTTAAAACAGAACCTCTAAAATATACAACACCGCCAAGCATTCCGACACATGCCCTGTCGCTCAAAACGGATTTTGAGTTTTCACACTCCCACCCGCAAATAACAGCAGTGCCGCCGCCCATAAATTCAAAAGAAAAAGAACCCGTGCTTTTTAAAACCCAAAGTTCCGGAGGGTCAAATTTAGGGTCGCATTTCATAAGAGCGCCGGACCTTGTGCCTACATGCCCGCCTACAAAAATTTTACCGCTTGCAGCACAGTGTGCCGTGGTATCTCCGCTATCACCTTTAACAACAATGGTTGCACCCGAATTAAGCCAGCCTACATCCGCGGGAGCCGGACCTTCAACGTAAATATTTGTGCCCTTAACACCCATTGACCCTACACGCTGACCTGGATTTTTAATGTAGAAATTTAAATCTTTACCGTCTTTTGACCATAGAGACCCGCCTATATTATGCTGGCCTGAAGCTGTTATTTCAAAATTATTGCAGCCGCTCTCCACTTCTTCCCAAATTTTATACATTAATTCCTGGGTCGAAATTCTTTTTTCATTTTCAATTGTATTTATTTTAACTGTATCTTTCATATCTTTTCTAGCAGGCATGTTGAATTTGCAACCTTTCTGCCACATTCTTATCAACGGAAATTAAAGCATCCGATCTGCCCACAGGCAAAGAGCTGTTCCCTACCGGCGCTAAAAGTTTTTTAAGTTCAATATCCGTTGCAAGAAAATAGTTAACAATATTCTGCGCAACAGTATCAACATCAAGCCTTTGCACAAGTTTAGGATTTTGGGTTGTAATACCTATCGGGCATCGCCCTGTATTGCAGGCGTTGCATTTGCCGTAATCATTCCCCACACATCCTGCAATTTGTAAAATTAATTTACCTGTGAAAAGTATCAGCGGCAAGGTTGCCGTTCATGCCCATTCCGCCGCCTGCGTACAGAGGAATCTGCCCCTGTTTGCCCTGACGAACACCTGCCATATAGCAATCTCTTAATTTTGAAACAATGGGATGACCGGTGTGGTTTAAAGAAATTTCATGTGCTGCCCCGGTTGCCCCTTGCAAACCGTCCAGGAAAAAACCGCCCACAATATTATAAGGGTCACGCAAAAGATTGTTATAAACGCTTACCGATGTTGAACTTGCGGCAACTTTCACAGCAACCGGAACTTTAAATCGAAATGCGCAATTAAGCGACAAGAACATCTTTTGTACGCTCTCTTCAATTGAATAAAGACCCTGATGATTAGGCGGGCTCAACAAATCCGCCTTTGGAACACCCCTGATTTCCTGAATGTGGCGCACATTTTTCTCTGCCATTAAAAGTCCGCCGTCTCCCGGTTTTGCGCCTTGACCTATCTTAATTACAACTCCTTCAGGATCTTGTGTCATATACGGCATTGAATTAACTATTCTGTTCCACCCAAAGTGCCCTGACGCAATTTGCAAGATAATATATTTAAGATATTTTGACCTTAAAAGCTTTTCGGGAATTCCGCCTTCGCCCGTACACATTCTGATTGGCATTCCTTTAACTTCATTCAAGTAAGCAACGGCAATTGCAATAGCTTCCCACATTCTTGTAGACAGCGCCCCTATTGACATATCACCTATCAAAATCGGATAGATAAGATTATTCGCAGGCAATGAACGCGCCGGGTTTAATTCCAAACTGTCACCGTTTAGCCTAAAATCAAGTTCATCAGCACTTATTACACGCCCGAAATTTGTTCTTAAATCAAACGTGTGGCGAAGAGCATCTAAGGACGGGTCTGTCATTTGTGAAATTCTGCCCACCTTAATTTTATCTAAAGTGCGCCCTTCTGTGTGCAAATTGCTTCTGCCGCCTCTTTTAACGCTTTCGCCGGTTTTTGCGCGGTATCTGGTGCCAAAAATTTCTGTTCTGTTTCTTGTAAGTTTAATAGCCCCGTTCGGGCAAACTTTTGTACAAATTCCGCACCCTCTGCAGAAATTATCTTCATTCACAACCTGTCTGATGATAGGAATTGCCTTCTGGTTTGATTCAATGGTAAAACCTTCTTCATTTGAAAGAGCTTTAACCTTCTTCCTTTTTTGTACATCAACCATAATTGATCCAAAAGAACAAACCGCAACACAATGCCCGCATAGCATACACTTTTCACTGTCATACTCTATAATCCATGGGAGGTCATCCAAAGCTATTTTATTGATTTTATTGTTTGAACTTGTCACTGTTGTATCCTTGCCATTTTTAATTCATTGTCAATTTGTATAGTTTCGCGCTCTTGTAAATAAACATCGTCTTCAATCTTGCGCGAAGGCAAAATTTCATTAATACCGCACACTTCAGAAGTTATAACAGCAATGTCATCCGAAACGCTTACAACCGTAGGGCGCAGCTTTTTGCTGTCACACACACAAAAAATATCTCCTTGCGGCAAAACGCCTATTGTAGTATTAGGTCCGTTAATTTCAAGATTGCTTAAAGAAGTTTTTATCCTTAAAAGCACTTCCTTGTCAGGTCTTGTCGTCATCTGCTCGTAAGGAAGCGGAGTTAATATATGTTTATAATACCTCAGGGGCCATTTTAAGATTTTATGGATATAATGAAGGGTATATAAGAAACATTGAGAATCGGATTCAAAACCGATATAGCCTTCAAAAAGGCTTTTTTGAAAGAGTTTATTTTTTTCATAAAACGTATTCTCACCGTTTGTTAAAGTGGTGTAACCCTGCAAAAAGAAAGGGTGTGCTGCATAGCGCACAATATCGTAGTTCGTATTTTGCCTGCACTGTGCTGATATAATTTTGGCTCGAAAATTGTTATCTTCTTCCCAAAGATTAAAATAAGTGCCTATGTCTTTTGGGTCCCCTATTTCTTTTAATGTAAGCACATCCTGCCAAAAAGAATAAACATAGCCGTCATCATTAATTTCAAGCATTTTTCGAAGTTTAAGCCTTGTATTTACAAGCAGTTTTTCTTTTTCTTCTTTAGGGGCATCTTTATACTCTCTCGGGTATTGAAAAACCGCAAAAACATAGTTCGGCATAGGCTGAATTTTTAACCCCGGCTTATGGAAAGTTTCAGGAGTGTATTGAAAAATTCTGTTAAAACCAAGCTCGTAGAGTATATCTTCGGCTTTTTTTAGCCCCTCATCGGTGCATGCTATGGATAAAATGGGGAATTCTTTGTATTTTTCAAAGATTCCGCCCAAATCCTGCATTACAAAAGCAAATCCGGAATTATCATGCCCTTTTTGCTGTGATCGCATTAATTTGAGTATTAACGAAGGATGTATATATTTTTTCGACTTTATGACGCCAATTCTGCACATAAATTAATCTTATTACTATTATAGATACTTGTCAACTTCCCACGGCGATACGTATGTGCGGAAATTTTCCCATTCTTTGGCTTTAGCAGATATAAATTCGTTAAAAATATGTTCCCCTAAGGCGGATTTTACAACTTTGCTTTTTTTCATAAGCTCCAATGCTTCATACAAGCTGCCCGGCAAAGATGTAATTTTAGCACGTTTTCTTGCTTTATCATCCATTTTGTAGATATTCTTTTCAACTTGAAGCGGCGGTTTAATTTTATTTTCAATACCGGCTATGATTGATTCTAAAATAACGGCAAGTGCCAAATAAGGGTTACAGCTGGGGTCAGGTGAACGTAATTCAATTCTTGTTGCCCCGCCGCGCTTAGCCGGAACTCTTATTAAGGCGGACCTGTTCGCCAAAGACCAAGCCAAATAAACAGGTGCTTCATAACCCATAACAAGCCTCTTATAGCTGTTAACAATAGGGTTTGTAATTGCAGTAAATGATCTTACTTCCTCTAAAACTCCGCCAATACTGTAAAGCGCTTCTTGAGAAAGTTGATAAACTCTTTTTTCATCATAAAAAGCATTTTTGCCATTTTTAAAAAGAGAAATGTTACAGTGCATGCCTGAACCGTTTATACCGAAAATCGGCTTCGGCATAAATGTTGCATGTAACCCGAATTGGGCAGCAACAGCTTTTACGGCATATTTAAATGTCATAATATTATCGGCTGTTGTAAGTGCGTCTGCATATTTAAAATCAATTTCATGCTGCCCGTGCGCTACTTCATGATGGCTTGCTTCAATATCAAAATTCATTCTCGTAAGCGCGCGGACAATTTTGCGTCTTATTTCTTCGCCAAAATCATCCGGCGCAACATCATAGTACCCTGCCTTATCATGGGTGAAAACGGTGGGTCTGCCTTCTTCATCTTTTTTAAATAAGAAAAATTCTGCTTCAGGGCCTACGTTCATAACAAAGCCTAATTTTTCCGCTTTTTTAATAATTCTTTTCAAGTTGCACCTGGGGCAGCCTTCAAAAGGTGTGCCGTCCGCATTATGAATATCGCAAATAAGCCTTGCAACGTTTGAATCTTCTACTTTATCTTCTCTCCACGGCAAGACTACAAAAGTGCTTAAATCAGGATAAAAATACATATCAGATGTTTCAATGTGCCTAAAGCCCTTAATTGAAGACCCGTCGAGCATGCATTCATTATTTAAAACTTTATCAATTTGAGTAGATGGAACCGCAAGGTTTTTGATCTGACCGTTTAAATCACAAAACTGCAAGCGAATAAATTCAATATTTTTTTCCTTAATTTGTTTTTTAATTTCCTCTTTTGTAAATACTTCTGCCATTTTTGCCTCTTTCTTTTAATTACTGTTGTTATTGTACCATCATGCACCTGTTTTTATACTTCGTCAAATATTTATTTTTGTGAACTTTTATAAATTTTTTAAAAATTGCGGCATTTATTTTTAAAATGTAAAAAAATGTATTTTTTTTGGTGTTTTTAAAATTTTATATATTTTTTTTGCAACTTTTCAATTATAAATTACAGAAAAATAAATAAAAATAAAAAATTTACAATTTTTACAATATATCTTCTTAATTTTACAATTTTGTTATTTTTCGGTATAAAAAATACAATTTTTAATACTTTTTTAAATAAAAAAGATTAAAATTTAACAAAAATGTAAAAATCAGAACACACCATCACATATTGTGCCGCAATAAGGGCATTTGTCTTTATTTAAAAGGAGTCTTGAAACACTGTATCTGTCTCTTTCAATAATCAAATTTTTACAGTTTTTGCAATAAGTGGCAGATGTGGCGGCGTTTATTACATTGCCCAGATAAACATAGTTAAGACCTGCACTTGTTGCAATTTCCCAAGCCCTTAAAAGTGCTCTTAAGGAAGTAGGTTTTTTATTTAAAAATTTATAATTCGGAAAAAATGCACTAAAGTGCAAAGGCACGTTAAAGCCCAAATTTTCAACAATCCAGTCACATTCGCGCTTAATTTCATCATCGGAATTATTTTCGCCTTCAATTATCATTGTAGTTAATTCAAGGTGGCAGCTTGTTTCATTTTTTACATATTTTATAGTGTCTAAAACAGGCTGAAGCCTTGCAAGACAGTTTTTCTTATAAAATTCTTCGCTAAAACCTTTAAGGTCAATGTTTGCAGCATCCATATACTCAAAAAATTCTTTTCTCGGGTCTTTATTAATAAAGCCCGACGTGACAGCGACTGTTTTAACGCCTTTTTTTCTGCATAATTTAGCACAGTCAATTGCATATTCAAAAAATATTACAGGATCATTATAGGTAAAAGCAACGCTTTTGCAGCCGCTCTCAATTGCTACCTTTACAATCTCTTGCGGCATTGCTTTATTCAGATATTTAGTATCAGCCTTACTTTTGGTTGTTTGGTAATTTTGGCAAAATAAACACCCCATATTGCAGCCGAATGTTCCGAATGATAAAACCGATGTGCCCGGGTAAAAATGGTACAGGGGCTTCTTTTCTATCGGATCTATAGCAAGCCCTGTGTTATAGCCGTAAGTTGTTAAACAAATTTCGCCGTCCACATTTTTTCTCACATGGCAAAAGCCTTCTTGTCCCGCTCTCAGCTTACATTCGCGCGGGCATATTGCACATTGCACTTTATTGTCCTTTAGTATATTTTGATATTTCATAGGATGTATTATAATATATTTTATGAATAAAATAAAATCGCCATCTGTTGCAGGAATGTTTTATACAAATAATGCCTCAGAATTGAATAAACAAATAGAGAATTTTGCACAAAAGAGCAAAAATAATTATGAATATAAAACACGCTCTGTTATAGTGCCGCATGCCGGCCTTATTTATTCCGGCCAATTGGCGTATGACGGCATCAGTGCATTGGAAAATAATTTAAAAACTCTTTTTATCTTTGCTCCTGCGCATAAAATATGGTTTGAAGGGCTTGCGCTGACATCTTATGACGAGTGGCAGACGCCTTTAGGTAATGTTAAAGTAAATAAAGAAATCTGTATTCAGTTAGAAAAAAATTTCGGTGCAAAAATTAATGATAAAGCACTTGAAAATGAGCACTCAATTGAAATACAGCTTCCTTTAATACAAAAAATCTTCAAAGATGTTGAAATTGTGCCTGTTCTTGCGGGAGGTGAAAAATACGGTAAAATTAAAGATATAATTAAATTTTACTGGGAAAATAAAGAAATCGGTTTTATTATCTCATCCGATTTAAGCCACTTTTTAGACGATGCCAAGGCAAGAAAAATTGACCGTGTAACAGCACAGATGATTGAAAATAAAGAAATTCAAAATTTTCACCAAGAGCAGGCATGCGGAAGCGTGGGGATTATGGGGCTTGTTGATTTTGCAAAGGAGAAGAACTTCTCTTTAATAAGAATGGGTTTAATAAATTCTGCCGCTGCAACAGGCGATACAAATAAAGTTGTCGGGTACGGAAGCTGGTTTTTATATGAGGGTGAAAAAAATGAATTTCTAAAAAAATATTATTCGGATTTTATAATTGATATTGCCCAAAAAAGCATACTGTCGCATTTTGAAGAAGTTTCTTTAGAAAGCATGCCCGCTGATGTTTTTAATCAATTCGGCGCATGCTTTGTAACTCTTGAAAAAAACGGTGCACTTAGAGGCTGTATAGGTTCAATTTTGGCGCAGCGCCCCTTAATTGAAGATTTAATTGAAAATGCCCAAAACGCTGCATTTTCTGACCCCAGATTTAAACCCGTAACCGAGCAAGAAATAGAGGAGCTGTCAATTGCGGTTTCGCTTTTATCAGAGCCCGAAAAAATGCATTTTAAAGACGAAGAAGATTTATTGCAGCAAATTAAGCCGTACAAAGACGGTATAATAATAAAAGACGGGCGTTATCAGGCGGTTTATCTGCCATCTGTCTGGAAAGAGCTGAGCGACAAAAAACAGTTTTTAAATTCGCTAAAAATGAAAGCGGGCTTAAGCCCTGATCATTTTTCAAAAACGTTTGAAGTATACAGGTTCAATTGCGGATATATTGAATAAAAATCATCTAAATGATGTTGCTTCAAGGCTTCAAAATTTGCTATAATTGAAGCGGTAGAAAAGTTAGAGGTTTTTTATGCAGCTTACAAAACAAAAAAAAGGACGCGAATTAAATGTAAAAGTGGAAGGCAAAATTGATGTTAACACGGCTGTTGAATTCGGGCAGGAAATTAACGATGATTTAGATGATATGATGGGCCTTGTTGTTGATTTTGCAGGTGTTACATATGTGTCAAGTATCGGATTAAGAGTTATTCTGGAACTTCAAAAAAGAATGGAAAAACAAGGGCATATGAAAATTATTAATGTCCAAAAACCTGTCTTGGAAATTTTTCAAATGACCGGGTTTACCAATATTTTAGATATAGAATAAAATGTTCAAAACCATAAAAGCAAAGATAATATTTATGACGCTGTCTATGCTCATTATATTGGGCTTGGTAGCTTTTATGCTGACATGGGGTTCTTTTACAAACAGCAAAAAACTTAAAACCGAAAGCTGCAATTTGATGATTGCATACTTTGTAGAACAGGTTAATAAATCCATTCAGCAATTACAGGGAAATGTAATAGATTTATCTTTAATGGGTGAGGTTTTTTATCGTTCTGATAATAAAGACCACAGCCTTCTGGATTTTATAGTAATACACAATTTCGAAAACAACATGCTTGCCGTCGGGGGCGGCATTTGGTTTGAACCTTATAAAATTTTACCTGCTCAAAAAAGGTTCTGTTCTTACGCTTATCATACTCCCAAAGGGGTTATTATAGATAAAAGTTTTGAAGGCGAAAAGTATGATTATTTCAACCAAAGCTGGTATCTTGAAATAAACGATGAAGTCGACAAAAATCTTAGTACAAGTTATGGTCAAAAGTTTCATGATTTTACAGAAATTATGGAGCATAAAAGAACACAAAATAAAAAACACGCTGAAATAAGCAGGCTTAACACATTGCAGCACACGGTTGTTTGGACACAACCTTATTACGACGGCACAGGAACACATTCTCTTATGACAACGGTGGGTGCTGCCATATACGATAAAAATCACAATTTTGTGGGAATGTCCACGGTTGACTGGGAACTTGATTCAATTATAGCAAAAATCTCGGAAATTCGCCCCACACCAAACAGTTTTGCACTTTTTGCGGATAAAGATAACGATTTTATTCTTGTTGTAACCGATAAAAAAGAACAAGAACAAAACAAAAATTCGACCGGAAAATCTTTAAAAAGCTTGCCCTGGTATAAAGAAAATGCAAAAAATGGCGAAATGTTTATATTTAATAATATAAAATATATTTCCTTTATAGAAAAGCTTGATAACGGTATGATTCTTATAGTAAATGTTCCTGTGGACGAGCTTTTTTCAGCCCTTATTAAACGTTTGAAGTACATGCTTTTAGCGCTTTTCATTTTCTGCGTTTCGATATCAAGCGTTACCTATTATCTTATTAAAAAAAATATAAACGAACCCGTTGACTATCTTATTAACACTGCAAAAAAAATAGGTGAGGGAAATCTTGATATAAAAATGGACATAAAAGACCCGGAAGAATTTGCAACTCTTGCAAGCACTTTTAACAAAATGACAACGGATATCAAAGAATATATAACAAATTTAAGCCTTGCCCAGGCAGAAAAAGAGTATATGCAAACAGAACTCAATATTGCAAAATCAATCCAAAATTCGGCATTACCAAATGTTTTCCCGCCTTATCCCGAAAGAAGAGAATTTGACATATTCGCTAAAATGTATACCGCAAAAGAAGTCGGAGGGGATTTTTATGACTTTTTCTTTATTGATAACGACCATTTAGTATTTTTAATCGCCGATGTTTCAGGCAAGGGCATTCCTGCTGCTTTATTTATGATGACAACAAAAACCTTGATTAAAAATATTGCAAAAACAGGACTTAGTGCAGATGAATTAATGACAACGGCTAACAGACAAATTTGTAAAACAAACGAGCAAGGGTTTTTTGTAACGGTATTTTTATCAATTCTGGAACTTTCAACAGGAAAAATGAGCTGCGTAAATGCAGGGCATAACCCGCCTTTAATTAAAAATGAATCCGGCGGTTTTGAATATTTTAAATGTGACCCTAATCTTGTTATGGGGGCTATGGATAATACGGTTTATAAAGCTTGTGAAGTTCAGCTTAAACCCGGCGCATATGTTTTTTTCTACACAGACGGCGTTACAGAAGCATACAGCGAAAAGCAAGAATTTTACGGGGAGGGAAGACTTTCTGATACTTTAAATAATACTAAAGACAAGGAAATTGAAGATATTTTATTAACCGTTAAAACAGATGTAGAAAATTTCACGCAAGATCAAGAACAGGCAGATGATATGACAATGCTTGTTTTAAAGTACAATGGAGCAAAAGAAAAAGCTATGGTAGAAAAAACGAAAACAAAAACAAAAACATTCTTACTGCCTGCAGATATAAACCGTATAAATACGGTTATAAAATGGCTTGAAGAAAACTGCGAAGAAGCAAAAATACCTGATGAGTATAAAAGAAAACTTAATTTAGCCGTTGAAGAAATATTTATAAACATTTCAACTTACGCATATCCGCCAAAAGAAGGCGACGTTGAGATAACTTTTAAAGTAATAGAAGGAAAGCAAGTACAGCTAAAATTTACGGATTCCGGCACACCTTATAACCCGTTGGAAAAACAAGACCCTGATATTACCTTAAGCGCGGACGAAAGACCTGTCGGAGGTCTTGGCATTTTCTTGGTTAAAAATACTATGGATTTAATGGAATACGAATTTAAAAACAACAAAAATATATTGACTTTGCAAATGACTTTCAAAAAAGACTGATTTTATTATAAATGGGCAAAAGGGCAATTGTATAAGCATTAGAGGTATTGCAAAATCCAGAAAAGATTAAGTAAGTTATTGTATTTCAAAATTTTTGTGCTAAGCTGTTCTCATAAGCCAACTGGAGCGGAATTTTGAACAATTCTAAACTGACAACATTTATATTTCTAGGCCTCATCCTTGGTATTATCTTTGGTTGGCTCGCCCCGAGTTATGCAGTTAAATTGCAACCCTTAGCGGATATTTTTCTAAGAATGGTTAAGATGATTATAGCTCCTTTAATCTTTGCCACGCTGGTTGTAGGTATAGCAGGACATGGCGATATTAAGGGTTTGGGGAAAATCGGGCTTAAAACAATTATCTATTTTGAAATTGTAACAACAATTGCCTTAATTTTAGGACTTTTTATAGGAAATATCTTTAAACCGGGTGTTGGCTTTAATATTGATTTAGCAAGTATTTCTTTGAGTGCAGTTGAAAAAATGCAAACAATTAAAATAGACCACTCTATTTCGCATATGCTTGTACAATCTGTACCTACAAGTCTTTTCCAATCCTTATCGGAAGGAAATCTGCTTCAAATTGTTGTATTTTCAATATTTTTTGCTTTAGCTATCTGCGGAATTGGTCAAAAAGCACGTCCTGTTTTAGATTTTTTACAAAGTACCTGTGATATTATGTTTAAATTCACTGAATATGTAATGCTTTTTGCACCCATTGGTGTTTTTGGCGCAATTGCAGTAACTGTAGGGCAAAATGGGATAGGTATTCTTGGCAATTATGCAAAATTTATAGCCATAGTTTACTTTGCATTAGTTCTCTTTGTAACAATAGTTTTGGTTTTAGTGTGCAAAATTATAAAAATACCATTCAGCGCACTTTTAAAAGCAATTAAAGAACCCGCACTTCTTGCCTTTTCGACTGCAAGTTCGGAAGCAGCATTGCCCAAAGCTATGGATATTATGGAAAAATTTGGCGTGCCCAAAAATATTGTAAGTTTTGTTATGCCCACAGGCTACACTTTCAACTTAGACGGTTCAACGCTTTATCTGGCGCTAACTTCTTTATTCTGTGCACAGCTTGTCGGCATTGATTTGAGTTTTCAGCAGCAGCTTGCAATTATGCTGACTCTTATGCTTACTTCAAAAGGTATAGCAGGCGTTCCGAGAGTCTCTTTGGTTGTTTTGGTCGGCACACTGGCAAGTTTTGGTATTCCGGTTGTGGGAGTTGCAATTTTATTGGGAATAGATCAAATTCTTGATATGGGAAGAACTACCGTTAACTTAATAGGCAACTGCGTTGCAACAACGGTTGTGGCACGTTGGGAAAATGATTTTGATGATGAAAAAATGCAGACATTCATAGGCAAAATATCTCCCAAATCTCCCAAAACAAGCAATATAGATCCTAATCTTCTTCACATACAAGGCATTGCAAAACATTGGGAAGAACAAAAAAACACCCAGGACAATCCTTTTGAAACAATAAACAAATAATTACGAGCTGATTGATTGAATATCCTCTTTGTTGGAATCCATATTGTCTTTTAACATTTGTTTTACGACATCTCCCTGTGTATCAAGCATTTTGCATATTGTTTCAATATTTGCAATTTTATTCTCTAAAATAGTATCTGCATTTGCAGTTATATTGCCGGTAATATTTTGATAAGCGTTTACAGCTGCACTGCCTGTACCTTGCAATAAATTACCCGCTAAGACCGCGCCTAAACCATATTGTCCCAAATACGGAGCCGCTGATTGCATAATACCGCCGACACCTGAAACCAAACCTGCAACAGGCAAAACTATATTTTTGCCTATACTAAAACTTGAACCAACGCCTGCAGCATAAGCTGCAGCATTTAAGCCGGCAATTCCGCCTGCGCTTACTGCATAACCTGTTGCAATTCCCGCACCGCCGCCGGTTGAGATTCCGATTGAAGATGATGATAAACCAAAACCCTGTAAAATTGAAGCAGCATTGCCTGAGGGAAATCCGGAATAAGAACTTAGAGAGCCTATGCCAAAAGCGCCTGTTGCACCGTCATAAGATGAACTTGAGCCGGTTATAGGCGACCAATAAGAAGTTCCCGGGATATTCATTGAATCTGAACCACCCATAACGGACATAAATGTACTTGGAGCAAAAACACCCGCTAATTGCCACAAAAGATTGCCCGCGGTTCCGAAGCCCGTACCGGTTGCATTTGAACCTGATACAGTTAAATCGCGCAGCTTGTCATAGGTCTCAAAAAGCTGTGCCTTGGCGGTTGAGCTTGCGCCTGAGTATCTGTTCATTATTGTTAAATAGTGGTCATTTTTGTAAGACATTTGTTGCTACCTCTTAATTAAGATTGGAAGGTTTTAAATACCCTTTCGGTTGTTTCTTGAATAACTTTTTTAACAGATTCAAGTTCTGTTTGAATTGAATTCTGTTCTGTATCTAATTGCCTTAATTTAAGTTCAAGAGTTTTATCCTGAATTTGTATTGTTTCTGTTTTTGCATTTATATCTTCAATTTTTTTCGTATAAAGATCTCGTGAATGTTCGTAATCAAGCATTGCCTGATTATACGCTTCAGTATCTTCAACACTGCTGTAACTTAAATTAAATGTTAAACCATCCAGACCGCCTACCGTAGAATTTATTATCGTGGCAGAAGTATATCTGCCTGATGTACTTCCATCCGTGGATAAATAGGCATTGGCAGATCCTGTTTGTTCGATTGTCGTACCGTTGCCGTATAGAGCCCGGAAATTGCCGGAACTTTTGATGTTATCATATGTTTGCTGTGAAATATAGTATTCAATTGTTCCCGTTTCATCATTTATATAATATTTGTAAACAGTACTTCCCGAGGTAATTGAAGGGTCCATTTGAGATAAAATCTTTCTTGTCATAACCGCAGGGTCATCACTGGAATCCGGAATGTCGGCAACAGAAAGTGTAGAATTATAGCCGTTATAGTTTAAAATATTTGAGTCACTTATTGTAGCGTTGGTATATTGTCCGGTTCTTTTGGCTTCAATTGCATCCACATCATAAGTAAGCCGCAATTTATAAGTTCCGTCACCGTTTTGGGCAGGGTCTGAAAATGAGTATTTATCGTCCCCGTCTTCAAAAGAGTAAGTGTTTATATAATAATCAGCGACGTTCGGCGTTGTGGGTACTTTCATCGCCAGTATTTGATTGAATAAATCAGCACTTTCCGTTGCCAAAAGGGTTCTTTGCTGGTTTATTTGTTGGCCTTGAAATTCAACATTTGATTTCCGTGCCGTAAGCGCCAGGTATCTGGCTTGAGATGCTGCCATTCCCATATTAATGTCTCCGTTTTTCTAATTCTAAGGGGATACATTCTTCCTGTTTTACAATATAATAATATTTTTTTATAAGGCAAAATTCATCATCCAAATAATGTATAATATTCAAAACTTGCTAAAGTTTTTAAAATTTATTTCTGTTTACTTGACGATACGCTTTGTTATTGTTAATATTTCTGTGTACAAGCCGAAAAATATCGGGATGTAGCAGGGACTAGCAAAAATTGACTAAATGTCAATTTTTGAAGGGGGTAGCTGCGCTAGTCCCGAAC
>CAYYBA010000025.1:0-17393 GCA_964470205.1 uncultured Gammaproteobacteria bacterium | reverse complement strand
TAATGTTTTTTTACTTTTGAAACAGCTTCTTGCTCAAAAGCCTTTTTACTTATAACGGGAATTGTAAGAGCCGCCACAACGCCTATTATTGCAAGTGTTATAAGTACCTCTGCCAAGGTAAAACCTTTAAAATCTTTTTTAAAAGTAGTACTCATGTTTATCCTATTGCTCTTTACAAAACAGTATTCGGGTTTTATAGTGATGTATTAATCACAGACATAAATCTATTTTAAAACTAAAATCTAATTTATGCAAGATATTTTTTTAAAAGACATACATACAATTGACTTTAACCCCAAAATAAGGAAAAAAATTAAGTATTACAGGAAAATGAGGGGATATTCGCAGGAATTTCTTGCCGATAAGATAAGCAGAACAAGGGAACATTTAAACAGGATTGAAAACGGCAGGGAAACATTGGGGCTGAACACTTTTATAAGGCTTGCCATTGTGCTTGAAGTTTCTTTAGAGGAGCTTGCAGGGCTTAAATAGTTTAAGAATTTTTCCTGTGCTATAATAAAGTCAGGGAATTAAAATGGAATTTTTTGCACAAAAAGAAAAAATAATCGGTATACCGCGCGCTTTAACATATTATAATTACTATCCTTTCTGGTATGGTTTTTTCACAAGACTGGGTATTAAAATTGTACTCTCCGGCTATACCACAAAAAAAGTGGTGGAACGTGGTTCTTCTTTGGTGGTGAGTGAAACGTGTTTGCCCGTTAAAGTGTATGTGGGGCATGTTGTAGATTTGGTTGAAAAAGGTGTTAAAAATATTTTTGTACCGTCAATTCAATCCGTAGCGCCTAAAATTTATAATTGCTCTAAAATTCGCGGGCTTCCGGATTTAATAAGAAATGTAGTTAAAGGCGATTTTAAAATAATTGAAGCCACTTTGGATAAATCCGAAAAGAATTTGGGGCTTTATGATTTTTTGGCGGCGGCTGTGGCACCTTTTAAAATAAGAGATAAAAAACTTATTAAAGAAGCATCTAAATCAGGCTGGGTTGTTTATAATAATTTTATGGTTATGATGCAGCACGGGCTTGGTTTTGATGAAGCTCTTAAAAACGCAACAGAGGGTAATGTTATAATCCCGCCACGGGAAAAGGAAAAATTTGTCAGTATAGCCGTGGTAGCACATGCTTATAACGTTTATGACACCAAAGTTTGTATGGATATATTTAAAAAGCTTGAAAATTTGGGTGTAAGAGCCTACAGGGCGTATGAACTTACTGATGAGCAGCTGCGAAAAGGGGTTGTCAATTTAAGTGATGAAATTTATTGGGCAAATGAACTTGAAATGACGGGTTGCGCGGGGCATTATCTGGCAAATCAGAAGATTGACGGCATTATAACAATAACCGCCTTTGGCTGCGGGCCTGATTCTTTGATGATAGAGCGTATGGTTAGAAAATCTAAAAGCTTTGATAAATCTATTTTGAATCTGACAATTGACGAGCACACAGGCGAAGCAGGCTTTATTACAAGGATTGAAGCTTTTTGCGATATGCTTTATCGCAAAAAAAGAAGTGCCGTTAAAAAATTGGATGAAATAATCAAAACTTAGGATTTTTTGCTTGTGTCTAAAACCTGTTTGTGTTAATATCTTCGTACCTCAAGAAAATCAATAAGGAGACAAAATGAAAAAATACGAATTGCTTACTATTGTTAAGCCAAGTATCGACTTGGATGAAGCAGATAAGGTAATAGCAAAAGTTGGCGAAATTGTTACAAGCTTAAAAGGCACCATTTTAGACACAGAAAAGATGGGCAGAAAAAAACTTGCCTATGACGTTAAAGGTTTCAGAGACGGCTATATGGTAAATCAGAAATTAAACCTGCCCGAAGATCAAGTTAAGGAATTAAAAAGACAATTGAAATTAAACGAAAACATTATAAGAACAATGTTTTCACAAGCAAAATAAAGGAAAAAATTATGTCTTTAGCTAAAATTATTGTAAGCGGAAAAGTTACTAAAAATCCTGAAAAACGTTTTACGCAAAATAATCTCCCGATAACGACTTTTGTTATGGATATAAATCCTGCCGATGAAACTCTTGTAAGAGTTACAGGGCTTGGCGCTTTGGCAGAAAATATTGAAAACTCCATTAAAGCGGGAGATAATGTTCTTATTGAAGGAAAACCGCAAATTGACGTTGCCCAGGATACAAACGGTAAAGATAAAAGATTTGTTGAAATACAAGCATCAAGTGTTGAAAAAATAGGTGCACTTGAAGTATTGTCTGCAATCCCTGTTTCAAAACCGGCACAAAAAGAAGAAGACATTGTTAAATTTTCAACACAAGAAGCCGCAGAAACACTTATAGATGAAGATGAAATACCGTTTTAAAAAGATAAGAAAAAAGAAGGAAAAATAATGGCAAGAGAAACCAGAACAGAGAAAAAGAAAAAGAATTGTAATTTTTGTGCAGATAAAGTTACGGAAGTTGATTATAAAGATGTAACCAAACTGCGTAAATATTTATCCGAAGCAGGTAAAATACTCCCCAGAAGAATTACGGGAACTTGCGCGAATCATCAAAGAATGTTGTCAAATGCTATTAAAAAAGCAAGAGAAGCTTCTCTTTTGGGCTATGTTTTACAAAACTAAACATAAAAGGCAATAAGTCAGACTTTTGCCTTTATTTATATTATGACAGAGCCGATAACAGCCGTTAACACGGACAGAAAAGAAAAATTTAAAAAAAATTTAGGCGTTGCGCTTACAACTATTGGCGCAACTCTTTTGCCTATTCTGGCTATACGGAGATTTCAAGGCAAGGCTTTAAAAAAAGATATATTTGAAAAACTTGCGCCAAAAGATAAAATTAAAGCTTTTGTGAAGTCTTTTAATATAAAATACGGTTTTAAAGAGATTTTGGCCGTTTCAACATCGGGTATTTTGGGCGGCCTCACCAGCGGGTTATGGTTTGATAAAGAAACAAAGCCTAAAACAAAACTTAAAGAAGCAATTTTTAAAGAGGCTAATATTTTAATCCCGACAACAATTTTAGCCGGAAGTTTAGAACTTTGTAAAAAAGCTAAATTTAAAGGTGTTATTCCTAAAATTGTCTCAATTGCCCTTGCAGTAGGCGCAGGAATGCCTATTTCAGCTAATCTTGCCAATTCTGTTAATAATAAATTTATAGATAAAGAGAGCCCCGATAAACGTAAGTTAAATGCTAAAGATTATTTTGTCCACATTGACGATGTTTTAGGCGCATTTGTTTTGGCGCGCGTACCTCTTTTGGATAAGCTGCATTTAGACAGCTTTTTATCCGCAATATACACTCTGAACGGAACGCAAGTGGGAAGAGCGAAAGACGGGAGCGGACACCATTACCACGGGTAATCGTCTGAAATTTTCCATCCGTCTTGTAAAATTAAAGCAGTGCAAAGGGTTCCGTCACCTTCTTTGGAACAAGCATTCGCGTGGTGGCTGGCGCCGATTAATAAATCTCTTTGATTATTGTAAGCCCAGGGAAGAAATTTTCCGGTATAATTACTTGTTTCGCTGGCTTGAAATATATAATATTTAAAGAAAAATATATCTTTGCCGTGTTTATTGGGTTTTTTCTGCCCGTTTATGTCTATGTATAAATAAGCTTGCCTGTAATTAAGCCCATCTTCTGCTATGGTATTTGCTATTCTTAATGCAATAAAAATACCGTCATTTAAATAAAAACGCGTGTATGCATTACTTAAAGAATTTTGTGTGCTGCTATTAAGATATGTATAATTAAAAGTGCAAACACCAGTTATATTTGTTTCACAATTTTTTGATACTTTTAAATACGGAATTAGATATGTGTTTGCAAAATCAATAGCTGCTTGTCCTGAATTATTCGCACCAACTTTCCACCCTGTTATCGGCCCTTGTTCTGCTATTGCAAGGTTTGTGGTATTGGAAAGCGCTGAATATACTTTTTTTAGCTGTACAACGGTTTGCTGTTTTTGGTAATTGCGGACAACCGTAGGAATTGTGAGCGCTGCTACAACACCGATTATTGTCAATGTAATTAAAACTTCGGCAAGTGTGAAACCTTTTTTCATAACTATTCTTCCTTGTTAATAATTTAGTTATTAATTAATAATTTATTAATAACTAAATTAATTATACATTATTTGATTTATTTAGTCAATAGCAATTAGAATTGAAAGGTATGAAGAAAAACATTAAAATTAATGATTTGCCCGATGTTTTACTTATAAAACATTTAATTTATAACGAAGGCGGGCTTTTAAAAAATTTGCTTGAGAGACAGAGTAATTTGCAAGGAAAAAAAATAACCCCCAGCAATTTTTCGCAAAAAATTAAAAACGGGCACCTGAGAGTTCAAGACCTTAAAGATATTTGCGAGATTCTTGAATATGACATAATTTTAGAAAAAAGACCGAAATAACTTATTTTACTATTCCTAAATCCAGCACTTTTTTAACTTTTTTTACAATTTTTTCGTGGATTTCTTCTTTGCTTAAATCTCCGTTAAGGACTATAAAGTCATATTCCTTTTGCAATTTATCGTATTCTTCTAAACATCTTGTCTGATAAATTTCGAAACTGTTGTAAATATCCGACGAAATTCCTATATCGCGTCCTGATTCAAAATAATCAAGCCCGTCTGCTCCTATCATTCTTTTTAAAAGCTTGCCCACAGGCATTTTTAAGTAAAATACCAAATCAGGCTTAGGGGCATAATTATAAAGGTTTTTTACCCATTTTATATCATGCCCGCGAACAGAATCGCGCACATAAGCGGTATAAATATACCTGTCAAGCACTACCACAAAACCTGCTTTAAGAGCCGGAATTATCGTATTTTCAAGCCTGTCGGCATAATCTGCTGCGTATAGAAGTGAAAAAGTTGTTGCATTAAGCAAATTTCTTTCTTTGCCTTCATTTATGACCTCAGAAATCAAGCGCGAAGTTTTCCATTCAGAGAGCATACATGCAAAGCCTTCTTTTTCGATATATTTTTTAAGCATATTAACCTGGGTGCTTTTGCCCGCGCCGTCTGTTCCTTCTATAACAATTAAAAGCCCTTCATAGCCGTGTTTTTTATACTGCGACATCTTTTAAAAGCCCCCTTTGCTGCAGAAGTTTTGCTACTTCTTTTCTTATGAGCATTTGTTTTTTATGAATGCTTTCCATAGCATCAATTCTGACCAAACCATACTCTTCCGCCATTGTGTTGTATTGCTCTATAACGCGATTTTGGAAAATAACATAGCTCTTGTAAGGATTATTTGAAAGTTTTAAATCCATGCCGGCTTCATAAAATTTAGGCTGGCGGTTTTCACAAATCCGCTCTAGTGAAACTTTGGCGCTCACATCAAAATAAAAGGTTAAATCAGGTTTAACTGCAAAGCTGTACATATCCCTGACCCATTTAATATCAACATTCCTTGCAACGTCACGCGCAAATGCCGTGTAAACATAACGGTCTGCAAGAACGATAAAGCCTGCTTTCAGAGCCGGTATTATAATGCGCTCAAGCCTGTCTGCAAAATCAACCGCATGAAGCAGGCTGAATGTGCGCCCCGATAGCAGATTTTTCTTTTTGGCGCGTCTTGTTGTTTCAGAAATTAAATCTGAAGAGTTCCAGGATGTCAAAATAACATCCTGATTTAATTCCTTAAGCCAGGAATAGAGTAAATCTATTTGAGTACTTTTACCTGAACCGTCTATTCCTTCAGCGCAAATTAAAATACCCTTAAGGTTGTGATCTTTTAAAAATCTTAACATTTTTGCCCTTGTATTTTATTTATTTTACGTCTAATATTATATCATACAAATGGAGTTTAACAAAATGTTTGAAATTATAAAGAAGTCTTTAATAACGGTCAAAAATAACCCTATCTTGCCTTTGGCGCTTGTACTTTATTTAATTGTTTTTACGATTTTTGCTCAAAGCGTTTCTTTTCAAAATTCAATGTTCTTAATAGTCATTTCTATAGCTATTTTTGTTTTGAATGCAGGCTTTTTTTCAGGCTGGTTCGGAATGATTAAAAAAGCAAACCAGAATGCTGATAAAGAATATAAAACAGAAGATGAAAAATTGCAGGATATTATTGATTTAAGAAAAGAATTTTTTACATCCGTTGCAGCTTATATTTTGCCTGTTTTCGGTATTTTTGTTTTACACTATTTTGGATTCTTATTCTGGATGTATCTGAATATAAAATTTGCAAACCGTTTTTTGGGCAGCATAAATTTCTTGCTCAATGCGCCTATGGATTGGAGCAAAAGCATACATTCCGCGGTTGATTTTTTGTCGACCCTTCCTGCGGCAAAACTTGAAATTATAAGAAACTGGCAAACACTTTTTATTTGTGCAATATTTTTATTTATCGTATTTACTATTTTTGTACTGCCGGCACTTTATTATGCTAAAGATAACTCCAAAAATCCGTTTTTGGCTTTTTACAGAGCTTTTATAGCCGTGTTTAAACGTCCTATGGCGGTTCTGGGCTTAAACTTATTTATTATACTTACACTTGTTTCTATTCAAATTTTAGGCTATATATTTTCGGTAAATAAAGTCTTATCCTTTATTTATCTGGTTTTATTGATTTATGTATTTGTCTTTTTAGTTGTGTTAATATTTAAATACTATGGAGACAAAATTGCCTATAATAGTGATAACAGGCCCGACAGCATCGGGGAAAACCAAGATAGCGATAACAGCAGCGAGGGCAATTAACGCTGAAATTATCTGCGCTGATTCAAGAATTGTATATAAAGATTTTGACATTGTAAGCGCAAAACCGACATTAGATGAGCGTGAAGGGGTTAGACATCACCTTATAGATATAATTGATGCCAATAAAACCTTTAGTGCGGGTGATTTTGTTTCATATGCAAATGCCGCAATACACGAAATTCAATCAAGAGGAAAAAGGGTTATAATTTCAGGCGGCACCTGGTTTTATATAAAAGCACTTTTAGATGAAAAGAAAATGCCTCAAATAAGTGCTGATAAAAAATTAAGAGAAGAACTTAAAAAATGCCCTGCTGATGAACTTCACAAAATGCTGTATAAGCTTGACCCGAAAAGGGCAGCAGAGGTTGAAAAAAATAATGTTGAAAAAGTTATACGTTCAATTGAAATGTGCAGGGCAATAAATGCTCCTATATCCGAATTTAAAAGAGAAGAGAACACAAAATATGAAGCAAAGTGGTTTATGCCACCTGTCAGCCGCGAGGAAGTTTATAATAACATAAATAAAAGAGTTAATGCAATGATAACCCTCGGGCTTGAAGATGAATTTAAAAGAGTGGTTGGAAAATACGGTGTTGATAATGAAATTATTGCAAATACTATAGGTTATGCAGAATTTTTGAAGTATAAAGATAAAAATGAAATTATTGATAAAATTAAGCAGCACACAAGGAATTTTGCAAAACGGCAATTCACATATTTTAAAAATAATAAAGACATTCAAATTATAGAAAAAAATTCTTTTAATATTTCTTAACAGAATGGTAAATTTGTATCAATTTTATATACTTTTTATACTTTTTATAGATAAGACTGAATAAGGAGAAAACCATGATTAGCCTTAAAATTAAGGAACTTAACGCAGCGGGCTCTTCCAGAAGTGCCAAAAACTCTTCAGGAAGTGTTCATAAATTAAGCGAATCGCAATACAATGATGTTGCAAAAGAAGCGTCAAAAAGAGGCATGGCGTTTAACAGCATGAAGGATTACGGCTGCAGAATTTTTAAATATATTCAAAAAAATGCCGGCAGCAGAATGGTAACGGTTAAAAACCAACAAACCGGCGAAGATGAACAAATTGACGTTTTAACGGCAATGGCTAATTCTTATGACAGCGTTCTTGACACTGTTTTAGACGTAAAACTCGAAGAGCTTTTAGGCAGCGGATCATGGAACGTTGATTGGTTCAGAGAAGGCACGTCAAATTCAAAGATTGCACAGTTAAAAGCAGCCGGAATTGATGTAAAAATATTGGACGGAGATTCCAGAGTATACACATTTTCATTGATTGATGCAGAAGGAAACGTTATACAAGATGAAAACGGCAAATTCGCGCAGGTTATAAAAGCAGATTTGGGCATTCCGGACGGTTTTTTCCAAGAAACCGAAAGAAACATGGCGCTTATTTTAGATGCCATGGGCTATAATTGTTTAACAGCGCTTGATTTTACTGAAGAAGAAATGTCAATGATAAAAGAATTGGCACAGCTTGATAATTCACAATTGGGTGAGTCTTCAGGCAAAAAGGTAAGTGATATTTATTCAAAAGCATCTGTCGGCCAGGGCAGTGTATTCGGTAAAGGCGGCGGCAAAGACGGTGTCCTAAACCTTACGCAAGAGGAAATAGATTTGTATGGTATTGACCCATATACGGAAATTCTTGATACTCAAGAAACTGACACTTCACTAACACAAGAAGAACAAGAAGAAGATAGCAATGAAGAGGAAACAGACAAAACAAAAGTAAGCAGGGAAAAATATAATGCGATGATAGAAAGTAAAACAGAAGAAGCCGCAGAAGAATACGAAGATAAAACAGGCCTTGAAGCTGCCACATACCAAATGAGAAAATTCAGAAAAGAGGCAGAACAAGAAGTAAGCAAAAAATACGCTGTGGTTTAAATATTTTGAAGAAAGAAAAACATAATGATTAGCTTAAAAATTAAAGAATTGAACCAAAAAGCTGCAACAGCAAATTCAGGCACTACCGCCAAAAAGTCAAATATCAGTGAAAGCGAATGGTGCGGCTTAAGAAAAACACTTAAAAAATACGGTGTTGACATTGAAGGTCCGGGTAAATACGGAAACTTTAAAAACGTTTTAGGCAACGTTAATAAAGGCTTGAATTCAGGCTGCATGATAAGTGTTATAAACGCAAACGGCGAAGAAGAACAAGTTGAATTAAACCAGGCAATTGCAGATTCTTATGACTCTGTTTTAGACTTGGTTCTTAAAGAAAAATTAAGAAAAGTTTTGGGTTCCGGCAATTGGAACATAGGAAATTATATTAAAAACATCAAACAAGACGATTTAAGAAAAGCAGGCATTGAATTTACCGTTCTGGGTGATCGTATTTATACTTTTTCTTTAGTTGATGATGACGGCAATGTTATACAGGATGAAAACGGTAAATTGGCCCAAATCATAATGACAGATAAAGTTTTGCCCGATGGCTGCATGCAGGGTACAGATAAAAACTGGAACGCTGTTTTGGATTCTGTCGGGTATAATTGCGTATCGGAACTTGACTACACACAAGAAGAATGGGCGCAAATTCAACAATTAGCCGAACTTGATAACTCAGAACTCGGTATTTCAAGCGGCAAAAAGACAACAGATGTTTATAAAAATGCTAAAGTTGTTGATGCCGGACATTTTGGCGGTACCGGCGGCTCATCTTCAACTACCGATATGATTGTGCAGAATTTATCCGATGATGATATGTTTGATATGGATTTCGAACAAGAAGAAACAACAGCGCTGCAAACAGAAACCACACAACAAACAGCAAAAAAAGCATCTGAAGAAAAAGCAAAAACAGAAGAAACCGAAGCAACCGAAGATGATAAAGACGGCAGAACTTCAGTCAGCCAACTAAAATATAATGCATTGGTTGATGAAGAAGTCCAAACTGCAAGCAAAGAATATGCTAACCTGACAGGGGGCGAAATTGACAGATTGGGTCTTCAAATCTACAGGCAGAAAGCAGAAGAAGAAATTAACAAGAAATATGTAGTAGCATAAAATTTGAATATATCAAAAGAGGCTCTAGCGGGCCTCTTTTTTATTTCCGAAAATTTCTTTTGCACGTTTTAATTTGGCATCCATTATGATTTTAATTTCTTTCATAACATCTTTTCCCATCTTATCCTGAATTTCTACAATTGTTTTTTGCATATTTTCCATATCTCGTCAGTATAATTTTTGTAATCTATTTTTTTAACTACATTTTCTATATCTTTTTCCGCACGCTCTATAATTTTAAAAATAATATTCAGTTCTGCATCGTTTAAATAAAGCTTCTTTTTAAGCTCTTTCCATAATTTATCCTTTGCTTTTGCCCTCTCCAGCATCATTTTTTCGTAGCCTGTCGGGTCATCTTTCGGGTTTATGTAAATCGATTTCATTGATTCGTATATATTCATTTTTTATCCTCAACATCTTCAAATTTGTAATTGCATATTTCTTTTAAACCGTATTTATCTATATATAGAAGCATTATCTCCCTGCTGATTAATTGAAAAGCAAGCACGTTGCCGTACGCTTCAAATGCTCTTTTGGTAGATAATTCAAGAATTTCATTAAGCTCTTGTTTTGTCATTCCTTTTGCAGTGTACAAAAAAGTGGGGGAAAATTCATCTTCTTGAACCGTTTCGCCTACAACACCGTATTTTTCAGGGTTTTCTCGCAATTTTGTGTGCCTTCCCATTGTAAAAACACTTTTGCCGTAAATATTTATTATATCAGTATTTTCACATATCATATCAATGGTCTGTATAGCATCTTCCTTGGTTTCTGCAGGAAAACCAAAGAAAATAAATGCAAAGTTAAATATACCGGCGTCAAAAGAATCTCTTAAAACGTTCAGGCGGTTATCTATGTCAATACCTTTATTTATAAGCTCCATAATTTTTTTAGAACCCGATTCAAGCCCCCATAAAATCATTTTAAGGCCTGCTTTATGCGCCTTTTGTAAAATTTCTTTTGTAAATTCGCTCTCAATTCTTGCATCGCAGAAAAACGTTATATTTAAATCTTCTTTGATGAATCTGTCGGACATTTTTTCCAGGTACTGCGGGCTTATTGCTTCATCTATAAATTCAAAGTTGGTAATACCGTATTTTTCTTTCATTATCTTGATTTGCTCAACAAGTTTGTCTAAACTTTTTACGTTATAGTGCAGACCAAAATCATGGTCGCAAAAACTGCATTTGTGCCAGTAACATCCGCGTGATGTTTGAAAAGGTATGACAATTTCGGGTGTAAAATAATCCTCTAAATTGTAACAATCCAAATCAAGAGGTTTCATATCGTCAAGTTTCATCGGTATCATTTTTTCATTCATAACAACCTTGTTGTCTTTGATATAAAGCAAATTCGGAACTTTTTCAATTTCAATTTCGCCCGCTATATGCCGTGCAAGTTCAAGTGTAGGTGCTTCGCCTTCTTCAACACTTATTGAATCACAAAATAAGTCAAAGAATTCTTTTCTTTTCAAAAGGTTGTCTGTAACACGTCCGAAGAAATTACCGCCTATATTTATATGTGCTTTTGTTCTTTCTTTCAACATTTTACACAACGTAAGCCCGCCTACAATCTGGCTTGATGAATTTATTGAAACGCCTATATAATCTGCATTTTTGGCAAGAATATCATCTATAACACCTTGATAGTATTGCAAAAATATGTTGGTATCCGCATCATCAACATAATATTTTATACTTTCAAAATTCAATTTAAAACGCTCATTTTGAAAACTGGTAAATGAAATTATAGTTGGATAATAAGGCATAGAAATAATTTCAAGCGCTTTATTTATTATATTTAAAGATTCCAGGAAAAGTTTAGGGTTATAAAATAACTCTTTTGATTTTAAAACCTTCGCTGCACCTTCCGCCAAAACCGGAATTACGGCGGCGTTAGAGTTCGTTTCAAAAAATTCTTTAATCATCCAGTGTTTTGCAATTAAATTCTGTTCTTTTGCAGTGTAATCTTCAAATTTTTTGTCGCTTTCGTAAAATTTGCAAATAGTTCCATACAAAGATGTTTTTAAGCCTTTTGCCTTATGGTAAGCTTCGCTTACGTTTTTTTGAGTTAAAATCTTATTATAAAAATCTATGTTTAAATCCATACCGTAAGCTTCATATGGCGTTTCTTTAAATTGACCCAGAAGAGAAGGAACTGCAAAATGCGGATTTGACGGCATCCATTGCGGAGGGAATAAAAATAAAATTTTCATAAAACTATCCTTTTATTATATACCATAATTTTAAGCTTTTAGTGTATGGACAGAAACCATCAAAAGGAGTATTTAATCGAATATTATGGGCAAAAATTTTTATTTTCTACTTTTATATACCTGCAAGGTATTAACAATGAAAATAGGTCAGGTATCATCAGCAATATTTAATGCGGGGAGTTCGGGAAAATTTGAATCCTTAAAGAATAAAGCCGTTAAGTATTTTTCAAGTGCCGATAGTTTTGGGGAAGGCACAAATATTGCCATGGATTTTTTGGGCAAAGCGCTTATTGTGCCGGCTCTTATACTTATGAGCCCTTCTAAAAAAAGTTCAAAAGACGAGAAGTTTTTTGTTGCGGCAAAAAATCCCGTTGGTGCTACAATTCAGCTTGCAATGGAAGTTCCGATTTTGTTTGGTGTTTCAAAGTGGATTGGAAACCTTGCAAATAGAGGGGTTTTAGATAACGGTGAGACAGATTTTTCATACAATGCAAAAGCTGCAAAAGAAGAATTTGTGAAAACCGCCAATGCCGCATTTGAAGACAACGCTGCCATGAAAGCTGAAATGAAGCCTTTTGTGGATAACTTAGAAGAAAAAGGGCTTACAAGAAAGCTTTTATTTGAATTTAGCGATGTCTTGCAAAAATTGCCGCAAGAAGCCAAAAAATCTTTAGATAACTTTAAATTTACCCAAAGAAAACTTTATCACCTGCAAAATAGAATTGCCTTTGCCGGTGCCATTTTAATGGCTCCTGTTATCGGTATTTTGGAAAGCAGGATACATACAAAAATTATGAATGATATGGCAAGCAAAGAAAAAAATCGGGGAGGTAATAAAAATGGCATTTAGTGTTAATAAAGTAATTTCCGATGTTGTAAACAGCAAATTTATGAAAAAACACATACACAAAAGCATGCATGACCCTAAATTTCTAACAGGAGTGCTTGTTGCAACAAGTGTTGCAAAAGATGTTGTAGGATACGGCACAAGAATTATAACAGATTCAAGAAATAAGAGAATTCCTGAAGACAAAAAACACTTCTTAACCGATATGAATATTACAAATGCAATTGTATCAACAGCGGCGCAGCTTGGAGTGGCGCTGGTTGTTTCATCTGATTGCGTTCAGAAAAATATTACAGAAAAGCTCTTTTCGCCTGTTAAAAACCACCCTAAAATTTTTAAAGCCGCTTCAAGGTCATTTCTAATTTTATCTACACTTTTAGCTTCAACGGTTTTGGCTAAAAGACTTATAGTACCAATTGTTGCAACGCCTATTGCGAGTGCAGTTTACAGGAAAAAAGAAGATAGGCTGCATCCTAAAACTTCCCCTAATTAATTTTTTATGGTATCTTAAAATTTATGAATGAGATTTATTCAAAAATTAAGGAAGCCAAAAAGATTTTAATTATGTCTCACCCTAACCCGGACGGGGATACTTTAGGGGCTATGTGTGCGCTGAATTTAGCTTTGGGCGGCAAGGCAGATATGCTTGTGCAGACTTCAAAAGAAAAATACACACATGAAATTTATGAATTTTTACCGAATATTAGAAATGTCAAGACTCTTGCAAACATTCAAGACACTTACGATACTGTTATTTGTGTCGATGTCGCGTCATACGACAGAATAATTGAGCGTGCTAAGAGAATTTTTGATAAGGCACAATGCACGATAAATTTTGACCATCATAAAACTAACAACGGTTTTGCAAAATATAATTTGATAGACCCGAAGGCATCAAGCGCGTGTGAAATTTTGTTCACGTTTTTTGAACAAAACAATATTAAAATTACAAAAGATATAGCGCTTTGCCTGTATGTGGGGATTTTAACCGATACGGGGAGTTTCCGCTATGAAACAACAAGAGCGAAAACCTTTGAAATTGCAAAAAAACTTGTCGAAGGGGGGGTTGACCCTTCGGATATTGCCAAAAAATGCTATGATCAAAAACCCAAAAAAATGGTGCTTTTGCAGGCATATTGCCTTAATAATGCCCTATTTTTGCATGAAGATAAAATCGCCTACAGTGTTATTTTAAATTCTGATATGAAAAAATTTAAAACATCTGATGAGCACACCGAAGGAATTGCAGAGAGTTTAAGAAGCATTAAAACCGTTGAAATTTCTTTTGTAATAAAAGAATCAGGCAAAAACTGTTTTAAAGTAAGTTTAAGAAGTAAATACCGCGATATTGCAAAAATAGCACAAATTTTTGGCGGCGGCGGGCACACATTTGCCGCAGGCTGCACAATTAAATTGCCTCAAGAAGAAGTGCTAAAAGTGCTTTTGGGCGAAATTGAAAAAATATTATAATGCTGAGGAATTCACGCAGGCCCCTTGCGCGCACTTTATATAAAGTTCAATGTCTTCTGTGCTGTTTAATTCTGTTGCGGCAACAAGAATTTTATTATCGTCAATTTTAATACCGGCTAAAATATTTTGTTTTTTCATATAATCTAGAAATTTATCGGCATTATCAACTTTTAAAACAAATTCATTTACAAATTCGTTATTTAAAATTTCATATCCGCCCTTAATTAAGCCATCTGCAAGCGTATGTGCATTTTGGGCTGAAATTTCAGCTATTTTTACAAAATCTTCGCCCACTAAATCCAAATATAAAGTCGCACAAAGTGCGCTAAGCGCCTGGTTTGAGCATATGTTGCTTGTTGCTTTTTCACGCCTTATATGCTGCTCGCGTGCTTGAAGCGTTAAAACATAGGCGTCTTTGCCTTCTTTATCTTTTGTTTTACCCACAATTCTGCCGGGGAGCTGGCGTTTGTATTCGTCTTTGCATGTCATAAACCCGCCATACGGGCCGCCAAATGAGGTTGGAATGCCAAGGGGCTGAAAATCGCCCACCATAATATCAACTTTGGGAGGTTCTAAAAGCGCTAAGGACGTTAAATCAACACATGCTATTAAAAGAGTTTTATCGGGTGCGTTTGGTGTTTGTACAATTTCGCCGTAATAATTCGGTGTTTGGTATAAAATTGCCGCGCAATCATCAGGAACTTCATCTGTTTTGCCTTCTATAATTTCAATATCACCTGCCCAAAGGTATGTTTTTATAACTTCCAAATAGTTCGGGTTTAAATTTTTATCAACACACACTTTGTTCTTTTTTGAGATTCTAACTGCCATCAAAAGTGCCTCGGCACAGGCTGTTGCACCGTCATAAACAGATGCGTTTGAAACATCCATGTTTGTTAAATTGCAAATTTTACTTTGAAATTCGTACATAACTTCAAGTGTGCCCTGCGAAATTTCACCCTGATAGGGTGTGTAGGCAGATAGAAATTCAAAGCGGCTTGCAACGGCTGCTATTGCACTTGGTACAAAGCGGTTATAGCTTCCGCCGCCCAAAAAACTGATATAATCTGTTTTATTGAGCTTTGATAGGCCTCGAAGTTCTTTTTGCACATCAAACTGGCTTTTTGCTTCAGGCAAATCTAAATCGTTCATACGCGCAAGCAGCGGTATAACATCAAAAAGTTCGTCAATTGAAGATAAATTTATACTTTTTAAAAGCTCTTCGCGTGTATCTTTTGTATGTGTTAAAAATTTATTTTGCATTATGCAACTTCTTCGCTGTAATCTTCGTATTCCATAAGACCGATTGAATCTTGCACCAAATTGCCGGGTTCAACCTTAATTAACCAGGCATCCCACGGGTTTTCATTCATTATTTCGGGCGAATTAATTAAAGCTTCGTTTATTTCAACAATCTTGCCGCCTACAGGCATGTAAATTTCGCTTGCCGCTTTAACGGATTCAATTGTTGCAAAAGCTTCATTTTTATCAAACGTCGAGCCGACTTCAGGCAATTCCACAAAAACAATATCGCCAAGCTGCTCAACCGCATAGTCGGTTAAGCCCACTGTACAGGTATTGTCATTTTCTAAAATCCACTCATGTGTTTTGGAACATAAAATTCCTTCCGGTGCTTTCCCTTTTTCCACTTATTTGCTCCTGTCCTGTGTTATAACATGTTTTTGTACAAAAGGTCGTTTAACAACTTTTGCATTATACAATCTATTTCTTACCATGACATGTACCTCTGTGCCAATAGGAAATTGTGTTTTATTAAGAAATGTTAAAGGGATATCGGATAGATCAACATACCCGAGCCCTATATATTTGCCAGAAGTGGGCGAGATTCCCCCGCTTGTAACAACCCCTGTTTTTTTGTTTTCAAAATAAATTTCATACCCATGGCGCGGGATTGCTTTATCTGACATTTCAAAAGCAATCAGCTTTTTGGTTTTCGGTATTTCACCCGTTGCCTGCCCCATTACAACGTTTTTGCCAATGTAATCTCCTTTTTTATCTTTTGGAATTGACCACAAAAGCCCTGCTTCGACAGGCGTTGTAGCTTCATCTAAATCGTTGCCCCACAGGTGCAAGCCCGCCTCTAACCTTAAAGTGTCGCGAGCGCCAAGCCCTATGGGCTCAATTGAATATTTTGCGCCAAGTTCAAGAATTTTATTCCAAAGTTCTGCTGCATATTTATTTTCAATTAAAATTTCAAAACCGTCTTCTCCGGTATAGCCTGTTCTTGAAGCGTAAACATCAAAACCTGCAAGTTTTGTTTTTAAAATTGAAAAATAAGGGGGCTGCATTTCTTTTTTAAGTCCCATTTCATCAACTATGTCTTTAGCGCGCGGCCCTTGAAGGGCTAAAAGTGCATAATCATCGGATTTATTTTCGATATTTACGTCAAAATCTTTTTTATTCGCACTTATATGTTCAAAATCTTCACTTATTCTTGAAGCGTTTACAATTAAAAGATAATTTTCATCGCCCAATTTATAAATTATTAAATCATCAATAACGCCGCCCGCATCATTTGTAAGCTGGCAATAAACAGCCCCATTCAGTATAAGTTTTGAAACATCTTGCGGCACTAAGGTTTGCAAGAAATTAAGAGCGTCTTTTCCTGTTACAAAAAATTCGCCCATATGCGAAAGGGCACCATTTTGGCGTTTAATTTGATGTGTTCATCGTATAAAACGGTTTTTTTATCCATTTTTAATTTTCTCCTCTTGTATAAATGCGCGGCAAACGTACTTTTAGCCGGCATGTCAATTCATAATTTATTGTGTTTAAAATTTTTGCCCACTCATTAATTGAAAAAAAGTCTTTGTCGTCTTCGCCTAATAGAGTGATTATATCACTTATTTTGATGTCGGGCACATTTGTAACATCAAACATCATCTGGTCCATGGTAATCTGCCCTATCTGGCGCACCATAGTGCCGTTTACGGTACCGAATATCTGCCCTGAGAGCATGCGCGCAACGCCATCTGCGTAACTTATGGGGATTGTTGCAACTTTTACGGGGTTTTTAGCAACAAACTTGTGCCCGTAGCTTACCCCTTCATTTTTATCAATGGTGTTGATGTTTGTAATTCGCCCCTTCAGC
>CAYYBA010000024.1:0-18482 GCA_964470205.1 uncultured Gammaproteobacteria bacterium | reverse complement strand
TTTTCATAAGACAAACGATATCATATTTAAATTAAAGTGTCAACAAGTTAAATATTGTTTTTAAATTCACTTTAACAAAATAACATGGGTAAACGAAAGGGGCAAAAATGGTTAAAAATATACAAAAAATGCTTGGTGATAGAATTAAAAAACTCCGCAAAATAAGAGGCTACAGTCAGGAAAAATTTGCGGAAAATATTGATATTTCAACCACATCTTTGAGCCTTATTGAAACAGGAAAAGGCTTTATGACCATGGCAACGTTGGAAAAAATTGTTAAAATATTAGGAATTTCGCCCCAGGACCTCTTCAAGTTTGATAATGAAACATCCGCAAAAGAGCTGCATAAAGAGGTTTTAGCCAAAATAAACTTTATTAAAAACGACCCCGAAAAATTAAAAATCCTAAACGCTTTTGCCGATATTCTTATTTAAAAATATAATTCCTGCTGCAGAAATTAAAATCCCCAAAGCAGAAGCAATTTGCGCCACAGGCACTGTGCCGATATTTAAAATGCTGTCTGTGCGAAGCATTTCTATAAAAAACCTTCCTAAAGAATAAAGGCCTATGTACGCGAAGAACACAATTCCTGCCTTATTTTTCGCCATTTTTCGAACCGCAAAAAATAACACGGCAAAAACAAGCAAATTCCAGACAAACTCATATCAAAAAGCGGGGTGAAAATATGAATAATCAATGTATTGAATTGGGCGAAATTCGCGTGCCACATACATTTTCCAAGGAAGCTCACAGGGTGTGCCAAATGCCTCTGAATTAAAAAAATTGCCCCAGCGCCCCACAGCCTGCCCTAAAATAAGCCCGTAAGACACAACATCGGCTAAAGGGAAAATTGGCAATTTTTTAATTTTGCAGAAAATAACACCGCCCAAAAGCCCCCCCAAAATTGCGCCGTGGATTGAAATCCCTCCGTTTTGAATTAATAAAATTTCATTTATATGGCGTGAAAAATACCCCCAGTTCAAAAGAACATAATAAAACCTTGCGCCCAAAACACCCGATACCAGAAGCACGGGAAAAAGATCAACTAAAATTTCAGGGTCAATTTTTTTATAATATTTCTTTGCTATAAAATATGTGGTGCAGCAGCCCAAAATCATTGCAAGCACCATAAAAATGCTATAATACCTTATAGGGTAGCCAAAAACGCTAAATGCAAAAGGCGATTGCGGCGATATCATTGCACACCTTGTGTTTGGTGTTTATCAATAAGAATCTTGACGTTTTCAATTTCGTTTAAAACATCCGCTTTATCTGCTGCATTTTTATTGAGTTCCAAATATTTTTCAAAAGATTTAATTGATTCTTTCAAAAACCCTATGCCGTTTGCAAGTTGCTCCGGGCTTAAAACAGGCGAATGCACAACTGTACCCTCTATTGTTTCTTCTTCTGTTATATTTTTATCTTCTAAAACGTTGCGCCCTATACTTTCTTGTGTAACGCCAAGGGAATAATAAACATCGGGATTTTTAGGGTCCAGTTTAAGAGCTTCTTGCAAATGTTCCTGCGCCTTCATATAATCTTGCGCCTCAATATACGCGACACCAAGATTATAGTGTGTTGCAAAGAAAGAATTGTCCAAATCTAAACTTGCCTCAAGACGCGAAATTGCAGTTTGTACATCTCCTTTTTTCAAATACTCCAGTGCTTTTTGGTTTAATTGCTCAATAGCTTTATTGTTGACACAAGCAGTTGTCAGGATTGCCGATAAAATTATTGTAAAAAGCGTAAAAATTTTTTTCATATTCTCTCTCCTCAAAACTTATTTTACAATTAAATTTTAGGCATGGCAAGATTAATTCAGCCAATTAAATGTTTTAACATAATTGTCTTTGTTCAAATCGCCTGTGATTCTTGCCGTAAACACTCTATAATCATCCGGAGAAATATCAATAAGAGGAATTTTGTTAATATTTTGAAGTACTTCGCTTTCGCTTATATCTGTTTCTTTATTTGCATTTAGCACGTTAATAAGTGAATTAACACTCGTATTGCCGATAAATCCCAAAACGCTGCTTACTTTTTTTGATAGTCTGCCGTAAACCGTAATATCAGCGTTTTGTGTAATTAAATCATAAGTTCCTTGTAAAAATATACTTAAGTTTTCACCTTTTGAAAATATTTCTACATTATTTACAAAACCGTTTTCAGCGGACAATATTCCTTTTATTGATTTAAAATCACCTGTTTTATAAGGAATTAACACTTCAATCAAATTGTTAAGCGTGAAGCCTAAAACTCCGCTTTTATAAAGGTTTCCTGCTCTTAGAAGATATTCAAGAGAGCCGAGTTTAGGCATTTTTCCGTTTAAGACTTCAAAAGTCGCTTTGGATTTTATTGTTCCAAGACCCTGTTGAGTATTTAAATTTTTTCCGCTGAATGTAACATTTCCGTTCATGGTGCCGAAAATTTGATTCGGAGTTCGCAAAAAGTTTGTGGCCAAAGTGTTTGCGTCGCAATTTTCTATTTTAGATTTTAAATTAATTTCAACGGTATCAAAATTAAAAGTTCCTTGTGTGGTTATTTTCCCGCCTGCTATATCAAAAACCATATCTTCAACTTTTAAACTTTGATTTTTTGCTTGCGAAAATTTTGCACTTAAATTTGTAGCGCTTGTATTATAAAGCTTAACATTTTGGGCGCTTACTGAACCTTGTTCAATTATCAAGTCATTAGGTCTTATAACAATCTCTGTGCTTTGCTGTGTGGCATCAGGCGTTTTTTGCAATTTTGATATCCTTGTAAGTTCGTCGGCAAAGTGTGCCAAATCTATTGTGTTTGAAGTTATTTGTGCGTCTTTTACAACAACAGGAAGCGTTAAACTGTTTTGCGCCACAACATTTACTTTAATATCAGATTCGTAAGTTTTACCGCTAAGTAAACCGTTTATCATATCATTGCTTAAATTCAGGTCAATATCATGGATTTTCAAGTCGTAAAGAGGGATGTTTATGTCTTTAAAATCGGCAGCTCCCGTGATTTTTGGCGCTTTTATATTACCTTCTATGTTAAGATCGCAATTGAAAAGCCCCTGCTTCAAAACAGATTTTTTAAAACATATATTAAATATTTTGGCTGTGATTGAATGAAGAGTTTTAACGCGCAGATTATTCAAAATTGTCTCGCTGCCTTCTTTTTTGACATCTCCTGTAATTTTTATCATATTCAGCGCATAAGTTTTGTTATTTTGCGAGACAACATATTTAATATAACCTAAATTGTTTATTCTGGCGGTGTTTTGAGCAAAATTTATATTTGCCCTTATCTCTCTTTTATTTTCTAAATCTCCGAAATTTGCACCCATATAAGTTAAGTCATCACCGGGATTTAAGCTTAAGGCACCTTCCACAGTGTAATTGTCGCTGAAGCCGACAAGTTTCCCGCGAAGTTCAACTTCACCGTTTAATTTTATGGGGTAAGTCAATTTTGAATTTATAAATTTATCCATAGCGTCTGCGGATAAATTTGTCGAAAAGGTTGATCTTATTTCAGTTTTACCGGTAAAATCTTTCAGTGAAGTATCCAAATAAAAAGGAGTTTCGCCCAGCATTAAATTAAAAGCGCGCAATTTCAAATTAGTGCCGTTAAGCAAGATTTCACCGCTTTTTAAGGCAAAAGTCGTATTATAAATTTTTGAAAAAGCGCTCAAATTGTAAGGCGTAACAGTTCCCCTGAATTTTCCGTTTGCAACACTAAAATCGCCGGTGAGGGTTCCTTCGTAGTCCGAAAAATCCGATACAAGTTTCTTGTATAAAGGATTTTCCGATAATTCCAAAAATTTTATAAGGGCATCAAAGCGAAAATCCTTTAAATTTACTTGCAGATGTTCATGCAATTTTTTGTCTTTTCCCCCAATGAACTTGTTTATTGTGCCGTTTAAGGTGACGTTTGAATTTAAATAACCTATTCTTAAATTGTCAATTGTAGCTTTATGCCCTTCAAGTTTTATAGGGTTTGCACTGAGGCGCAAAGTTGAATCTTCCCTGTTTATACCTTTTATCCAGCCCGAGAATTTAATTTTATCAAGCGTTATTTCGTTGATATTAAAAGGTATGTACCCTGTTATTTTTGTATTTGCGGATAAATAAAATTTAATTTTTTTGATTTTGCTCTTATCATCCAAAAATAGTTCGTAAATATCATCAGATGAAATTTTATCTGCCGAAACATCCAAATCCACATCTTGTTTTGTTTTCTTAGGGTTAATCGAACCTTTTATTGTGAGCGGCGAATTATGCAATTTTGCTTTTAAATCCATTATATAATTTTCGCCATAAGCAATATAGCCTGAGGTTAATTCAATTAATGCTTTTTTGATTTGAAAATTCGTATTGTAGAACTTTATATCTCCATGCGGTTTTAGAGAAGTTATAATATTTGCTGTATCAAATTTAGTAAGTTTTCCTTGTAAGTTAAGCCAAAAATCTATCTTGCCGCCCGGATTTTGGATAATTTCAACACCTTTGGTATAAGGGTTTAAAATACTGCTTGTTTTTGCAATTTCAAGAGCGTCTTTAAAATTTATCTTATATGCCAAAAAGTCCATATCAATGCTGCCCCGAGTATCGGCCTTGCCTTTTATTGCAACAGGTGCTCCTTTTAACTTTGCTTGCCAGTTTTCAAAAAACATCTCTTCGCCCTTAAATGCAATTTTGCCCGAAGCGTCGTTAAGCCAAGCATTTAAACCTTGAATTGAGGCAGAAGCATTTTTGAATACAAACCAGCCTTTTATTGACGAAAATTTAACATTACCTTCGGTTGTAATATCAATAGCGCCCGTGCCTGTAAGCTTCATAAAAGGTAAAGGCCCGAGCAAAAATCCGACAGTGTCATGTATTGGCATAAGCAGGGTATGAGTTGTTTTCAAATCAACCGCATCAGATGATGTTATTCTGAATTTTCCCAATTGCGCATCGTAAAGCTGTGCGTTTCCAACTACATCAACCCACTGCGTTGCGCTTGCAGGAACATGGACATTTACGTCAACACTGTCTTTCTTAAATTCGCAAAAACCGTTTGCATATGGAATTTGAGGGTCTTTTTTTAATATATAAATTTCCCTAAAATTTATTTTGCCGTAAATATCAGGTATTAAGAGAGTTCCTTTAATTTGTAAGGTGCCGTCCACAAGACTGTGGCCGTTATACAGTTTAATTTTTCTGATACTGTCATGCGGCGTTTGGATGCTGTCTGGCAGAAGAGAAATTAAATTGTTTAGCTGTGAATTTTTAATCACGGCGTTTAAATCCCCTTTGGCTTTTTTGTTAGAAAAATCTCTAACCTGACCTTTTATGCTTAAATCTATCCCTTCAGACAAAATATTTAATTCTTTAATATCTAAAATATTTTTGTTAAATCCGAGTTTTGAATTAAAGTTTAATTCTGCTTCATTTCTTATGGTGCCCCTAAATTTTTCATAAGGAAATTCAATTAAAAGATTATGCCCTTTAGATGTTATCAAAATTAAATTTTCACCGGAAACTTTTTCGCTTATTATTTTAAGATCGACAAACCCATGGCAATTGCTGATTTTTGGATTTAATTCCTTTACATAAGGACATATTTGGCTTAAATCAAGGTTTGAAATTTCAGCATTTAATTTAAATTTTCTACTCCCGAAATATTTTACCAGAGGCACTTTTGTCGCAATGTCAAAAGTGAACGGTATTTTTGTACCGTTAATAACAATTTCGCCATGGGTTTTAAAATTTATACCTTTTTTAAAATTTGTTTTATGCGAAATTAAATCCTTGCCTGCAAGCACTATTCTGGAATTTTGTTTTTCATCTTTAAAAAACAGCAAATAATCTTTAACGGCAATATGGGCTTTGCTGCAATTTATTTTAAAGTCAAGGTTGTTTTTCTTGTTAAAATACTTTTCAATGTCAAAAACACCGTTTTTATCCCTTGTAATATTTGCCTGAATTAAATCCGAAAAAATTCCTCTTATATGAATTCTTTTAAAAATTAAGGGGATAATTTCAGCTTTTATACTTGTGTTATCTGAAACAAAAAGCTTTTCACCGCTTTTTGTTGAAACGGTAAGGTTTTCAAAACCTATATTGAAACAAAATGTTTTTGTTGTATTAAATTTTGGCGATATAATTTGAAATTCAAGACCTGTTTGTTTTTCAAGCTGTTTTTCAACATCTTGAATCTTAAAGAAGTTTGATATAATCTTGCCTAAATTAAAATACAATATCAACAGAAATAAAACTGTGAATACTGTTGATAAAATTAATAACTTGTTTTTTTTGAAAAACTTCATATAATTAATTATAATAGAGGCAGTGAAAAAACTCAAATTGTTTTGAGCAAAAAATGAAAAAATTAGTTTTAATATTAATATTTTTATTAACCCCTTTTTGTCTGGGCGCTACAATGCCAAAAGGCAGTTTTATAAGGGTATATCCTAATGAAACAATCTCTACGATGCTTAATCAGGAAGGGGATATTGTTGCTTTTATTAACCCTGCGGATTTGTGGATTGGAGATAAAAAGGTTATTCCCGTTAATTCTATTTTAAAAGGGTATATAAATTTTTTGAAACTTCCCATACAAGGAATTAACGGAGCATTTAGCATACGCATAACGGAATTGTATGTGCCGGGCAGCGGGGTTAAAAAAATAAACGGTATTGTTGAAATGAACGGAAAAACAATGATAGGAGGGGGGCTTGCACCGCCTGCTTCTTATAGATATTCTGTTCACCCTTCAAAGGTGCGCCCTTATTTAATAAGCTTTCCGCAAGGATATTTACAGTATGTACCTTCGGGCGAGTATGAATTTGGAGAACATACAACAATACGCCCCAGCGATATATTATTTATAGTTTTAGAAGAAGATGTAGAGTTCTAAAAACCTGCGTGATATAATATTTTTATGCAAAAAATTAAAGTTATAGGCGGAGGGCTTGCCGGCTGTGAAGCTGCAATATATCTTGCAAATAAAGGATTTGAGGTGGAGCTTTTTGAAATGCGCCCTGATATGAAAACAGATGTGCATAAGGGAAGCGGTTTGGGGCAATTTGTGTGTTCAAATTCGCTCGGGGCTGTTAATTTAACTTCGGCTTCAGGGCTTTTAAAAGAAGAAATAAAGCTTTTAGGTTCAACATTAATGCCGCTTGCATATAAGATGAGAGTGCCTTCGGGCAATTCGCTGTCGGTTGACAGAGTTGGTTTTTGCACAGAGGTTACAAAACTTGTTGAAGAAAACCCGAATATTACTTTAATAAGAAAAGAGATAAAAGAAATTCCGCTCAATTGCCCCGTTATTGTAGCATCTGGGCCTTTAACGTCAAGTGCTTTGGCACTTGATATAAAAAAAATAACAGGGGAAGAAAATTTTAAATTTTTTGATGCAATTGCACCTATTGTTACAAAAGAAAGCATTAATTTTGATAAGGCTTTCTGGGCTTCCAGATGGGATAAGGGGGAAGCTGATTTCATTAATTGCCCTATGAAAAAAGAAGAATACCTTAACTTTTATGAGATTTTAACTAAGGCAGAGAAAATTGAACTTAAAGATTTTGAAGCAAAATTTTTTGAAGGTTGTCTGCCGGTGGAAGTTTTGGCGTCCCGCGGTGTAGATACTTTGCGCTTTGGGCCTATGAAGCCTGTAGGCTTGCGTGATAGCAGAATACCTGATGAAAAATTTTATGCTGTTGTGCAATTAAGGCAGGATGATAAAATGGCAAGTTTATACAATTTAGTAGGGTTTCAGACAAATTTAAAATGGGGAGAGCAGCGCATGCTTATAGCTTCAATTCCGGGGCTTGAAAACGCCAAAATTGTGCGCTATGGAGTTATGCATGCAAACACATTTATTAATTCGCCAAAGATTTTAAATCCTACTCTTGAAGCTAAAAACTATGGGGGGCTTTTCTTTGCAGGGCAGATAACAGGGGTTGAAGGGTATAATGAAAGCATTGCAACGGGGCTTTTTGCCGCAATTAATATGGCACGAAAACTTAAAGGGCAAGAACTTTTAACTTTGCCTCCTCAAACAATGCTCGGGGCGCTTTTAGAATATATCACGTTTGCTGGCCATAAAAATTTTCAGCCCGTTAATTCAAATTGGGGAATTGTAGAACCCATGGATATTGATAAAAAAACGCGCAGGAATAAGGAATTAAAAAACACTTTGCTTTCAGGTCGTTCAATCGAATTAATAAAAGCAAATTTCTTGTAAAAAATTTATTGCAGGTGGTATACTTGTGTTTGGAAATGGAGAAAACTATGAAACTTTCGGCAAAACATGAAATTATGGAAGAGATAAATGCGGATATTTTAATTTTAGGCGTTTTTCAAAAAGATGATACTTTAAGCAAATTTGCTCAAAAAATTGATAAAAAAACAGGAGGTTTGATATCTGATTTTGTTTTAAAAAAAGAAGGTTTTGAAGGCAAATTTTTAGATACTTACCAGTTGAATAACTTCCAAAGTGGTTTTGGAATAAATAAAATTTTAATTGCGGGGTTAGGCAAAAAAGAGGAATTCAGCCTTGATAAATTGAGGGAATTAAGTGCCAAAATTTATAAACAGTGCGACAGCATGGCAAACCCAAAAACTGTTTATTGCGAAATTTTAGCCTCACAGCACTTTGAAAGCAAATATATTCCTTGTGCAAACGCAATAGCAGAAGGTGTTTTGGTTGGTTCCTACGATTTTAATAAATATAAAAGTAAAAAAACTCCTTCAAAAATCGTGAATTTTGTGCTTTTGGCGGAAAATGAAGTAAAACAGACAATTACAAATAAAATTATAAAAAGAGCAGTTATTGTTAATAACTCTCTAAGTTTTGCAAAAGATTTAATTAATGAGCCGGCAGGTGTTGTTACACCTGCAAAAATTGCCCAGTATGCCAAAGAAATTGCTAACGAACATAGTTTAGAAATAAATGTATACGATAGAGCAGAATGTGAAAAAATGGGCATGAGCGCGTTTTTAGCGGTTGGGCAGGGAAGTGACGAGCCCTTAAAATTTATCCACTTGAAATATAGCCCCGATGAGCCCAAAAAATCAATAGCCTTAGTAGGAAAGGGTCTTACTTTTGATTCAGGCGGACTTGACATTAAACCTGCAGCTTCCATGCTTGATATGAAAGATGATATGTCCGGCTGCGCTTGTGTTTTAGGTGCAATTAAGGCGCTTGCCCAATTAAAAGTGAATGTTGAAGTACACGCCATATCTGCAATTTGCGAAAATATGCCAAGCGGCAGGGCTTATAAGCCCGGTGATATCTTAACGGCAAAGAACGGCAAAACAATTGAAGTTGACAACACGGATGCCGAAGGACGTTTAACCTTGGCAGATGCCCTAACTTATGCTGACGAACTTAAGGTGGATGAAATTATAGATGTTGCAACGCTGACAGGCGCATGCATTATAGCTTTAGGGCAAAAAGTTGCGGGAATTATGGGTACAGAACAGCAGATGGTAAACAAACTTGTGGAAGTTGCAAAAAAATCAGGCGAAAGGCTTTGGCAATTGCCGCTTTATGAAGATTTGCAAGATAATCTAAAGTCAGAAATTGCAGACATGAGAAATACGGGCGGCAAAGAAGCCGGCACAAGTACTGCAGGCAAGTTTTTATCAAATTTTGTTAAAAACAAAAATTGGGCACACATTGATATAGCAGGCACTGCATTTATTTCAAAAGCGTATAGAGAATTGAGCAAAGGCCCGACAGGCTCTATGGTAAAAACTTTAATTAATTATGTTTGTGAAATCGGCAGTGCAAAAGATTAAATTACAAGGGTTTAATTAACGCGTATAGTTAGTTACTTTGGTTATCAGAGAATTTCTAATGTAATAAACTACATTTTTTGAATCTCGCAAAACCACCACTCTTAAGTTAATTTGTTCGACAATTCCCCTGGAATCCGCAATTTCAATATCATCGCCAACCCTTATTTGGTTTGAGATTAAAATCAAAATCCCTGTGATAATATCTTCCACAACAGTTTTTGCGCCAAAGCTTATTGCAACTCCCACAACCCCTGCTGTAGCAAGAAGCGGGCGAATATCCACACCCAGAATATTCAAAATTTGCAAAAGTCCCAAAACACACAAAACTGTATCTGCAATAGAAATTACAACTGTTTTAAAAGTGGCAATCTGCTTTTTGTTTTCCACACCCTTTGTTTTTTTAATAATTTTATCTATAAAACTTGATATCACGATGTTTGCAACTTTAATTATTACAAGAAAAATTAAAAGTGCTACAAGCGCCTGAACAAAATTGTTTTCTAAAAAAGTTTTACATATTTGTAAAAAATCTTCTTTCATATTAACCTCCTTAATAAGTCATTGAATTTTCTAACAAAAGTCTTGCACCGCAATAAAACCCTGCTGCCATTATGTTGCAGCTTTTTTCAATACCCTGCTTGTTTGCACCTGTTTTAAAAGAATAACCCAGCGGATAAACACTGTTTGTATCGGGATGTAAATAAAATTTAAAAAGGTCGCGCCCCATAACATTAGGTCTTTTATTTCCGTTTGTGTCAACCCAGATATAGGCGCAAGTTTCCTTATTTTTTACGCAATTCGGGTCTTTAATTTCAAAAATTATAGAAGCCCCGTTTGCCAGTATATAGCTTTTATAACCGCTTTGCGGAGTCTGTACGGGCTTATTATTTAAACCCATATAAGAATTTTCCCAGCAGGTTTTGTCATTTTTTTCACATTCTTTTAAAATAGTCAAATTTGGTTTGATGTATTGGTCAAAAACTTTATCGGTGCCTGATTGCCAATTCCATTGGGATATTGAACCGTTTTGTGCCGTTGAAGAATGTAACATGGTGTTAAGATTATTGTAAACATTCATAAAGCATACATAATAAAGATTTTCTTGAATACCGGCAAAAACAGGAAGTGTTAAAAACATTAAAATAACCATTCCTGCTAAAAAATTTTTGTGCATGCTCCCCCTATCTTTTAAAATTTTAGCAAAAATGAAAGGCAAAAGCAATAGCTGTTCGGTTAATCCTTAAGCCATTTTGTGTAATAACAGGGAGGGGTTTTGCACCAGTAATTGTGTTTCGAGGTATAATCAGGCGCGGGCAGAAGCCTTATTGGCATAATATCTATATTGCATTCATCCAATCTGCCATTTTTGTTGCTTTGTGTTTCTTCCCAATCACAGTCTATTGCTGTTGAAATAAAAGGAAATCTGTCTATCCCCAATTTATTTGGCTTTTTGTTGCCATTTGTATCCACTATAATAAATGCTCCGGCAGTAAATCCGTCGCCTATAAAACCCCAGCTTCTGCCTTGGGAATCTATAAATGTTCTATTGGTAACATTTGTGCTGGGATAATTTTCTGCAAAAAACCCTTCGGCATTTCCGCTATTGGTAAAACATTCGTAAACTGTCTGCGTATTGCAATTCTTTAAAATTTTAAAATAATTTTGAAAATTAGAAAAGTCATTTGTTGCCATCCCGCCTTCGTATCTGCCTCTTCTGACTTCAATTTCACTGTTTGCCGCCATTAAATTCCAGACACGCGAAGCATCGGAATAAGCTTTTTTGTAAGCTGTTTTAAATTGTGTTTCCTGATAATTTTTAACAACAGAAGGAATTGTAAGGGCTGCCACAACACCGATTATCGCGAGGGTTATGAGAACTTCTGCCAAAGTGAAGCCTTTTTTCATACATTCTCCTTTTGTTATAGTATTATAGACTATTTTTTTGAAATTGGGAAATCTTAATTCCTTATTTGCCTATACAGAAATTTTCAAAAATATTATTCAAAACGTCATCCGTTATAACTTCACCGGTGATTTCATCAAGTGCCAAGAGTGATGCTTTAATGTCAATTGAAATTAAATCCTGTAATTCTTCAATTTCAGCTCCTTCAATTGCCCGCTCAAGCGCCTTTTTTGCTTCATTAAGACGGCCTTGCTGTCTTTGATTTGTGGAAAATTCCGTTTCAATTTGGTTTATTCCCATAATTTTTTCATAAATTTCATTTTTTAATTCTTCAAGACCCTCTTTGGTTTTAGCGCTCACCCCTAAAACATTTTCAGGCTTTTTAATGTCTGATTTTGTGCCTATAACAATTTTGGGCACATCTTTAAAATTTTCAAAAACTTCTTTATCGCACTGTCTTAAACCAAATGATGAATCAAACAAGCAAAGTATTAGATCTGCATTTTTAGCATATGCAAGCGTGTTGTCTATGCCTATTTTTTCAACCGTGTCAGTGCTTTTGCGCATGCCTGCCGTATCAATTAAAGTAACGCTGACACCTTTGATATCAAGCGTTTCTGTTATAACATCGCGCGTTGTTCCTGCAATATCTGTTACAATGGCGCGCTCAAGGTTTAAAAGTGCGTTAAATAAAGATGATTTTCCTACATTCACATTTCCCACAAGTGCCACCTTAATGCCCTGGCGCAAAATATTATAAGCATTTGCGGATTTTAAAATATTATCAATTTTTTGAACCGCATTTGTGCAAATGTCTAAAATTTCTTGATATTCAATCTCTTTGACATCTTCGGGAAAATCCAAAGATGCCGTTATTTTTGAAAGCAGATTTTTAATATCTTCTTTAATTTCGTTAATTTTAATATTTAAAGCGCCTTCTAAATTTTGAGCGCAGGCATGGGCAAACTTTGAAGTTTTAGCATGGATTAAATCCAAAATAGCTTCAGCCTGTGTTATATCTATTTTATGGTTTAAAAAGGCACGCTTTGAAAATTCACCCCTTTGTGCCATTCTTGCACCATTTTTAGTGCAAAGGGCAAGAATATTTTTTAGGACAACCGGTGACCCGTGGGTTTGAATTTCCACAACATTTTCGCCCGTGAAACTTTTAGGGGCACAGAATGCAAGCAAAACAACTTCATCAATTTTTTGTTCATTATCTAAAATCCAGCCATGGTTCACAACATACGGTAATATGTTTTTAGAAAATATTTTTTGTGCAATTTCAATTGCCCTCTCTCCGCTTAACCTTATAATTCCAACAGAGGCGGCACTTAGGGGAGTTGCCGGGGCGCAGATTGTATCAAAAAAATTTTCCATGCTTTTATCATAACATGTTTAAGGTAGAATGTAATATTATATAAATTGTAAAAGGAAATAAAATAATGGATTTTGTAACATTAACAATAGAGATATTAAAGTTTTTTGCGGATATAGTGGGCAATTGGGGCGTTGCTATTATCATTTTGACAGTTATTGTAAGAGTTTTGTTGTGGCCGTTTAACGTTTCGCAGCAGCGTTCAATGAAAAGGATGCAATCCTTGCAGCCTAAATTAAAGACCATACAAGATCGCTATAAGAGCAATCCCGAAGAAATGCAGCGCAAAATGATGGAGTTTTATAAAGAAAATAAATTTAATCCCATGGCAGGCTGCCTGCCCCTGCTTTTGCAGCTTCCTATTTTTATTTTGTTGTATACGGCTTTAATGAGCCCTCAGTTTATAGCGCTAGCAGGCAAAGCCGACTTTTTATTTATCTCAAGGCTTGATTCAACAGTTAGAAGTAATGCCGGTGTTTCTTTTGACGGTAATTTCAGCACAGGAAAACATGACGCTTTTGCATCCGATAAATCAGCAAAAGTTTATTTAAAAAACGGCGAAGTTTTGGATGACATTAAAATATCACAGCCTGTGAAAGCCGTTGAAATCCAAGGTCAATTAGACCCCGGCAAACCGGTTGACCTTAAAATTTCTTTAGACAGCCTTAATTTAAAATTCTCGCAGCTTGATTTAATTGAAAAAGCGGAAATTAATATTTTAGATTCTGCGACTAAAGAAATCGAAAAAATTAATTTTATAAGAACCGGAAACCTTTTAACTGCAAGTGTTCCTACGATTGCCGTTAAAGAAACGATTCATTACGATGTTATATTTTTAATTCTGCTGTTTGGTATTACAATGTGGCTTTCAACAAAAATTATGACAGCTACGAATAAAAATCAGCCTCAAGATAAGACACAAGAGGCTCTACAAAAATCTATGGGAACTTTTATGCCCATTATGATTGTGTTAACATTTGCTTTTGTTCCGATTCCTGCCGGTGTTCTTTTATACCTTGTTACAAGCAATGTTTTCCAAATTGCGCAAACAGTTATAATTAACAAACAATTGGAAAAAGAAGATGAAAAGAATAACATTGCAAATCAAAACGATATTAAAGACGCCAAAAAAATTGAAGCCAAAGAAGTAAAAGACATAGAAAAATAATTTATGGAAGTTCTATCTCATCTTAGCCTGAAACAGCTCGAAGAATTGGCGCAAAAATTGGATGAGCCCAAATTTCGCGCTAAACAATTGCATGATTGGATTTGGGTAAAATCTGCCAAAAATTTTGACCAAATGCACAACCTGTCAAAAACATTCAGAGAAAAATTAAAAGAATGTGCAGTTATAACAAATACAAAAATTAAAGCAAAACAGGTCAGCGAAGATGGCACAATTAAATATTTGCTTGAATTTGAAGATGATAAGTGCGCTGAAACTGTTTTAATGCGCTTTGATAACAGGGCGAATTTAACGGCATGCGTATCATCACAAATAGGGTGCCTGATGGGATGCAATTTTTGTGCCACAGGAAAATGCGGTTTTATAAGGAATTTGACGCCATATGAGATAACCGAGCAGATTTTAACCATTCAAAGAGATACGGGACTTAAAGTTACAAATATTGTGTTTATGGGGCAAGGTGAACCTTTGAACAATTGGGAAAATGTTTATCGCTCAATTGAAATTATAAACAATGATTTAAAGATAGGAATAAGGCGTATAACCGTTTCAACCTGCGGTATTGTGCCAAAAATTTATGAAATGTGCAATATGCCCCTTATACCAACATTGGCAATATCTCTCCATGCGCCGAATAGCGTTATCAGACAAGAGATTATGCCTGTTGAAAAAAAATATAATATGGAAGAATTAAAAAAGGCATTAAAAAATTATACGGATAAAACAGGCAAAAGAATAACTTTGGAATATGTTTTATTGGGCGGTATTAATGATACTCCCCAAGGTGCACTTGAACTTTGCCATTTTATAAAAGATATTAAATGCAATGTAAATTTAATTCCCTATAATCCCATAAAAGAAGCCGAATATAAAAAACCCGACAGAAAAGATGTTATGAAATTCAGATATATTTTAGAAACGTCAGGCAAAAAGGTAACCGTGCGCCTGGAAAGAGGTGTTGATATTGATGCTGCATGCGGCCAATTAAGAGGGAAGAAAAATTAATTCAGCAAAAAATATTTTTCTCATGTTTTTAAAAAACAGTAGCTGTTAGGAGAGAAAAATGAAGATTAATGCTATAAGTTTTGCAGGGTATCAAAAACCGACTATGCGTGAAGTTAAAAAAGAAAATTGTACGAGTTTTATTTTTGACGGGTATGATATAAAAAACCCTTTTGCGCAGGTTGATTGTTATGAAAAAGGTGTTGTCATAAAAGGCGAACACAGTGTTTGCAATATATTAGTAAAAAGACCGGAAATTGATGGTATGGTACAAATTATGCCTTCTCCAAAATTGACGGACGACGAGTGCAAATACGTTATCGAAAAGTATTCTGCGTAAGATAGTTACCACGGATAATCATCTTTAATCTGCCACCCGTCAAGCAAAATTAATGCTCCGCATCCAATGCCATCAGTTTTACAGTATGGTAAAAGAGTGCTTCTTGGCATTCCGCTTCCGAAAATATAAAAGCCGGGTTTATTAACATTATGTATATAATCGCTAAAAGCTATAGGGGTTATCGTAAATATAAAAACATCTTTGCCATACCTGCTTTTGCCTTTATATCCGTCAATATCTGCATAAATATGGACATGGATTCCTTGATTTGCAATAGCTAAAAATGTGCCGTCTTGCAATTTAACTTTATTAAATGAGTTAATAGATTCAAAAACTGTTCCGTCAGGCCTGTACATATAATTTCCATTCCAGCAATCGGTTCCCGAAACACCGCAGTTTTTTGATATTTTTAAATAGGGTATAAGATAAGTTGACATAAAATCTTGAGTTGATTTTGTAAAATCCCAACCGGATACCGCCCCGTTATCAATTTCTGACATTTCTATTACCTGGTGTAAATTAGTGTAAACCTTTTTAAGTCTTGTTATAGTCTGAGTTTTTTGATAATTTTTAACTACTATTGGGATTGTAAGGGAAGCCACAACGCCGATTATTGCAAGAGTTATAAGCACTTCGGCCAAGGTAAAACCTTTTTTCATACTTTTATCCTCTATTAAGTTATTATAACAACTTATATAATATATTATAACGCATTAGAATAATATAGTCAAGAGGGTTATAGTTTAGATATGTATAGTGCTGAAGAAATAATAAAACAGGTAGGACGCAACATTAAGGCGGAGCGAATCCGAAAAGGTTTAAGTCAGGAACAGCTGGCTGAAATTTTTAACTGCGACAGGGACCATATAAGCAAAATTGAGTGCGGTACACAGAATATGTCTTTAAAAAAGATTGTAAAAATAACAAATTGTCTTAAAGTAGATATAAGGGATATTTTACGCTTTTGATTTTTCAGCTTTTTGAATGACATAAATTATTTTTTTGTTATAATTTAAGCATGGTAGTATTATTTTATATCTGTCTGTTTTTATTTATTTTTGCTTCGGGGTTAATTTATACCACGGTTGATTATGACTTTTGGGCAAGACTTATAGTCGGAAAAACTTATTTCCAAACGGGCGAGATTTTAAAAAACGATTTTTTATCTTATACTCCGACACATCCATGGTATGACCATGAATGGGGAAGCAGCCTGCTCTTCTATTTTGTGCAGGACCATTTTGGAGATATCGGTCTGTTTCTTTTAAAAACAATACTGATTTTCCTAACTTTTGTATTAATAATTGAAGTTATAAAATTAAGATACAAAAAGTGCACTTGTTCTGCTGACAAAGAAAAAGAAAAGACACTTTATTTAAGTTTTTTATTTTTCTTCTTTGCAATACACGCTGTTAATAATATTATATTTATGCAGGTAAGGTGTCAGTCTTTAACATTTTTCTTCTTTGCGCTCTGGCTGTATGTTCTGGAAAGAGTAAGGCTGAACAACGAAAACAGGCTTCTTTGGATTTTGCCTGCAACAATGCTTGTATGGTCCAATTCACATGGCGGATGCTTTGCGGGGCTTGGGCTTTTGGGGCTTTATATAGCAGGCGAATTTTTAAGTAAAAAACCAATCAAAAAATATATAATAACCTTTGCAATTTGTACTCTGGTCTTATTTATTAATCCCTACGGGATAGGTTATGTGCAATATCTTGTTATGGCAACAACAATGAAACGCCCTGCTATAACAGAATGGCAAGCTACTTTTTCGTCCGGCTACTTCTATAAATTCGTAAAATTTAAACTATATCTGACAATTATTTTAATCACCGTAGGTATTAATTTTATTAAAAACTTTCTCGGGCAAAGGTTTTGGGATAAGGAATTTCTTAAAAGCTGGTGGAGAAATTGTGATAAGACAAAACTTTTAATTATTTTGATAATGACGCTTTTAAGTCTTAAGGCTGTGCGTTTTCAGTCTTTCTTTGTGTTTAGCGCCTGCGCTTTCTTATATTGTGATTTTTACAATGTGTTTAATAAAAAACTTCCAAAAGCATGGGATATCGCAAAAGACTTATTCTTCTTTGCTGCAGTTTTAATTTGGACATATTCTATGACGGCTTCAACAAAACTTATGTCTGATGTCAATTATCTTACATATCCGACTGCAGAAATTGACTTTATAAAAGCAAATAACCTGAAGGGCAATCTAATAAGCGCTTTTCACCACGGAAGTTATGCTATGTATAAACTTTATCCCAACGTGCATCTTTATATGGATGGCCGTTACGAAGAAACTTATATTGAAAATTTAATTGAAAATTTAGGCAACATTGAACAGGGGCAAATTACAAAAGATGAAACATCCTGGACAAGAGCCATTGAAAAATACTATCCGGATATGATTATCGTGTCTAAAAGAACTCCTATATCAACTTCAATAAAATTTAGCAAGGATTGGCAACTGTTAATGCATAGCGAAGCATACGCGCTTTATGGCAGAGCGGGTAAATATAATACCAAAAAGTTGAAACAAATCGTCGTAAAAAGCCAGCACGAATTTGATTTAAAGAAATTTGACACAAATATTGATTGGCACTAAGCACAACGCTTATTTTGGACAGCCTGTGATTAATATGACAAATGAAAGGTACAAAAGTTTATGGGAGGAATTATTTAAGGATAGGAATTTCTTCATAAAGCTCTGATGCGCTTTGTGCCGCCACATTGCCTTCGGGTACAATTAAAACTTTAAAAACCACAGTCTTTGTGTGGTATTCAATTTTTATAATATCCCCCACCTTCAATTGTTTGGCGGGTTTTGCCAAAATATCGTTTACAAAGACTCTTTTTGATTCGCATACATCAGACGCTACGCTTCGTCTTTTAATCAGACGTGA
>CAYYBA010000023.1:11471-19224 GCA_964470205.1 uncultured Gammaproteobacteria bacterium | reverse complement strand
GTTGGTGCACCACAACGTACGCTATTTCAAATTCACTTCCCTTAAAATCGGGTCTTTTTGACGTTGTAATCATAGATGAAGCTTCCCAGTGCGATATTGCAAGCTGCTTTCCCATTTTATACCGTGCCAAACGCGCTGTAATTGTGGGTGATGACAACCAATTGCCGCATTTGTCTTTTTTAGAAAAAGCAAAAGAACAATCATTTTTAAACCAATACAATATTGAAGATAAATACCAGCTAATGTGGCGTTTCAGAACAAATTCCATGTTCGATTTGGCAAATTATTATTCCACGGATCCTGTTTTGTTGGATGAACATTTCCGCTCCCAAAAACCTATAATTGAATTTTCTTCACGCGAATTTTACGGCGGAAGAATAAAAATAATGAAACCTTTCTTTAACAATGAAAAAACGGTGCAGCTGGTAACAGTAAAAGATTCAAAGGTTGATTTGGATGCAACAAGAAACACTGCAGAGGCTGAATGTTTAATAAAAAAATTGCGCGATATTATAAGTGATGAAAAACATAAAAAAACAACCATAGGGATACTTTCTCCCTTCCGCGCACAGGTTGAACTTTTAAAGCAAGATATAATACGCTCCTTTTCACAAGAAACAATCTTGCAGCATGAAATTGAAGTAGGTACTGCACATACATTTCAGGGCGATGAGCGTGATATTATGCTTATTTCATGGACCATTGCTCCGAATTCACGTTATCAAAGCCTTATGTTTTTGCAAAAACACAATTTGTTTAACGTTGCAATAACGCGTGCAAGAAAAGAGAGTATAAATTTTGTTTCAAAAGAACTGTGTGATATCCAGCCCGGACTTTTAAGAGATTACCTTGAATACGTTAAAAATCAGGAGGAAACTATAAAGTCCGTGGGCGAACATATAAATAAATTTAAAAACGATTTTGAACAAGAAGTATTTTATGCCCTGGAAGAAGAAGGTTTTAGCCCGTATGCAGGGGTTGAATGCGCAGGGGTTAGTATGGATATTTTAGTCAATAAAACAGTTATTGAATGCGACGGAGTTGCTGATGAAATAAGACCAAGATTTACAAATATGAAAAAACAGGCAATTCTTGAGCGCTGTGGTTACAAGGTTATAAGAATCACAAAAAGAGAGTGGGACTTAAGCCAAAATGCAACGATGGAGAGAGTGAAATCATGTATAATTTAGATAAGAATCATTTATCCCTTGAACTTGACAAAATTTTGAATAAGTTATCATCTTATGCCGTAACGGATTTGGGTAAAACAAGGTGTCTTGAAACTATCCCGAAAACCGATAAAGAAGCAATTGAACGCGGGCTTTTAATGGTAACGGATGCGCGCAAAAGGCTTGATGAAAGCGGACACTTAAAGCCCCTGCCTCTTGATTTTATAGCAGATATAAAAGAAATTTTAAAGCAGACACAATTAAATGCTCAAGAGATATGCGATTGCGCAAAAACATTTAAAAATGCACGTTTAATAAAAGATTTTTTAAGAGAAAAAGAAAATTCTCTTGTGGAATTTTGTGCAAAACTTATTGCAAACAAAGAATTTGAAGAAAAAATTTCCCTCACATTTGACAAAGACCTGAATGTTTTAGATTCTGCAAGTGAAGAATTGAGACAATTAAGAGTAGCATATGCAAGCCAGAAACAAAATTTAGAGGATAAGATATCCCAGATGCTTTCAGATCAGGAATTTTGCTCGCACCTGCAAGACAACATACACACAATAAGAAATAACCGCGCTGTTTTTCAGGTAAAAGCTACGGATAAAAACAAAATACATGGAATTGTCCATGATGTTTCAATAACAGGACAGACATTTTTAATAGAACCCGTTGAAATTGTGGGGTTAGGGAATAAAATCCAGCAGTTAAACGCTGAAATAAATGCTGAGATTGAAAAAATTCTGATGCGATTAAGCGAAGAAATACATTCGCATTCTTCTGATTTAATTATAAATCAGGATACTTTAGTAGAGCTTGATTTTATTTTTGCAAAAGCAAAGTATGCAAATGTATTGCATGCAACGCCTGCCGTTTTAACGGATGAAAACATAATCAGGCTGCAGGGGGCGTACCCTCCTCTTTTGGTTGGAATTGTGCAAAATATTGTTAAAAATAATATTGAAATAGGCAAAGACTACATATCTTTAATTGTTACAGGTTCAAACACCGGAGGTAAAACCGTTGTTTTAAAAACAGCAGGGCTTTTGACTTTAATGACTATGTGTGAAATGCACATCCCATGCCTGCATGGCGAAATTTATCCGTTTAAGAATATTTGGGCGGATATTGTTCAGGAGCAAGATATTTTGCAGAGTTTATCAACATTTTCAGCCCACATAACAAATATTGCAGCAATTTTAAATAAAGCGCAAGATACAGACCTGGTTTTATTTGACGAACTTTGTCAGGGAACAGATCCCGTTGAAGGTGGAGCCCTTGCCGAGGCTATTTTAACATATCTTGCTAAAAATAATATTTTAACTATAACAACAACCCATTTAGGCAAATTAAAACTTTTGGAATATAAGGATAAAGATTTTAAAAACGCATCTGTCGAATTTGATTCTTCAACTCTGCGTCCAACTTACAGGCTTGTTATCGGGATTGCAGGCAGTTCAAACGCGCTTGAAATTGCCCAGAATTTAATGCAGGTTCAAGTGTAGAAATTCTTGAAAAAATGCAAAATGTTTACAGGGATTGGTATGAAAAAAATAAAGATATAGATGAAAAAAATAAAATTATAGAACAAACTCAAAAACAGCTTGAAGAAAAACTTGATGAAATTAAGCAGGGCAAAAGAAGCGCTCTTGATAATTTCAGGAAAAAATATCGCGATTATTTTGAACAGGTGAGAGAAGAAATTAAAGAAACATTCGATTATCTAAAGAAAAGCAATTCTGCCCAAGCCGCACGCAAGGCCTATATTAAACTTGCCGACATTGAAAAAGAAATCGGCGGGAAAATGAGCAAAGACGCTCAAAAAGTGACAAAAATATATGAGGATGTTGATTGGTATAAAATCAGGGTGGGAGATTGCGTTTTAATTAAAAATATTGAGCAGGTGGGTGTTTTGCTATCCCTTCCGGACGCTAAAAATAACATTCAGGTGCAAATAGGGCTTATGAAAGCAACATTAAAAAAAGATGATGTTGCAAAAACAAATAAGAAAGTTAAAAGACAACAAGAAAAAATGCCTGAAAATATTCCGGGTGCATCAGCGCAAGTTTCAAACAAACTTGATTTAAGAGGTGCCAGAGTGCATGAAGCGATTCAAGCTCTAGATATGTATTTAGATCTCGCAGTACTCAAAAATCTTAGTGAAGTCATAATTATACACGGTATAGGCAGCGGAGATTTACGCCGTGCAGTGCGCGAACATTTAATCACTTCACCCTATGTCGCAAAATATAGAGCAGGCGAAAGAAGTGAAGGCGGTGACGGCGTTACGGTTGTGAATCTTAAATAAAACGTCTGTTTTACAAAAACTTACCTACCAGTCGTATTTTATCTGCCAGCCGTCTTTTGCAATAAGTTCAGCACACCACACACCTGCACCGGCAGTTTTATCTTTTTTGTTACAATGATATTGACGGCTAATATCTGCAGAATAGCCATTACCCAGCTTTAAGCCGGATTGGCCCATATAATCCATCATAAGATAAAGGTTAAAAACGTCCTTTCCACCGGTGTTAGGCCCTGCCACTCCTGTTGTGTCTACCCATAATTGGGCACGCTTATATGAAACTATAAGGGCACCCGTGCTGGCTTCCGTATACCACAGGTTAAAAATCATAACTGTTATTCTTGTGCCATCCACCAGATAAATCATAGGGTAGTCTCTTGAAGGACCAAAGCTGTAAGGTCCTTTACCGTTTAAGGTCTTATAACTAAATGCAGGACAGCCCTTAGCCGCATTAACGCTGTCACAATATCTTCCCACTTTAACATACGGTATTAAATATTTTTGGATAAAAACAGTAGGGTCTTCACAAATGTGAATTGTTGCACTGGGGTCTCCTTCATAAGGTGAGGCTGCCGCGCTGCAGCCCATATCCCAGTTTGCCATAGCACCATGTTCGGCTTCTGCTGCAAGCATAGCCTGGGCTATGACATCATATGCTTTTTTAAGCCTCACTGCTGCGGCATGTTTTTGATAATTCTTGATAACAGAAGGTATTGTAAGGGCGGCAATAACACCTATAATAGCAATAGTAATAAGAATTTCGGCTAAAGTGAACGCTTTCGGCGTTGTGAATGTAAAGTTATCTTTGTGTGCCAATTTAAACTTCGTTACACGAGTTTTTAACAAATTTTTCATAAAATTCTTTCTCCGTCCTGCCGATTTTCTAAATTAAGAGTATTAAAATTGACATTTTTTTAAATATTCTTACACAAACAACCTAAATCATTATAACATATTCTTAACCTTTTTCAATAGAAACTTAACATTTTTATTGAAAAATTATTATTTTATTATAGAATAATTATTATGGCGTTAACACTGCAAGAATTAATTTTGAATCTATCTAAATATTGGTCTGATTATGGCTGTATAATTCAACAGCCTTACGATATTGAAAAAGGCGCCAGCACCATGAACCCCGCAACTTTTTTACGTGCATTAGGTCCTGAACCTTATTCAACTGCTATGGTTGAACCATGCCGCCGCCCCACAGACGCCAGATACGGCGAAAATCCAAACAGGCTCGGGCATTATTTTCAATACCAGGTTATTTTAAAACCGTCGCCCGATAACGCCCAGGATATTTATTTAAAATCTTTGGAAGCCATGGGCATTAACTTAAAAGAACATGATGTGCGTTTTGTTGAAGATAACTGGGAAAGCCCTACACTAGGAGCTGCAGGGGTTGGCTGGGAAGTATGGCTTGACGGTATGGAAATTACCCAATTTACATATTTTCAGCAAGTCGGAGGACTGGACGTAAAGCCTGTAGCGCTTGAATTAACGTACGGGTTGGAGCGTATTGCAATGTATCTGCAAAATAAAGATACTGTTTATGACGTTATGTGGAATAATGAAATTAAATACGGGGAAATTTATCTGCAGAACGAAATTGAACAATCAAAATATAACTTCGAATTTTCAACACCGCAGCGGCTTTTTAAAATATTTGACCTTTGCGAAAACGAAGCACTGCAATGCATTGATAACAAAATAGTTTTACCTGCCTATGATTACACCTTAAAATGCTCTCACACGTTTAACCTTCTTGATGCCAGGGGTGTTATAAGCAAAGATGAAAGAATAAATTATATTAACAGAATAAGAAAAATGGCACATAATGTTGCCAAACTGTATGTGGAACAAAGAGAGAAAATGGGTTTCCCCCTGTGTAAAAAGTAAGGAGCAGCAACAAAAATGAACAATCTGGAAGAACTTAACTTAGCCAAAGAAATAAACAGAGAAGAATTAAAAGCCACAAGAAACTTTTTTAACAACCTGGTCAGAACAAAAAACCCCGATGATATGATAAAAGCCGCAGATAGCGCAGGTTTAAAGAAAACACTCGGTGCATTCGATCTTATTTTGCTAGGCGTAGGTGCTCTTATCGGAAGCGGAATTTTTACAATTGTAGGTATTGCAACCGTTGGCGGAACACAAAGCTTAGGAGCAGGACCCGCGCTTGTAGTTTCAATGATTTTAGCGGCTTTAGCATGTGTTTTTTCGGCCCTGTGTTACAGCGAATTCGCATCTATGATTCCCGTTGCAGGCAGCGCATATTTATACACTTACGCTACTATGGGCGAATTTATGGCATGGGTTATAGGCTGGGTTTTAATGCTTGAATATCTCCTGGGCTACATTGCCGTAATGTCTGCATGGACCGGATATTTTATACAGTTTCTAAAAGGTTTTTCAAACTTTTTGCCTTCCTGGCTTACAAACCCTCCGGTTTGGCTTATAAATGATTATATGTCAGCAAAAATTGCAATTGAAAAAGGTGCGGAAGGTTCAATTCCCACCATTGCCGGAATTCCTTTTGCGATGAATCTTCCCGGCATTTTAATAACGCTTGTGGTTGCCTCAATTTTAATAAAAGGCATTAAAGAATCAACCAAAATGGCAGGTATTATGGTTGCAATTAAAATGCTTGTTATATTGCTTTTTATTGTAGCGGGTTCTTTTTATGTTAAGCCCGAAAACTGGACACCCTTTGCCCCTAACGGCTTTGAAGGTATTTTTATGGGAGCTTTTTTAATTTTCTTTGCTTATGTAGGGTTTGACGCCATCGCAACCGCCAAAAATCCGCAAAAAAACCTGCCTATCGGCATTATAGGTTCTCTTATTATTTGCACCATAGCATACGTCCTTGTGGCGCTTGTTTTAACAGGTGTTATGCCGCTTAGTATGATTGATATTAAAGCCCCGATAGCACATGCCATGAGCTATGTAGGTCAGAATTCCATTGCAGGGCTTATATCAATAGGTGCTCTGGCGGGGCTGACTTCGGTTCTTTTGGTTATGATGCTTGCAGGTTCAAGGATTTTATACGCGATGAGCCGCGACAATTTCTTGCCAAAAAGCTTGCAAACCGTGCATAAAAAATTCCAAACTCCCTGGATTATAACAGCCCTTGTTGCCATTATTTGCATTATAGGGTCATTCTTTTTGGATATAAGCGTTGCATCAGAACTTTGTAATTTCGGCACATTCACATCTTTTATAATTGTGTGTGTTGCAGTTTTAATTTTAAGAAAAACAGACCCCGAAAGACACAGGCCTTTCAGAGTACCGTTTTCACCCTGGTTTCCTCTTTTGGGAATTATATGCTGCGGCAGTTTAATGTTTTATTCTATGCACTTCTTAACAACCTCAAGATTTTTGTTCCCTCTGTGGCTAATTCTGGGTATTGCAATATACTTCTCTTACGGTTACAGGCAAAAAAGGAAAACGGACAAAAATGAGCAATGAAATAAGGGTTGTTAAAAAATTTATAGAAAACCTTTTAACCAAAAAATCGCCTGATGAATTCTTGCGAGCAGCTGAAAAATCTGACTTAAAAAAAACACTGGGCGCATTTGACCTTATTATGCTTGGCATAGGTGCCGTTATAGGGACAGGAATTTTTACAATTATAGGTATAGCCGCAGTTGGCGGTCCTGAGGGCGCAGGTGCAGGGCCCGCACTTGTTGTATCTATGATAATTGCAATGATAGTATGTATTTTTTCTGCCCTCTGTTACAGCGAATTTGCATCCATGATTCCCGTTGCGGGCAGCGCATATACTTATACTTACGCTACTATGGGCGAATTTATGGCATGGGTTATAGGCTGGATTTTGATGCTGGAATACGCTATCGGCAATATAACGGTTGCCGCCGCATGGACAGGATATTTTTTGGAATTTTTAAAAGGATTCTCCCATATTCTGCCATCGTGGCTTGTTAATCCGCCTCTGTGGCTTGTGAATGATTACAGAACCGCTTCAATTTTATATACAAAAGAAGGGCTCGACCCCCTGACTGAAATACCGAGGCTATTAGGGTTTATACCTGTATGCTTAAATTTGCCTGCGATTGTTTTAATCTTTTTCATAACCCTTTTGCTTGTAAGAGGTATTAAAGAATCAACTACAATGGCAACAATTATGGTCTTCTTAAAGCTTGCGGTAATAGCACTTTTTATTATAACAGGGATTTTTTATATTAGGCCCGAAAACTGGACACCCTTTGCCCCTAACGGCTTTGAAGGAATTTTTATAGGCGCTTTTATAATC
>CAYYBA010000023.1:0-11461 GCA_964470205.1 uncultured Gammaproteobacteria bacterium | reverse complement strand
TTTTTTGCTTACATTGGCTTTGATGCCATTTCAACCGCGGCCGAGGAAACAAAAGACCCGCAAAAAAACCTTCCCATAGGTATTATCGGCACTCTTATTATATGCACCGTAATTTATGTTTTATGCGCACTTGTTTTAACAGGCATTGTACCGCTTGATAAAATTAATACTTTAGCACCAATCTCAGCTGCCATGACAACGGTAGGGCAAGATTGGATTGCGGGATTTATATCCGTAGGCGCTTTAGCAGGCTTGACATCAGTGTTATTGGTTTATCAGCTTGGCACAACAAGAATTTTATTTGCAATGAGCCGCGACAATTTCTTGCCAAAAAGCTTGCAAACCGTGCATAAAAAATACAAAACTCCTCACATAACAACCTGGCTTTCAGGGATTGTGGTTATTATAGGAGCACTTTTTATGGATATTAACATATCCGCAGAACTTTGCAATTTCGGCACATTCGCTTCATTTATAATCGTGTGTATTGCGGTTTTAATTTTAAGAAAAACAGACCCCGACAGGCCGCGTGCCTTTAAAGTGCCCTTTGTGCCGCTGTTTCCTATTTTAGGTGTTTTATTCTGCGGCGGGTTAATGATTTATTCAATGAAATTTTTAACAACATCTGCAATACTTTTCCCGATTTGGGTTATTATAGGCATTATAATTTATTTCATTTACGGCTACAAACGCCAAAGAAATGCCTCTGCCAATAAAAATGATGAAAAAGTTACCTCTTAACACAGCGAACATAGGTGCTATTGCCGCGACTACCCCAACTGCGGTGCCCATCGCTGCCGACGAACCACACATAAGTGGCGTAGCTCGGAATAGGCGACCCGGACCAAAGCTCACCGGAGGTTATATTTGTTATAAGGTCTCTGTTTATTTGCATGCCTGAAAGTTCATCCATTGAAGGCAAATTGTATTCGTTTCCAAGGCCTTTACAGTAAGATATACCGTTAGCGTTTGTGTATGTTGTTGTGGAAATATCTTCGCTTATACCCGGGGCAACGGCAATGGTGTCAATTCCCGGATAAAACACTGTTACAAAACCAATATCTTTACCCATTTGGTTCGGGGGTTTTAAGCCGTTCATATCGTAAAGGGCGTTAAAACAGCCCCTGGTGCCTGAAAAGTGGATGCATACGTTAGTATAGGCATATCCGCAGAGGTATGGCAATTCCTGATAGCCCGAGACACAGTTTCTGTTGTAAAAAAGGTTAACGGCATATCCGTCTGCTGTTGTGAAAAAGTATGATCTATTGGATGAGGAGTTTACAAGCTTGTATCCGTAAATATTTGAGTTTAGCTGGTTCCACTGTGTCGGGGTGTTAACTGTTGTTTGGAACATTGTTTTAATGGTGCTTGGGAAGTGGCAATCCTGGGCGTTAGCGCAGGTTTTTGTAATTTTAAGATATCTTGGTAAATAGTTTTTAACAAAATCTTCGGCACTTGCGGCATTGTTTATAAAGTTTTGAACTGCCATAATTTTTCCTGCTTCACCTATTGATTTTAAGGCCTTTTGGCGGGCTCTATCATACACCTGGGTTTGGTAATTCTTAATTACCGCAGGGATTGTTAATGCTGCAACGACCCCGATAATAGCTAATGTAATTAATACTTCCGCCAACGTAAAGCCCTCTTTTTTCATTCTTTACTCCTAAATATTTATTATCAAAAATATTAACAATTTATACATTTATAATAACATTCCTTTTAAATTTGTCAATATAAGTAAATATAAGGTATTATTGCAGTTATGCTTGATATTAAAAAAGAAATACAAATAATACTGCTAAAAAACGGCCTTTCTATGTCTAAAATGACCCGTATAATGCAAACTAAAGGCATTAAAAATATCAACATAGCAAGCCTGTCGCGTATGTTGAGTACAGAAACAATAAAATTCAAAACAGTCCAGGAAATTCTTGATTTTCTTGGATATGAATTTGAGATAAAAGAAAAACAGGCAAAATAATTATTGCATTAGCGCTATTGCGTTTTGCAGAAGTTCCTTATAACTTTTAATAAGCGAATTTGTTAATTCCAATTGCATTTTAGCCTGTTGATAGTAGGTTAAATTTGCTTTAAAATCTATGTTGGAAAGTTCCAAAAGCCCGCTTCTTACTTCACCCCTGCCTGCAACAGCTTTGCCGGATTCTTCAGTTTCAGCGTAATATCCTTCCTTATATTGGAAAAGTTCCTGAGGGTTGTGGAAATTCATAATAGAAAGTTTATATAAAGGCGTTAAATCTTTACCGTTGTTGCTTTTGCCATATAAAACTCCGTCGCCTTTTATTTCATATTCATCATATTTGCCCAGATATTTTCCGTTGTCAGGGTCAATCCAAAGTTTAATTTCAGTGGTAGGAATGCTCATAGCTCCGCCGTTTGCAAGCGTTTCATTGAAGGCTTCATCGGTGAGTGTTTTAGTGCCGCTCATAACCTCACCCTTATCATTTAAAACGTACCCTTGAACTTTGCTTCCATCTGATGCTTTATAAACTCCGTCGCCGCCGAATTTAAATTCGCCCAAACGCGTATAGCCCAAAGAGCCGTTTTCATTTCTTACAACAAAAAAGCCTTTGCCTTCCAAAAAAACGTTTTCAGGCGATGTACCGGGGATTGATTTTCCCTGGGACTGGTTTTGCAAATACCCTTCCAGGGAGGCGTGGCCTAAAAATGTTTTAAACGTAGCCTGGTTTTCACGATACCCCGGTGTATATAAATTAATCATGTTTTCAGATGTGGCATCCATCCAGTCTCTTGAAGCATATTGAGTATTTAAGGCATTTACATAAGCATCTTTCATTCTTTTTTCTCCTTTTGTTGTTGGCGGTTATTTTGTTGTTGCCTTGATTGTTTGTAATCCAGCTCCACGTAAGGTATTTGTTTGTCATCAAAAGTTTGGCGCAGAGATTGTATATTATTCTTTAAATATTCTTCCGCAATCTTATCGTTTGGGTAAAATTGAGCATTAATTTTTCCTTCTTTATTTGTTTTTAAGACAACCGTTATATTATTATCAAAATCAATTCTTAAAGGTTTATTTTTTGTATTTGCAATTTCAAGCATTTCCATAATTGTTTGTGTTGCCCTGACGCTTTTTGCTTCCCCTGTATTTGTTATGTTCGGCGCAAGATTAAGCGTTATTGGTATTACATCTTCTGCCACCTGGATAATTTTATTTTTTTCCAAAACATCTATAAAAAACTGTGCGTCGTCCCTGCTGATTTTAACTGTGTCAAATTGAAAAGTTTGCGCGAAATCCTCATCTTTGAAGGGAAAATCCGTAATAATATTATTTTGCATAATTTTTATAAGTTCGTCATTAAAGCTTACACCTTGCGGGATTTCTTGTATGGCGCCACTTTGCACATCAGGGTCGCCCAATTCATAATTAGTATTCCCCCCCTGCAATGAATTTGCAAGGCTGCTCATAAAATCTTTTTTTTGCTGGTCTTGAGGGTTAATTAACATTAATCTTCCTTTGTTTCTGCTTTTGTTTCCTGACTTCTTGCGTAATGGCGCTGGGAACCTATTTGGTTCAAAAGTCTTTCTTCCTGTTTCAATTCTTCTTTTCTAAATTCTTCTTTCTTGTTTTCTTTATGTTTTTCCAATACTTTAACTTCTTTTTCCCGTTCTTTTAAGATTTCTTGCTCCCGCCTTAAAATTTCAACGGCTTTTTTTAATTCTTCTATTAGCTGTTCTTCAATTTCGTATAAATGTTTCAAATATTTATCAAAACCGTCGTACATTAAGGGGTCTGATTTTCGCATATCTACTATGGTTTGTTTAATTCTGACTTTGTTTTTTGCTATTAAAATCTCAATTCTGTTAACTTCCGCTTGAGCTTTTACGACCACAAGCAATTGGATTTCCTTCTTGTGGATACGTATTTCAAGTAACTTTTGCAATCTGTAACTAAAGGGCATAATACTATTTAATATCGTTTTTTAATACATTAAATTTAATGATTTTTTTAGCTTAGTCAAAAAAAATCATACAAATAAACGAGCAATTTATTATGTTGAAAAAACAAAAGCAAATTTGCTATAATTGAATTATGATAAATCGAAAGGTAAGAAATGAAAAGGAGTAATAAAGCAGCCAGGGAGGTATTAAATAAAACGGGCTTTAACTTGCTGCCTGTACAATCAAACTCAAGCTTCGCCTTCACCTTGGCGGAAGTTTTAATAACTTTGGCTATAATTGGTGTAGTTGCAGCGCTTACCATTCCTTCTGTTGTACAAAATTATCAAAAACATCAAACTGTTATACGGCTTAAAAAAGCATACTCCGCACTTGCGAATACAACAAGTCTTGCAATAGTAAACGAAGGGCCTATAGGGGGTTGGGAAATTGAAGATGGCAAAAGTGAAGATTTTGCAAATAAATATTTAATTCCATATTTAAAGGTCTCAAAAAATTGCGGTATAAAAACACAAAATGATTGCAAGTTCGCATATAATTATTTAGATAATTCGGGTCCCTACACCCATGGGTCTAATGTTGCACGATTTTATTTAACGGATGGCGTTTTAATCGGTGTCATAGCTCAAAATGGGGAATCTGAAAATGCACTCCAAAAAACAGCGCGAATAATAATTGATATAAATGGCGATAAAAAACCCAACATGGTGGGCAAAGACATATTTTATTTTACTTATTACATATTTTACAGGACTCCGGACAGTAATTTTAACGGGAAATTTATGCCCTGGGCGTATAGTTATACAAGAGCAGATTTGATGAACTCTAACTATAATTCTTGCAATAAAAATTCAAACGGCATTTATTGCACAGCGCTTATTCTAAAAGATGGCTGGAGAATTGCGGACGATTACCCGTGGTAATAAACTACACCGAGAAAATATCCTTAATATCTTCATAGGTAAGCGTTTTTGCAATATTTCTATCTATTGAAATTACGCTATCAACAAGTGAGCGTTTTTTAGACTTAAGTTTTTGGATTTTTTCTTCAACAGTACCCTTTGTAATTAAGCGATAAACAAACACCTTTTTCGTTTGACCGATACGATAGGCCCTATCCGTTGCCTGATCTTCAACTGCCGGGTTCCACCAGGGGTCATAATGGATAACATAATCTGCCCCTGTTAAATTCAAGCCCGTACCGCCTGCTTTTAAGGAAATTAAGAACACGGGAATTGTGGCATCGTTATTAAAGCTTTCAACAACCTTTTGCCTGTCTTTTGTTTTGCCTGACAGATACTCGTGCTTAATATCTTTTTCTTTGAGCCAGTCGCTTACAATATCAAGCATTGAGACAAATTGGCTGAAGAGAAGTATTCTGTGCCCTTCTGATATAATTTCTTCCAGCATTGATTGCAAATGTTCGAACTTACCGCTTTCATTTATGCCGAGTTTGTTTTCTTTATCGTACAATCTGGGGTGGCAGCAAATTTGCCTTAAGCGCAAAAGGGCAGAAAATATAGACATTCTTGATTTTTCAAGCCCGACTGTTTCAATGCTTTTAAACAATTCTTCTTTTGTAGAGTCAAATACCTGCATGTATAAATCTTTTTGGTCGGGTGTAAGTTCGCAAAACGCAACGTTTTCGATTTTATCAGGCAAGTCTTTTGCAACATCGCGCTTCATACGGCGTAAGATAAAAGGATAAATTTGAGATTTCAAGCGTCTTTCAACAAGTTTGTCTTGCCGCTCAATTATGGGGTTAACATACCTTGTTGCAAAGTCACTTTGGTCAAACAAAAATCCGGGCATTAGAAAATCAAATACACTCCAAAGTTCTTCAAGCCTGTTTTCAATCGGTGTGCCTGAAAGCGCCAATTTATGGTCTGCCTTAAGCATTTTTGCGGCTTTTGCCGTAATGCTCGTTGCATTTTTAATATTTTGAGATTCATCTAAAATAACATATCTGAAATTAAATTTCTTTAAATCGCTGACATCGCGCCTGATTAAGGCATAGCTTGTAATTACAATATCGTAATCTTTAATTTTCTTAAAATTTTGTTTTCTGTCAACGCCTGTCAAAATCAAATAGTTAAGGTCAGGCGAAAATTTTTCGATTTCATTTTCCCAGTTAAAAACAACAGAGGTGGGACATACAACTAAAGTCGGCTTTCTGCGGTCTTTTTCTTTTGCTTTTTGCAGAAGTGTTAATGCCTGAACTGTTTTTCCTAAACCCATATCATCCGCCAAAATACCGTTAAGCCCATATTTATATAAAAACCAAAGCCAGCTGTAGCCTTTTGTTTGATATTCGCGCAAGTGTGCAATGCTGTTTTTGGGTAGGGATGTGTTTTCCATATTTGAAAATGTCGAAATTTCTTTCCAGAAATTTGCAAATTTGCGTGACATTTTAAGTGTCACCTTCATATTTTCCATTTCGCTTATAACGCCTGCACGGTAAGTTTTTACAATATATCTGTTTTCTTCGTTTTTATAGGCATCATAAGTGTTAAAAGATTTCATAAGGTTATAAATATTGTCCTCGGGAATTGCTGTCTGCCCGAATTCTCTTGAAGAATAATATTTAACGCCGTCGTACACTAAATCCTGAATTTTTTCAAATTCAACCCTTTCATTCCCCACTTTTGCATAAAGTTCAATCTCAAACCTGTCTGTTGTGTCTGCCCCAAAATCAACATCGGCATATAATTCCAAATCTTTCTTTGCAACTCTGTAAAAACTTAAATCATCTTTTTCAATAAATTCCCAGCCGGCACCCGCTTGGGGCATATAGTAGTTATAGAAATCAATTGCGTTTTCTTTTTCTAAAACAAGATTATTGGTTTGCATAGGGGCAAATCTGCAAGCCAAAAGCATTTGATAGGCCCTGTTTTCAAAATCCAAATCTCTTTTAACCCAATACAATAAATCTCTAGAGGGGTCTTTAACAGTAATATAAGGCGGTTTTGGCACTCTTGCATATTGAACCCTGACACCGTCATATTCAAATTCCAGAGCCGCTTTTAATGATTGGTCATAATCCACACCCAATTCAACGATGCATTTGGGCGGACGTTTTTCGTAGGTGAGTTTTTCCATTTCCTTTGAAAGTTCGACATTAATTTGTTCTTTAAGTTTTGGGAGTTCTTCAAAAACAAATTTGCCGCCTTCCATATCTTTCATTTCCGTGAAAGAAGATTTTGTCAAATACTGCGGCAAAACAGACACCTGTGCCTCTGTTTGAAAAATTATGTCCTTGTATCTTCCCCATTTCAATTGTCTTGAAAAATATCTGACATCTTCAAACGGGTAAATTTCATCATTTTCTTCTCTTGACCAATATAAAAAGAGAAGAATATTGCCGATATACGTTATATCAACAGACAAACACAGCTGCCAGATGTTATCTGAGAATTTAATTTTATTGTGCGTTTTAGCGTCAACTACATCTTCCAATTTTGCCATAAGCTGGAAAAATTCATCAAATTTATTTATATGAACATCGTACCAGCCGGATTTTTTGTCAAGTCTTGACTGTTTTAAAAGCAGGTGAAACATTTTTGCTTCAAGCTTCTCTGCTATATTCAATTCAAAACCCTGTTCTGTTTTTTGTCTCTCTAAAACTTTTTTAAAAACCCCTTCTAAATCCCTCATGATGCGTTTTGTTTCTCTATCCTGCACCAAAATTGAGAAAAAATTCTGGCGTCTTTTAGGATTAAAGTGAAAAATATAGCTCCCCTGTGGATTTTCGCACATCGGCAGGTTTTCATCTTCTAAAACAGGTTCAATGTCGTGTTTTTCATATAAATACTCGTCCCAGAGATGGTCGCGAAAAGAAGTCAGGGCAAGCGCTACGGCATGTTTGCACCAGGGTTCGCTTAAGGGACAGGTGCATTTGGGGATAACGTCCTTATCGCTAAAATGCAGGGATGTTTCGTAATAAGCCTTGTAATTCCCCTTAATTTTGCCAGTTACAGTATCATCATCAAGAGAAATTTCCTCAACTTGATTTTGTTTAAAATAATCATAGCCTCTGCGCCAACTGCCAGGCGTAGCCTTACTTTTTATATATTTGTTATTAAACTTATATTCCACGAATTACCAAAATTAAGCTCTAAGAGCAAGCCTTTAACCTATAGCCAACTTATAGTTATTAATATAACATTAAATCTTATAAAAGTAAAGGGGCAATTTATTTTATTTATAGGTTTAAAAAGACTATGCAATATATTTCGTTTAAGGCAAATTTGATAATAGATTCCAAAATGTACAAAGGAAAAATCCCCAACACTGATACCGGCTATTTAAAAGGGGTATTTGAAAATTACAAACAGTTCCTTGAGATACCTGTGATAAAAAAGCTTACGGATGGCGACACCATCAAAATTTCAAGATACAACTATACGGAACGTGACGGGGCTTATAGAAATAGCGAGAAAACAAGAAAAAACCATGGCTGGGGGGTTATTATAGAATTTGTATCAAATAAACTAAAAGAACCTTTTCTGTGGCCACGCTTTATCGGAGAAAATTGTACATCCACCTTAACTTTGTGTGATTTAGAATCTGCAACTTTTGATTTCTTGGGGAAAAAGGCGGGCTTAAACAGGGGCGATTACAGAAAAATGGAAGAATTTCAAAGAAGAATTCTGATGCCGGAAAATAAATAGCTTGTGTATTTTGAAAAAATTTTGTATAATTAAAAAAACAGGAGCATAGGATAGCAGTTGGAACATATTCAGGATATTGACAGAAACTCCCTTCTATATTACCAGGGAGTTATTTCGCCAAAACTCCAAAGTTTAGATAAAAAAAGAAAACAAAAACTTAGGACTTTATGGTATTTAAGAATCTGTTTAACGGCTTTGTGGCTTATACTTATTGTACTTGGGATAACCTGTTTTGAAGACGATAACGCCATAAAATTTATATTGATTTACAGCGCAATTTTATTTTTTGCTGTTTACTTTTCGGTTAAATATTTTATTTCTAACGAATATCTTAAAAAAACCAGGAAAAAAATTATACGTGCTGTTTTAAATTTGTTTGGAAATTTTGAATGGAATGAAAACTCCGCAGTAGATTTAAGCGATTTGGTACAATCAGGCCTTGTCAATAATTACGGTTTAGGCTCAATTGAAACAAATCTTGAAGGGGTATACAAGGATATCCATGTTTCAATATTAAAAATTCAGTTGAATTATCTTCACGCAAATTCCGATACAAAAGAAAAATGCTGCGGAATTTTTTGTACATTTAATTTACTAAAAAAGTTAAACGGGCGTAGTGTTATATCGGAAGATTTGAGAGCGCCTATCCCCAATTTGAAGCCGGTAAATTTAGATGATGAGGAATTCGGCCGAATGTTTAGAATTTATTCAAATGAACCCGGTGAAACAAAATATCTGCTGACAAAAGATGTTATAGAAGCATTTAAGAAACTAAGGCATATTTTTAAAACAAACGTCGGAGCTGCATTCTTTGAAAATAAAGTATTTTTTGCAATTTTCAATGAAAACAACTACTTCGCGTTAAAAGGTTTGAACCATTCTTTAGTTGATATTAAACAACTGCAAAGGTTTATAAAGGGTTTGTGGGCGATATTGGGTCTTGTTGATGCATTTAAAGCCAACAAAGACCTTGATTTATAGCCCATATAATATTAATTTTCTTAACATTTATCTCAAAAAATAGCACTTTTTATTAGTATATCTTTTTTATATATATAAGATATATTATTAAGAAAGTATATTTAAATGTCCTTGGATTCAGTATTGAGCGGAATAAGTTTAAGCAGCTTGGTTGGCAAAAACCAAACCGAATTTTTATATCTTTTAAATAATTTATTAGCTTCAAAAACAAATCCGCCAAAAACTTCCGCAACAAGCAGCGAAACAAGCAATGAGGATGAATTAGTTGAAGTGGATGACAGCGAATTAACTTCCTGGAGCGGGCTGTCTGATGAAGATAAAAAGAGAGTGTTTCAAGCATTAGATACAGACCCGGACGGTTTTCTATCTGCAGAAGAACTTGGCATGCATTGCGCAAATGACGGCAACAGTGATGATTTGACAATAGAGGATATGTCAAGTCTTTTTGGAAACTTGGGTATAGAAACTGCCCAAACAGATACAGCGAAAACAGCGGAAATGCAAAATTCTGCCTCTAATCCTATCAGCAGCAATGGTAGAAGTAGATCTAGCAGCAAAAATTATGCACCAGCATCCGATGATGACAATAATGCCGATAAACAAACATCTATGCCTGAAACAGTTGAAAGTTTGGAAGCATTACAAGCAAAACTTGAGCAAGAGAAGCAAACTGAGCTTCAAAATATGAGCCAAATAAGTAGCGGCTCCACTCCTGAATTAAAAGAACTTCAAACAAATATTGATAAAGCACAACAAGAATTTAATGAAATAACAGCTAATGAAAGCCCTGAAGTTAAAGCTTGGAAAGCAAGTCTTGATAAAGCCAATACCGATTTATCAGCTGAAAATACAAAACTTGATGAAACAAATTTAAAAATAACAGAAACAAACAGTAATATCAGTCAAACTGAAAGCACATTATCTACACTAAGAAGTTCTCTCAGCAGCTTAGGCGAACCATCAGGCAAAGAAGGTGATGAAGATAGAGATGCTGCTATTATCGCAAGAAAAAAAGAAATCAATGATGAAATAAAAACAAAGGAAGCTGAATTAAAAGCATTAAAAGAAACTTTAGCTGAATTAAATAAAACAAAGTCTGAAATACAAACTAATATACAAGGTCTTAATAGCACTATTGCTGGTCTTGAAGCACAAATCATGACAAATGGCAATGAAGCAACACAAAATGCCTTAACTAGTTTAAACACTGCCAAAGAAGCTTTTTCAACAGCCAAAGCCGAAGCCCTACAAACTTCCCAATCTAAACTGGATAATATAACAAGTCAAATTAATGAAACTACAAGTAAAATTAATGAATTAAAAAATAAAAAAGTAGATTTACTTAGTGTACAAGGTCTCTATGAATCTATGGAATTAGATAAAAAAGGCTTGAGTTTACAAGTTTTTTCTGACGCCTTAGAAGGCTACAATAATTTGGAAGATAAAGGCAATGGAATGCTTGCTATCTTTGATACAACCCAAAGTGCCAACAGACAGAGATATTATTTGTTTGACATGAAAACCGGTAAATTAGTCGCACAAAGCACAATGAAAACAGGTTCAGGCAATATGGGAAATATTAAAACCGCTAATAGATCAGGTTCTGGTGCAACATTGTCAGGCTTTGAAAAAATTGGTGGAGAATATTATTCTACAAAAATGGGAAAAAGAGCTATGAGAATAATAGGTTTGGAAGCAGGTATTAATGATAATTCTATGGCTAAGGGAACTGTATTCCATTATACTCAATATAATCATACTCTTGGCTGTTTAGGTTTCCCTCCTGTAAGAAATTCTAATGGCAGCGTAAATAAAGAAGCAACTTATGCTAAGATGAGACAATTAGCACCAACAGGTACTATAGTTTATGTCCA